>NSII01000033.1 GCA_002737305.1 Synechococcus sp. Baikal-G1
CCGAGGTGCTGCGCAACCAGGAACGGCTCGAGCGGCTCGAGCGAGTGGTGAGCGTGGGCCAGATCAGCGGCGCCATGGGCACCTACGCCAACACCGATCCCCAGGTGGAGGCGATCACCTGCCAAATGCTGGGCCTAGAACCAGACACCGCTAGCACCCAGGTGATCGGCCGCGATCGCCACGCCGAATACGTCCAGACCCTGGCCCTGGTGGGGGTTGCCCTGGAGCGCATCACCACCGAAATTCGCAACCTGCAGCGCACCGATGTACTGGAGGTGGAGGAAAACTTCGCCAAGGGCCAGAAGGGCAGCTCCGCCATGCCCCACAAACGCAATCCGATCCGCAGCGAACGGATTAGCGGCCTGGCCCGGGTGCTGCGCAGTTACACGATCGCCGCCCTGGAGAACTGCGCCCTCTGGCATGAGCGCGACATCAGCCACAGCTCGGTGGAACGGATGATGCTGCCCGATTGTTCGGTGACCCTGCACTTCATGCTGCGGGAAACCACCGCTGTGGTGGCTGGCCTCGGGGTCTACCCCGAGAACATGGCCCGCAACATGAACGTCTACGGCGGCGTGGTGTTCAGCCAGCGGGTGCTGCTGGCCCTGGTGGACACGGGCCTGGCCCGGGAAGAGGCCTACCGGATCGTGCAGCGCAACGCCCACAGCGCCTGGAACCAGCCCGGCGGCGATTTCCACGCCAACCTGGAGGCCGATGCCGATGTCACCAGCCGGCTCAGCCCGGCAGATCTGGCCGAGTGCTTCTCCACCGCCCTGCACCAGCAGAACCTCGAGGTGATCTGGCAACGGCTGGGGATCTAACCGTGACCCAAGAGGGGGCGAGTCCCAAGACGCTTGCTGGTGGCGATGCCCCCCGCTGACGGGATGGACCCTGGGCGGTTCGGCCTGATCCTGGGGCTGTTCTGGACCCCCTATGCCGATTGGATCTACACCGTTGTCAGCATCAGCGGCCTGCTGCTGATGGTTTGGCTGGTGCTGAGACCGCCTAGGCCGCCCGCACCGTAGCCAGGTTGGGGCTAGCCCCCCCGGGGGCCAGGTCGATCGGCTCGCAGACCGGGAAGCGGTTGATCGCCTTGAGGGCCTGGCGGGCGTTGGTGCGCAGCTGCTCGCTCACGGCTTCGCAGTAGGGGATCTGGGCCAGCAGATCAACGGTGCGGCGCATGATCCGCACCACATCGCCCTCATCGAGGGAGCTGTTGGCGATCAGGTCGTTCCAACTCACCCCCTTGGCCCAGGCCTGCACCAGGCCCATCAATTCGGCCTCGTACCAAACGGGCACCACCACCTCGGCCTGCTCCTGCTGGCGCAGCAACTCCCGGCGGATGCCGCGCAGATCATGCAGGGCCTCATCGGCGGCCGGCGGCGGCGGATAACCACTCCAGAGGTCGGGCCGGTTGACCTCGGTGGAAATCGCCTCGAGCACGGCAGCCAGGTCGGCGGGCTCCAGTTCATCGAGGTGGCCGCTCATGAGGGCCAGGCCGATCCAGAGCTCGTTATCGCCGCGGATCGCCGCCACGGTGCGGCCGATTTCGGTGGGTTCAAGCCCCTCACTACCGGCCAAACAGCCAAAAAAGCGCAGGATGTCGATCAGGGACAGGAAGGTCTCCCAATGGCGATTGGCGCGGTGATGGAGGATCCGCTGGCGCTCCTCGATCTCGATCTCCAGCTCCTCCATGCGTTGGCGTTGCTTGGTGATCTTCTTGCGGTCGCCGCGCAGGTGGGCCGGGTGCAGTTCGAGGGCTAGCTCCAGTTCCCGCACCAAAAGGGCCTGGGCCTGCACCTCACCGGCCAGGTCGTACTGGGGGGTGGCCATGTCATGGCGCCGGGCCATGTGGGCTACGGCCAGGGCTAGGCCGCCACTGGCCTGGTCGCCATGGCGAATCTCGCCAATGTGGTGCAGTGCCGGGGCCTGGACCCCCTGGACCTGCAGGCAGCTCAACTCGGCATGGAGGCTCACCACCGCGTGGCAGGGCACCAGGATCCAAACGTTCTCATCACTGAGGCAGAGCAGCTGGGGAAACTGGCCCGGACCCTCGATCTTCTCAACGATCACGGCCGGCGTGACCCGGCCCTTGAGCTGGGGGGATTTGAGGCTGAGCAAGGTTCCTTCGCTGGAGAAACGCAGGGCCAAGGTGAGCTCATGGGCCAGGGTTTCCTCGGCCTGTTGCTGCAGGATGCGCTGAATGCGGCGTTCTTCGCGCAGGCGACCCCGCTGCTTCTCGTAGTCCTCGAAGTCGTCCCAGGCCACCTCCTCGCCAGAGCCCGTGAGCGCCTCCAGTTGCTGGAGCAGGTCGGCGATGCGGGCCTCATCTTCCACCAGATCGAGGGTGGCCAGATAGCGACCAAAACTGCGCTCCACCAGTTCCTTCGCCTTGGGCAACTCATTGCGCTGGAGCAGGTTGAGCACCATGCCGTAGCTGGGGGTGAACTGGCTCACCAGGGGATCGGCGGGGCTAGTGGCCAGCTGGCCCGCCTCGCGCACCCCCTCAAAACGGCTCTGCACCGTGACCACATAGCCCTGGGTATCGAGGCCGCGGCGACCGGCCCGGCCGGCCATCTGCAGGAATTCACTGCCCATCAGGGGACGATGGCCCCGCTCGGTGCGCTTGCTCAGGGCCGAGATCACGGTGCTGCGGGCGGGCATGTTGATCCCGGCCGCCAGGGTTTCGGTGGCAAACACCACCTTGATCAGCCCCTGCTGGAACAGTTCCTCGATCAGTTCTTTCCAGGCGGGCAGCACGCCGGCATGGTGGGCGGCAATGCCGCGTAGCAGCGCCTCGTCGTGGCCGCCCTCACGAACGGCCTCGGGGGTCGCCCGCACGAAGGCCTCCAGGCGGGTGCTGATGCGGGCCTGCTCGGCCGGGGTCACCAGGCAAATTTTGCCCAGGTCGCGCATGGCCTTGTCGCAGCCGCGGCGGCTGAAGATGAAATAGATGGCGGGCAGCATGTCCCGTTCCGCCATCTGGGCCACCACAAAGGCCAGGGGCGGCGGTTCGGGCTGGGGCGGCCGCGGCGACTTGCCCTTGCGGCTGGAGCCCTTCGGCGCCCGCCAGACCTTGCAATTGGGATGCAGGCCGGTGCGCTCGTCGTTGAGCAAAGGGTGGAGCCCCTTGGCGCTACAAAAACTGAAATCCAGGGGTACGGGCCGGAAATCGCTAAGCACCAATCGGGTGGGGCCGTGCACCCGGTCGATCCAGTCGGTGAGTTGGCCGGCATTGGCCACGGTGGCCGAGAGGGCCACCAGCTGCACCGAGGACGGACAATGGATAATCGATTCTTCCCAGACGGTGCCCCGCTGGGAATCGTTCATGTAGTGGCACTCATCCAGCACCACCGCCTCCACGTCGGCGAGGGGGTCATCGCCCCGCTCGACCTCGGCATAGAGCATGTTGCGGAAGATTTCCGTCGTCATCACCACGACGCTGGCCTCGCGGTTGACGCTGAAATCGCCGGTCATTAGACCGACATTCTCAACGCCGAATTGCTCGCGGAAATCGCGCAGCTTCTGATTGGAAAGAGCCTTGAGCGGTGTCGTATAAAACACCTTCTGGCCATGGGCCAGGGCCCGATGGATGGCGTATTCGCCCACCAAGGTCTTGCCCGAGCCGGTGGGGGCACTCACCACCACCGATTGGCCCTGGTTAAGGGCATCGATCGCCTCCAGCTGGAAATCATCCAGGGGGAATGGAAAGAGCTCACCGAGGGGGGGAACGTCCCTGGTGGGAACCTCGCTGGTGGCGCTGCGCATGGGCCAATCCTATGGGCTGGTTGCCAGCGGCGCCTGCGCCGCGGCTACCGCAGCCCAGGATGGGGAACCCCATTGCCTGCCATGGAGTTCCGCCAGGACCAGCACACCAGCCTGATCGCCGCCCACCGCCGGCTCCTGGCCGAATCCGCCCGGGTCCTGCTGGCCCTGGATCACTGGTCCCTGGAGGCGCCGTTGCTAGTGATCGAGGAGGGCCYAGGCGGCACCACGGCGCGGCAGGGGGCCGTGGGCCAACTCTCGAGTTGGCTGGAGCACCTGGACCCGGAGCTCGATGCCTTCGTGCACCTGCGCCAAGCGGGGGTTGATTTCGATGCAGCCCGCGCCCAATGCCGAAGGGAACAGGGCGAAGCCTTTGGCCTCGCCTGGGCCAGGGCCCTTGCCGGCAATCCGCTGGTGACCCACGACAACCTCGCCGAGTTTGCGGCCCTTTCCCAGAAGGGATTTAGCCGCAGCCCGCGGGAACTCCTGGTGGTGGTGCGTTGGAGCGACCGGGTGACGGCCTGCCTGGTGGCCT
>NSII01000034.1 GCA_002737305.1 Synechococcus sp. Baikal-G1
CCTAGTGGCGCTATAAAGCTGGCCCGCAATCGTGATCCAGGYGCAGATCACCTGGGCGGCCAAACTCACCGGCACCAGCGTAGGGGCACCCGCGGAAGTGAGGTAGCCAAACGATCCCCGAATTATCTAGGACAACCTCAGAATCACAKCATCTGAACAATGGYATCCAGCATTAATCAACACAAAACAATCAGCCCTTAAAGACGCCAGGGCATCCAGAAAAATTCATCCATTTAGACGATCAGCAGCTGGCCGAAGACCGCACCTATTGGCACGGTAGTGGTGATATGGGGCTCCAGAATCAAAGCTTTTACCAAGGGAACCAAATACACACCAATGGAGGCAATCCAGCCAGCAATATGCACAAAAGCAACCAAAAAATCGCTGTTTTGTTCTGCAGCATTAACCCTGCGCCGGCGATCTCCATGGCCTTCGCCAGGCAGCCCAGGCCATAGGCGGGAAGCCGGGAGTTCTACAAAAGCGACAGCCGAGGCAGCCAAACCAGCGGAAAGGTCGCCAACAGAATCAGCACGCGGCCGTTGGGCAGCGGCAGTCCTTGGGCCAGGGGCTGGGGCTGGGCCATCTGACCTGGTTACCCGGTTCAACGGCCCCGTCTGCCTGGCGAGCTGGGCGGGCTTTTGGCGCCGTAGCGTCGGTGCTGACGTTGGGCCTGGCCAGCTTGACCAGGCAAGGGCTGATCCAGCCGTGACCCCCTTCCCCGATCCCCTCGCCCCGCTGGCAGAGGCCCTAGCCGCCCTGCCGGCTACACGGCGACGGCAGCTGCGCGACTTCCAACCCGACGGCACCGCCGAACTGACGCCCCAAACGGGCCCGGCGGTTGGGTCCCTGCTGGATCTGGCCAGCAACGACTACCTGGGGCTGGCCCGTCACCCCCAGCTGCTGGCCGCCGCCCGCCAGGCCCTTGAGCGCGACGGGGTGGGGGCCGGCGGCTCGCGGCTGGTGAGCGGCAGCCGGCCGGTGCACAGCGCCCTAGAGGGGCGGCTGGCGCACTGGCTGGGCCGGGAGCGGGTGCTGCTCTTTCCCAGTGGCTTCCAAGCCAACCTGGCCGCCGTCGGTGCCCTGGCCGATCGCCACAGCCTGGTGATCGCCGATCGCCTCTGCCACCACTCCCTGCTGGTGGGGGTTCAGGCCAGCGGCGCCAGCCTACAGCGCTTCGCCCACAACGACCTAACCGACCTGGAGCGGCGCCTCCACCAGGCCCGGGCCCAGGCGCCCAGCCAAAGGCTGCTGGTGATTAGCGAAAGCCTCTTCAGCATGGAAGGCAGCCAGCCGGACGCCGCTGCCCTGGCCAGCCTCTGCGCCAACTACGGCGCGGCCCTGCTGCTTGATGAGGCCCATGCCCTGGGGGTGCTTGGCCCCGGCGGCCGCGGCCTGGCCTGGGACCAACCGGCCGTGACCCTGGTGAGCGGCACCTTCGGCAAGGCCTTCGGTGGCGGTGGCGCCTTCCTGGCCACCGGAGCGATCGCCGGCGAATGGTTGCTGCAACAGGCCGGCGCCTTCCGCTACACCACCGCCCTGGCGCCGGCCCTGGCCGCCGCAGCCCTGGCCGCCCTCGACCTGGTCGAGAGCAACCCCGGCTGGGGGGAGGCCCTGAGGGCGCGGGCCGAACGCTGGCGCGGGGCCTTAGCCGCGGCCGGTTGGCCGCGGCCGCCGGGCCAGGGGCCGATTTTGTCGTTGCTGGTGGGCGAGGAGCAGGCGGCCCTGGCCCTGCAACAGCGCCTCGAAGGTCACGGTCTATTGGCAGTGGCGATCCGGCCGCCGACGGTGCCCCCGGGGACCTCGCGCCTAAGGCTGGTGCTGCGCCAAGACCTGCCAGCGGGCAGCCTGAAGCGGCTGCTGAAGGCCCTGGGGCAGGCGCCATGACCCTGGACCTAATCGCCATGCACGGCTGGGCCGGCGACCAGCGGGCCTGGGAGCCCTGGCGCCAGGCCGCCGCCAGCCGCGGCTGGAACCTGCACACCGGTGAACGGGGCTACGGCTGCCAAACGCCCCACGCCCCCCGCTGGCCTGGCGAAGGCGGCGCCGTGCTGGTCCATTCCCTGGGCCTGCACCTGCTGCCGGCCGAGCTGTGGAGCCAGGCCCGGGCTGTGGTGCTGCTGGCCAGCTTTGGCGGCTTTGTGCCCCCCGGCGCCAGCGGCAGGCGCACCCGGGCGGCCCTAGGGGCGATGGCCAGCCGGATCCACCAGGGCGAGCTGGCCCCCCTGCTGGACGAGTTCCTGAGGCGGGCCGCGGCCCCGGCCCGCCTGGACCAGCTGTGCTTGGGCGTCGCCGAGGTGGGCAGCGAGGCGGCGGGGGTCGCCCGGCTACTGGAGGATCTGGCCCTGCTGGGCCGCTGCGAAGGCCTGCCGCAGGCCTTTCCCCGTTCGGTGCCGGTGCTGATCGTGGAGGCCGGCGCCGACGCCATCGTGCCCACCACCAGCCGGGCCCTGCTGCGCCAGGCCCTACCCCAGGCCGAAATCTGGACCCTGGAGGGAATCGGCCACAGCCTGCTGGGAGCGCCCCTGCAGGGACCGCCCCTGATCGGCCCTGTCCTTGACTGGCTCGATCAATGCCTGTTTGGGCCTGGGCCCGGCGCCGAGCTCCACCAGAAGGCAAGACCAGCCTCACCAGCCCATGGTTGAAACCTCCAGGGCCAGAACCAGGGCCGCCGATCCAGCGCTGCCCACGGCGATCTTTAGCGAGCGGGTGCGGGACTGCTTCAGTGGCGCCGCCAACCACTACGAGGCCGAAGCCCGGATCCAGCGGGCGATCGCCTGGCGCCTGGGCCACCTCTGCCGGCCCCTGGCGATCGGGCCAGGCCCCCGGGCTGACCTGGGCGCCGGCACGGGCCTGCTGGCCCGCTCGATAGCCCTGCAGCGCCCGGACCTGAACCTGGTGCGCCTGGACAACTGCCAGGCCCTGCTGGAGAGCGAGCCGCCCGGGCGGGAAGCCAGCACCCGCCTGCTCTGGGACCTCAACTTGGGCCTGCCCGCCCAACTAGCCGGCGCCAGCCTGCTGGCCTCAAGCTTTGCCCTGCAGTGGCTGGAGCAGCCCCGGCGTCACCTGGACCAGTGGGCCAGCCAATTGGCCCGGGGGGGCTGGCTGGTCCTGGCCGTGCCCTGCGCCGCCAGCTTCCAGCAATGGCGCCAGGCGGCGGAGCGGGCCCGGGTGCCATTCACGGGGCTGGCCCTGCCCGCCGCCAGCGAACTGATCGAGGCGGCGGAGTGCCAACTCCAGCTCCTGCGTTGCCAACGGCTGCGATTCAGCCGCCGCCGGCCCCAGGCCCTGGCCTTCCTAAGGGAGCTCAAGGCGATCGGCGCCCAGGCCAGCACCGCGGGCCAGCTCAGCCCCGCCGAACTGCGCCGCCTGCAGGCCCATTGGCCCCCCAGGGCGGGCGAATGCCCGCTGGAATGGGAGGTGCTGCTCCTGCTAGCCCGCAAACCCTGAGCAAACCGCCAAACACCCCCTTGAGCCCCCCTTGAACGCGCAAGACAACCAACCCCTACGCCTGGTGGTCTGCGGCACCGACACCGATGTGGGCAAAACCGTGGTCAGCGCCCTACTGGTGGAGGGGCTCTCGGCCAGCTACTGGAAACCGGTGCAATGCGGCCTTGAGGGCGGCGGCGACAGCGATCGGCTGCGCGAGTGGCTGCAGCTGCCCGAGCCCCGACTGCTGCCAGAGGCCTACCGCCTGGCCGCCCCGGTGTCCCCCCACTGGGCCGCCGAGCTAGAAGGGGCCGCTGAACTAGAAGGGGCCGCCGAACTGGAGGGCGCCAGGGCTGGGGTGACCGGTGCGCCGATCGAGCCCAGCCGGCTAGCCCTGCCAACCTTGGCGGGAGCGTTGGTGGTGGAATGCGCCGGCGGGCTGCTGGTGCCCCTGCGCCGGGACCGGCTCCAGATCGAGCAAATCCAGGCTTGGGGCCTGCCGGTGTTGCTGGTGGCGCGCAGTGGCCTGGGAACCTTGAACCACACGCTGCTCTCCTTGGAGGCCCTAGCCCAGCGGCGCATTCCCGTGCTCGGCTTGGTGCTCAATGGCCCGCCCCACGCCGACAACCCCAGAACCCTGGCCGCCCTGGCGGGCGTCCCCCTCCTGGCCTGCCTGCCGCCCCTGGCGGCTATCAACCGCGAGAGCCTGGCTGCCCTTTGGCAAACAAGCGGCCTGGGCGCTGCCCTAGCCGCAGCCGCCGCGGGGCTGCAACCCCAACCAGACCCCAACCCCCTGCACCGATGAGCTGGCATCCCAACCTCTGGCATCCCTTCACCCAGGTGGCCGGCGCCGATCCGCCCCTGCGGGCCGTGGGCGGCCAGGGCGCCCTGCTGGAGCTGGATGACGGCCAGCTGCTGATCGATGCGATCAGCAGCTGGTGGGTGACCCTGCATGGCCACGGCGAACCGACGATTGCCGCCGCCATCGCCGCCCAGGCCAGCCAGCTAGAGCAGGTGATCTTTGCCAATTTCAGCCATCCGGCCGCCGAAACCCTGGCCAGCCAGCTGGCGGCCCTCAGCGGCATCGAGCGCCTGTTCTTCTCCGATAACGGCTCCACCGCCGTGGAGGTGGCCCTCAAAATCGCCTGGCAGTGGTGGCACAACCGCGCCGAGGGGGGGGAGGGGCCGGCCCGCCAGCAGCTGATCGCCTTTGAGGGCGCCTATCACGGCGACACGGTGGGAGCCATGAGCGTGGGGGAGCGCTCGCTGTTTTCCGCCCCCTTTGAGCCCCTGCTCTTCGGGGTGGCCCGCTGCCCCTGGCCGGCCACCTGGTGGGGCGATGACGGGGTGGAGGAGCGGGAACGGCAGGCCCTCAACCACCTGGACCAGCTGCTGGAGGTGCCCACCGCAGCCGTGATCCTGGAGCCCCTGGTGCAGGGGGCCGGCGGCATGGCCATGGTGCGGCCCGAGTTTCTGCAGGCGGTTCAGGCCCGGGTACGGGCGGCGGGGGCCCTGCTGATTGCCGATGAGGTGATGGTGGGCTTTGGCCGCAGCGGCTCCCTGTTCGCCAGCACCAGGGCCGGCCTGCAACCCGACCTGATGGCCCTCTCCAAGGGCCTCACCGGTGGCTTCCTGCCGATGGGGGTGACCCTGGCCAGCGAACGGCTATTTCAGGGCTTCATCGACAGCGATCCCGGCTACGCCCGCACCTTTTTCCACGGCCACAGCTTCACGGCCAACCCCCTCGGTTGCGCCGCCGCCAATGCCAGCCTGGCCCTGCTCCAGGCCCAACCGGAGCGCTACCAGGGGTTCGCCGCCAGGCACCGGCCCCACCTGGAGCGGCTGGCGGCCCATCCGCGGGTGCTTAGGCCCAGGCTCTGCGGCAGCATCGCCGCCTTCGACCTGGCGGTAGAACAACCGGGCTATCTGCATCCAGCCGGGCGGGAGCTGCAACGGCGGGTGCTGGCCGAGGGCGTGTTCCTACGGCCCCTGGGCCCGGTCGTCTACCTGCTGCCACCGTTGTGTCTCAGCGATGACCAGCTGGACCGCTGCTACTCAGCCATCCGCCGCGCCCTAGACGATCTCTGAGGGAGCGCCCGCCAGGCCCAAACCTGAGCCCGGGCTTTGCCATCAGGGCCCCGCCAGGATCGCTGCCTCCACATCGGCCCGGGACAGGCCGTAGGGGAACTGGCGCCGCACGGCCGCCGTCGCCGAGCCATCACTGGCGCTGCCCGGCTGCCAAACCACAGCGATCTCCCCGACCCCCAGCTCCAGGTCGGCGCTCCAACCGCCATGGCGCAGGCGCCAAAAGCAGGGCCGCCCCGGCTGCTGAACGGCTCCGAGCACGGCCAACCAGGCCTCAATCGCCGGGAGTGGATGGTTGTACAGGGGCGTCTGGGCTGGCGGCAAGGAGGGCATGGGCAAGGGCAACTCCAAGGCAACGACCAGTCTGGGGTGCTGCCGGGGGCGTCAGGGGATCCGGGCAAGCCCTTAGCCCTGCAACCCCGTCGACGGAAGCGACGGGACTGGCTGCGAGGGCTCCAAACTCTCCTGGGCAGGCCACCAACTCGGTTCGCGCACCAGTTCAGTGCCGCGTAGCCAGGCCAGGCCCACCCCCAGCACCAGGCAGAACACCAGGGCCAGGCCCAGCAGCAACAGGGCAAACCACTCGCCGCCGGAGAGGGTGCGCCGCACCGAATCTGGCTTGGGCAGGCCCTCACCCACACCCAGGCCGCTGGCTGCGAGGTTCCGGGCGCCGCCAACGCCGTTACCCGGGCGACTGGCAGGGCCTGGGCTGTTGCCTGGGCAAGGGTCCGGGACAGCAGGGTTCGCCCTGGGGGTGGGGCCACCCAGGGAGGTCGGGCTGCCGTTCGGAAACGGACCGATCCCCGGTCCACCCACCCCCACCGCCCGCGTCGGCACCGCGCCAGCCGAGGCCGAACCTGGGGCAGCCGGCGACGACCTCAGGCCCTGGCCGGCTTGGCTTCGGGCCGCCGCCAGAGTGGCGTCATAGGCGCGGCGCCGCTCGGGGTCGAGCAGGATGACATAGGCCTGGCGAAGCTGGCGGAAGGACTCCTGGGCAACAGCCGCCGGCAGGCTTGTGGTGTCGGGATGGAGCCGTTTGCTCTGGCGCCGAAACGCCTGACGCAGTTCCTCGAGGGAGGCGTCCTCGGCCAGCTGCAGCAGGCCATAGAAACTCTGCTGGACCACGGCCTGAGGCGACCCCTGGGCGCCGGTCTCGGGCCCAGGGCTGCCGCCACTGGCTTGGCTGCTGGCTTGGCTGCTGAAATTGCCGGCAGCCACAGTGGTCGCCCCTGGTCTGGGGGATCCTAGGCACCAGGACCGTGACCCCCGTTGATACCCCGCCAGGATGGCCCCTAACCAAGACAGCGCCCCATCTGCCAGCGACTCCCCGTTCGCGTCCCCCTCGGAGCTCCTCTGGCAGGAGCTGGGCTGGACCCCGTCGGCCGGGCAGCTGGCCCAATTCCTGGCCCTACAGGAGCAACTGCGCCTCTGGAACAGCCGGCTCAACCTCACCCGGCTGGTGGAGGGCGAAGACTTCTGGATCTCCCAGCTCTATGACAGCCTCTGGCCCCTGGTAGGGCGCCTCAACGGTCCGCCCGGACCCCTGCGCTGCGTCGATGTGGGCACCGGCGGCGGCTTCCCGGGGCTGGCTGTTGCGATCGCCCTGCCCCAGGCCCGGCTGACGTTGATTGATTCGGTCGGCCGCAAGGTCGAGGCGGTGCAAGCCATGGCCCAGGCCCTAGGGCTGGCCGAGCGGCTCACCCTGCGCTGCGAGCGGGTGGAGCGGAGCGGCCGCGAGCGCAGCTGCCGTGGCCAGTTCGACCTGGCCCTGGCCCGGGCCGTGGCCGCCGCCCCCGTGGTGGCCGAATACCTGGTGCCGCTGCTAGCCCAAGGCGGCGAGGCCCTGCTTTACAGGGGCCACTGGAGCGACCAGGACGGCACCGACCTGGAGCGGGCCCTGGTGCCCCTGCGGGCCGGCCTGGAGCGCCAGGAACGCCGCAACCTGCCGGCCGATCGGGGCGTGCGCCATGTCCTCGTGCTGCGGCCCCTAGGGCCCTGCCCGGCCGCCTACCCCCGGACTGTGGGGGTTCCTGCCAAGCAACCCCTGGGCTGCCCTTGAGCCCTCAATCCGTGCTGGAGAGCCGCTGGCTGGGGGCGCCACCCAGGCGCTGGCGCAGCTGCCGCAGGATCGGTGGAATCACCTCGGCCCAGGGGCTCTCCCCCAGCACTGCCAGGAGCTCGGCTTCGCTCACCGTGGCATCGAGGGCATCGGCGTTGGCGCCGGGGAACCAGTGGCCGCCGGAGCCCAGCAGGCCATAACGGGCCCGGCCGTAGGCCTCCAGGTCCCAGGCCTGGAGCAGGTTGTGGAGCCAGAGCAGGGTCGGCAGGTTGATGCCCCCCGGCGTGTTCTGCCAGGCGGGCAGGCCCTGCTGCCAGCTGGCGAGCCAGGCTTCCCCCAAGCGCTCAACGCGGGCCCGCTCCAGGCGCTCCAGCACCGGGGGTAGCAGCTCAGGGGCCTGGCTCAGCAGGTCCACCGCCTGAAGGTGCAAGTCGAAATCACTGGGCCGGGCGGCGCCGACGCTGATCGTGTGCACCCCCGGGGCGCTCAGGCAGAACAGATCGTTAACGACGATCGGATGCAACGGGGCGCAGAGTTCCAGCAGGCGCTGGGAGGGGCTGTGCAGGTGGCCGCCCTTGTCGGTGGGACTGATCAGGAACACCCCCATGTCGTGGCGGTTGGCGGCGGCAATCGCCGCAGCGTTGTCCTGGCGAATCAGGTACCAATGCAGGTTGATGTAATCGAAGCGGTCACTTTCAATCGCCTCCAGGATCAGGGGCAGGGGGGCATGGGTGGAAAAGCCCACCGAGCCGATCCGGCCCTCGTCCTGCCAGCGCCGGGCCACCTCCAAACAGCCGCCGGGCCGCAGGGCCTGGTCCAGGTGCTTGGGCTGGTTGATGCCATGGATCGCCAGCAGGTCGATCCGGCCAGGGGACTCAGGCCGATCGAGCCCGAGCCGCTCGAAACTGAGGCGAAGATCGGCTTCAAAGCGAAGCGGATCCTGCTGGGGCGGCAGCTTGGTCTGGAGCAGGCGCTCGGGATCGGGGCACTCAGGCAGCAACCAGCCCAGCTGGCGCTCGGAGGTGCCGTAGTGGCGGGCCGTTTCGATGTGGTGCAAACCACTGGCCACAGCCCGTTCCAGGGTGAGGCGCAGGTTGGCCTGGCTCTCCAGACTGATCTGGTCGGCCGGCAGGTCACTCCAGCTCTGCTGAAACCGCATGCCCCCCAGGGACAGCAGCGGCATCGCCAGTTCGGTGCGGCCGAAGCGGCGGGTGGGAATCGGCACTGGGGGGGCGGCCAAGGCGGCTCAGGGGCGCGGCAGGGTCCGCCTGACGCGGGCTGGGGAGGGCAAACCCAGGGGCTGGATCTCCTGGTTGGCGAGCTGGGCCTCGAGCTGGGGCAGCTCCTCGTAGGCCACCCAATGGATGCAATCCACCGGACAGGTGTCGATCGCCTCCTGGATCAACTCCGTGCTGTCGCCGTCCTGGCGCAGGGCCCTTGAGCGACCCCAGAGGGGCTCGACCAGAAAGGTCAAGCTGGCGACGTGGGTGCAATAGCGGCAACCGATGCAGACGGCCTCATCGACCCACACAGCCTTCTGGCGCAACGCACCCCCGAGCAGGGGCTCCGATCCAGTCGGTCCCCCAGGGGGACGGGCACTGGCCTGGAAGGCGAGGGAAGGATCAACCGGGCCTGCCATGAACTGCTGCGGATGGACTGGTGCGGGATGGGCTGCTACGGGTGCTTTTGGCTTGGATAAGGAAGGGGGCCTAGCCGTCCCAGCGGGTTACCACCAGTTCGATGCTGCCATCGGCGGCCTCCTGTTGCTCACTCACCTGGAAGCCCTCCTGGGCCGTGGCCGCCAGGATCGTGCGCAGGGCATAGCGCTGGGACAGGCGGGCCAGGAAGCGCTCCACCGGGGCGGGTTGCTTCCAAAGCTCCAGATCGGCCACCAGCTCGTAGCTGCCGATGGCGCCATTCCATCGGAAACCGATGTCAGTCCCTTCGGCCTGGGCGATGGCCAGATCGGCGATCACGGTCTGGCCGCGGTAACCCCGCACCGGTCGCTCGCCCTCGCTCGGCTCGTGGCCCAGGTCGCGCAGGGCCTCGATCAGGGCGCCGCGGTCGCGCAGTTCGGTCTTGATGGTGCTGAAGTGGGACATCGGGGGACCCTCAGGTGAACGGCTTGGGTAAAGGGCGATCTGGGCCGCTGGGCGGGCTCCAGAACGGGTGGTGGAACGAACGGTGACGGGTGGCTGGCCCTAGCTGGATGACTTCTGCACCGAAGCCTGTTGATCAAGGCTGGTCAAAGCATCCTGTCCATAGGCCTCGGCGGTGGCGCGAGAGGAGAGCACGGTGCCAAGGCTGGACTCGATCGCACCTGTGAGGGCCTGGCAGGCGTCTCCCTGCAAGCCAATCACCTCCTCCTCGACCCTGCCATTGGCCAAGATGCGGTAACGAATCGATTGCTGGCCCATGCCAGAAGTGCCCTCGGTGGATCGGATGCTAGCCGGGGTCAATGGCGGATGAGGTTCCAAACCCAACGGGCTCAGCACCGTCCCTGGCCAGAGGCAACTAGCTGAGCAGGCCCTCATCCACCAGGGTGTGGAGCCGTTCGAGCACTTCGGGATCTTCGAGCTGTTCAAGCGCCATCCGGGCCTCGTCCCGCACGGTGGGATCGGTGTCCTTGAGGAGGGCCTGCACCAGGGCCTGCTCCACCTCCCGCTGCCGCGGCTCCACCAGGTCGCCATAGAGCCGGCCCAGGGACCAGGCGCTGTTGCTGCGAACCACCGGCTCGCTGTCGATGCGCAGGCTCACCAGCAACTGACCGGCGGCCTGGTCGGCCTTGGCCAGGCCCGTGGAGCCGGCATCGGCCAGGGTGCTAGAGGCCCAGAGGCGCACGGCGGCGATGTCGTTCTGCAGGGCCCGGATCAGGGGGGTCATCACCGGCGCATCCGGGTAGCTGCTCAGGCTCCAGGCCACGGCCTTGCGCACATAGCCATTGCTGTCGTTCTGGAGCAGGGCCAGCAGGGGCACCACGGCCTGCGGGGCAGGGTTACGGCCCAGGGCGTAGACGGCACTCATCCGCTGAATCGGACAACTGGCATCCAGCAAGGGCAGCAACTTGTCTGGGGCCCGGGGGTCCCGGTAGGTACAAAAGATGCGCAGGCCCTGCATCCGTTCATCGGAACTGCCCTGCAGGAGCACTAGACCAAGGTCACATTCGGCCGCCAGATCGGGCTGGGCGGCATCCATATCCAGGTCGTCGAGGGGATCGCCAAGCAGCTCCTCCGCCAGCTCGGAAGCCAGGACCTCCGGGTCCAGGGCCAGCTCGGACGGGCTGTGGGAGAACGGGTGCAGGGAGTCCGCCATCTGAAGATCGTAAAAGCCAGCCTGGCCCTGGCCCCCGCGCCCGGACGAATTGTTCAGGTCGGTAGGTCAGCCAAGGGGAGCGGGGGCGGCCATGTCCCCCGGCAGCCAGATACGGGCACTCACCGCAAACAGGGCCAGGCCAAACAGCACCACGATCGCCGCCGGCAACAGGGTTGAACGGAAAAATTGCACGGTCTGGCGGTTCAGGAGCCCCATTCTGGCGGGATGGCGGCGGGCTAGGGGGGAGAGCAGCCAATAGGCAACTCAAGGGTTGTCGCTCCTTAGCCCCTATCGGGGCCCCGGGGTGATCGCCTTAAGGCCCGGGACCATGGCAGGGCCGTACCCCCAGGGGCTGGGAAGCGAGCAATAGCTGTCGATAAAGCACACCTAGTGTTGGCCCATCTGAGCCGCCTGCGATGCCCCCCGAGCCCGTCCCCCCGGCCGGCACCTGGCGTCGCCTCACCGCCGTCGCCGCCGAGGGAGTGGCGAGCGGCACGCCCTACATGGTGGGCAGCAAGCTGCTGCAGGGCTGGCTCGCCGCCAGCGGGGTACCCCTGGGCCTGATCGGGTTACTGGCCTACGCCGAGCTGCCCTACACCCTGAAGATGGTCTGGGCGCCGCTGCTGGATCGCTGGCCGATCCCCTGGCCCGACCGAAGGCGTGGCTGGCTGCTGCTGGTGCAGCTGCTGCTTGTGGCTCTCATCGCTGCCATGGCGGGGCTGCGGCCCGGCCAGGATCCCGCCAGCCTTACGGCCATCGGCGCCATGGCGGTTGCCCTAGCCGTGGTGAGTGCCACCCAGGACATCCTGGTCGATGCCTACCGCACCGATTTGCTGCCGGAGCCGGAACGGGGAGCTGGTGCCGCCGCCACCAACCTGGGGTACCGCGGCGCCATGCTCGCCGTCGGAGCTGGTGGCTTCATCCTGGCCAGCCGCTACGGCTGGCCCCTGGCCTTCATCGGCTCAGCGGCTCTACTGCTGCTGGTGGTGCCGTTCACCCTCACGGCCCCGAAACTGCCCCCGATCGAACACCAGGTGCGCAGCCTGCGCCAGGCGGTGGTCGGTCCGGCGCGGGAGTTCGTGCATCGCACCGGCCGCGGGCGGGCCTTGATGCTGCTGGCGCTGGTGTTGCTCTACCGCTGGCCCGACGGCCTGCTCAACGTCATGGCGGTGCCCTTTCTGATTCAGCAGGGTTTCTCCCCTGCCGTGGTCGGTTCCGTGCTGGCGGGCTGGGGCATCGGCGCCACGATTGTGGGCACGATCCTGGGCGGCCTGCTGTTCAGCAAGTTGGGCATGAACCGTTCCCTCTGGGTGTTTGCCCTGGTGGGGGCGGCAGGGAACCTGGGCTACTGGGCCCTGGCCCAGTTCCATGGCGGCAGCACCGGCCTGCTGCTGGCGGTGGGTCTGGAGAACCTCGGCGGCGGCCTGGTGGGGGCGGCATTCGTGGCCCTGCTGATGAGCCTGTGCAATCCCCGCTTCTCGGCCACCCAGTACGCCCTGCTCTCCGGGGTCTACGCCCTAAGCCGCTCGGTGCTCTCTGGCCAGGCGGGCTTCGTGGCCGAGGGAGTTGGCTGGAGCAGTTTCTTTCTGCTCACGGCGGCGGCATCCTTGCCGGCCTTCCTCTTAATGGCCTGGCTAACGCCATGGCATGGCGATGGCGTGAAGGGTGCCTTCAACGCCAACAAGGATTCCACCTAAGCGTCCGACGAAAGTCCTGATCAAAGGGCGTATGGGAGCAGCCAGACTAGGCCGGTTCGAGGCTGCCCCCGAGGCGCCGCCGTAGCTGACCACAGGCCGCATCGGCGTCGAGGCCGCGACTCGCCCTCACACTCACGGCAATGTGACGCTGCTCGAGGCCCCGGCGAAAGGCCTCCACCGCCGCCGGATTCGGGCGTTGAAACTCCTCCTCCTCAATCGGGTTGTAGGCGATCAAATTGACGTGGCTCTGGAAGCCCCGCAATAACTTGGCCAGGGCAGCGGCGTGGCGCGGTTGGTCGTTGAGGCCCCCCAGTAAAATGTATTCAAAACTAACCCGCCGACCCGTGATCGCCACATAGCGACGGCAATCCTCGAGTAGGTGCTCGAGCGGATAGGCCCGGGCCGTGGGAATCAGCTGCTCGCGCAAACTCTGATCGGGGGCATGCAAACTCACTGCCAAGGTGAACTGGGCCCGACCCAACCGTTCTAGGGAACGCTCCGCCAAGGTTGGCAGCGTGTGGGGAACCCCAACAGTGCTAACCGTAATTTGGCGCTGGGCCATACCCAGATCCCGGCAAAGACAGTCGATAGCCGACAACACGGCATCGATATTGAGGAGCGGCTCACCCATGCCCATGAACACCACATGGCTGGGCCGTTGCTCCATCACCTCGCGCACACTCAGGACCTGGTCAACGATCTCGTGCACGGCCAACGAACGCTGGAGGCCGCCCTTTCCGGTGGCGCAGAAGCGGCAGGCCATCGGACAGCCCACCTGGGTGCTGACGCAAACGGTCAGGCGATCTAGGGCCGGAATGCCGACGGTTTCGATGCTGAGGCCATCGCTGGTGGCTAGCAACAATTTGATCGTGCCATCCCGGGCCACACTGCGGTGTAATTCCCGCGAGCGGCCGCTCCAATCGAAGGCCCCTGGAGGGGGCTCGCTGGTGAGGGCTTCACGCCAGCCCTTGGGCAGCACGGAGATGGCCTCCAAGGTGCGAACTCCCTTGCTATAGAGCCAATCATGGAGCTGGCGGCCGCGAAAGGGGGCCTGCCCCTGGGCAATCGCCCAGGCCTCCAGTTCGGCTTGACCTAGTCCCAAAAGGGGGATGGCCGAACCCATCAGGGCCAAGCCAGCAAACCGTGGCCCAGTTTCACTTCCACAGCGAGCAGGGCAATAAAGCCAAGCATGGCAAACCGACCATTAAACAGTTCGGTATGGGTGTGGAAGCCAAAACGAGGCAATTGCCGCTTTGGCACCAAGGTGGGTTGGAGCATGGCAAAACGATCAAAGGATTAAAAAACCGAACCCGGAGCAACCCGGGTTTCGGGGGCTGCCAGTTTCAGGCAAGCGGAGCGCTCAGTCGTCGCTCAACAGGCCCTCTTCCTGCAGTCCTTCGAGGGCGGCAGGATCGGGCAACAATTCCTCCTCTAGACCATCCTCAATGGTGGGGCGGGTAAAGGCTGCCACGCTGCTCACCGAGGCCTCGATGCCATGGCGGCTGCGGGTCGCCTCCAGCTCATCCTCGGAGGGATCATCCAGCAGGGCTTGGGCCGTTGCCGCAGGGGCCGCTGGCATCTCCACCGTGTAGTCGGGGCGGAGGTTCTGCATGCGGCGGTAGCCCGCGGGATCCTCATCGAGGATATCGGGATGGGGGCCAGCCTCGGCGCGCAGTTCCTCTTCAAAGCCACTGAAGCCCGTGCCAGCGGGTATTAGGCGACCAATGATCACGTTCTCCTTGAGGCCGCGCAGCCAGTCGCTCTTGCCTTCAATCGCCGCCTCAGTGAGCACCCTGGTGGTCTCCTGGAAGGAGGCCGCCGAGATAAAGCTGTCCGTATTAAGGGAAGCCTTGGTAATGCCCAGGAGCACGGGAGTGAACTCGGAGGGGGCGCCACCGGTAATCGCCATGGCCGAATTGACCTGCTCCACCTGACGAAGTTCGATCAATTCACCCGGCAGCAAAGTGGTGTCGCCGGCATCCTCAATCCGCACCTTGCTGGTCATCTGGCGCACGATCACTTCGATGTGCTTGTCATCGATAGTGACGCCTTGGGATTTGTAAACGTTCTGCACTTCCTGCACAAGGCGGAACTGCAACTTGGAGAAAGCTTCCTGGGCCGCCTCCATGGTGGGCTTGCGCAGGCGCAGATCCTCGAAGTAGGACTCAAGCAGTTCGTGGGGGTTGATCGGACCATCGGTGAGCGATTCACCGGCGGTGACCTGCTGACTATCACTAACCATCACGTTGCGCCCTAGCAAAATCGGGTACTCCGTGATGACGTCATCTTCTTCAATCACCGATACGGTGATTGAATCGTCGTCGACGCCCTGCTTAATTTGCACCGTGCCGCTCTTGCGGCAGAGAATGGAGGATTCCCGGGGGCGACGGGCTTCCAACAGCTCTTCAATTCGCGGTAGACCCTGAACAATGTCACCGGTCTTTTGGCGTTCAAACACAAGGAGGGCCAGGCCATCACCCCGCTGCACCAGTTCGCCATCGCGCACGTGCAGCACGGAGTCCGGCGACACCATGTAGGGACGGCCCAGCCGCACGGTGATCGAGCCGGGTTCCAACGCTTCCACCTTGCCGCAGCAAGGCGACAGGATTCCTTCCGCCAGGGGTTCGCCATCCACCAACCGTTGGCCGATTTGCACCAAAGGGGCTTTGCCACTTAAATCAATCGTACGGATATCTCCGGGGCGCTCCACAATCAGGCGGCGAATCGGCTCCCCGTCCACCAGGTCGGGCATTTGTACGATGCCATCCTCCTTACACAGAATCTGGGTGGTGGCCACCACATCGCCACTCTTCACCGCAATGCCATCTTCCACCTGCAATTCGGTGTGGGTGGATCCGTGGCTGGCATCGGAAAGGGTATCGCGACGAACCAACAGGGTTTCCAGGATCACCAACTGCAAGCGCTCGATCGTTTTGGCACGCTTGTCGGGCACGGCCTCCACATCGATAGTCATTTGGGGAGTCGTTTCGTAGGTCTCCAGAATTAGCTGGGTTCGCAGCAGTTCCACTCCCTCTACGGACTTAATGAGTTCACCATCCTTGTACTGGAGCCGCTGAATAGCCTTGAGACCAAGGGAAGGCCCGCCGTTCTGCTTAATGCTGCCCAGATCGGGGAGGTGCGCAGCATCAGGAATGCTGTATTCCTCAACAGGACGCAGTAACACAGCTCCACCTTCCGGTGTATCTACTGCCTCAACGAAGACCATGGCTTCAGCCACTAAACCAGGGGCAATCTCATCGCCAAGATTGACCATCCGACCGTCGTCGGCATAGCGGGACAACACCTTACTATCAGCCACCAAGTGCAGGCTGCCGGAGCGCACGATAATCTCGCGCAGGATGTCGTTCTTCTGGGTCACCGTAACAATGCCGGCGGTCTGGCTGAAGATGTCCTTAACGACTTCAGTGCCGGCCTCGATCCACTGACCATCCTCAATCATCAACAGGGAAATATCCTTGTTGATTTCATGGGTTTCCTGGGGAACCCATAGCAACGTGCCACCCTTATTGACCTCAAAGCCATGCTTGGCAGAGCGAGACTTTTTGATCGAGAGGCCAGGAGCATATTTCACCAAACCACCGGTTTGGGTGCGGAAGCGGTCATCTGCCAATTCGGCAATCACTTCGCCACTACCAATCTTACTGCCGGGGGCAGTTTTAAGCAGGTAGCGAATATTTTCCTTGCCCTCTAGGTGCCAAATTTCTCCAGAATGGGTTGATTCACCCACCAGCTTGCAATCCTTAAGGGTCAAACTTGAGGTAACAATTTGAACCTCTCGGGAATCACCCGTAGACTCACGCAGGCGCACGGCACCGCCGTATTCGCTCACAAGCCGGCTTTCGGCCAGCACATCACCGTTATGTACAGGGACAGTGCCATTGACAACCGGTTGGGCATTGGGCGGCAAGTTGTAGACATCACCACTGAACACCCAAAGACGTCCCAGCCTTTGGGCCTTAAGGGTGATGTTGCCCTGGCGGTCGGTCACTTCACGGGGCTGAATCACATCCTCATAGCGAACCTGACCAGCCAGGTCACAAATCACATCTTTGGTGGCCTTTTCAACGCTCTTCTTAACAGCAGCACCGGCCGATATCTGGGCCAGAATAAAATCAGCGGGTACCTGGGCGCCATCGTCGACAAAGAGAATCGAGCCGGTGGTGATCTCAAGCCGTTGCAGGCGACCCTTACCGGAAGGCTTCACCTGCAGGTTGAAATCGGTTTCGGCAATCTGGGCTTCAACGCCGTGGGGTGTGCGGAAGGCGCGAACCCGGGCTTTGGCATCGAATTCAACGGTGCCTTCGATCAGCGAGCGGACCACACCGGTTTCCGCCGTGGATACACCGCCAGTGTGGAACGTCCGCATGGTGAGCTGGGTGCCCGGTTCGCCAATCGATTGGGCAGCCACGATGCCAACCGCTTCACCCAAATCAACCAATTGGTTGTGGGCTAGGGCCCAGCCATAACACTTGCGGCATACCGAACGGGCCGCTTCGCAGGTGAGCGGTGAACGCACCACCACGGTTTTAACCCCGGCTTCCTCAATCCGACGCGAAAGGGGCGGATCAATTTCGCCATCGCGATCCACCAGGATTTCTCCGTTGGCATCCACCACCCGCACGCCAGCCAGGCGACCAACCAGCTTGGCAAAGAAACGACCCTTTTCATCGGCGTCGATCGGAATACCCCGGGTGGTGCCGCAATCGTCCTCACGCACAATCACATCCTGGGCCACGTCCACAAGACGGCGGGTGAGATAGCCCGAGTCAGCCGTACGCAGGGCGGTGTCCACCAAACCCTTGCGGGCTCCGTAGGAGGAGATGACGTATTCGGTAACTGTTAGGCCTTCGCGGAAGTTGGTGCGAATCGGCAAGTCAATGATTTCACCCTGAGGGTTGGCCATCAGGCCACGCATGCCCACCAACTGACGCACCTGGGACATGTTACCCCGGGCCCCAGAGTTTGCCATCATCCAGACCGAATTGAGCGGGTCGTTGTCGTTGAAGTTCTTTTTAACTTCCTCAACCAGCCGCTCGTTGGTTTCGGTCCAGGTGTCAATCACCTTGGTATGGCGCTCCACCTCGGTGATCTCACCCAGGCGATAACGCTCTTCCGTATCGGTAATTTGTTGCTCAGCTTCCGCCAACAAACGGGCCTTCTCACCAGGGATGCGCAGATCCTCAACCGAGATCGACACGGCCGCCTGGGTCGCATAGCGGAACCCGAGGTCCTTGAGGTCATCGGCCATGGATGCCGTCGCGGCAGTGCCATGGTGCTTGAAGGCCCAAGCCATCAGGGTTCGCAGGGCTTTCTTGTCGATGACCCGATTACGGAAAGGGGCCGGCGCTTTGCTCAGCGGAGCAACGGCTCCCAAAACGGGCAAGGCAGCTTCAGCAGCGGCAGCCGCTGCAGCAGCTTTCTTGCTGAGTTTCTTGGTGGTCTTCTTGGCGGGGGTGGCGGTCATGGCAGCTCGCGAAGCGGGATAAAAAGAAGGAAAAACGTCCGGAATCTCAGGCGGCGGCCACCGCATCAATGATCGTGCGGTTCATCACGCAACGGCCCACGGTGGTTAGCAGATAGCGGCTGATCAAGGCACCATCATCATCGAAACGATCGCGGCGATACTTCCACTGCTCAATGCGGGTGCCATCGCTCAGGGTCTCTTCCTTTTGGGGCTTGGTGTCCTCGTCCTCGTCATCGATGCCGCCAGTGAAGCGCACCCACACCCAATCATGAAGGGTCAGGTGCTTCTCATCGAAGGCATTGAGCACATCATCGAGGCCGGCGAAGGTGCGGCTGCGATCGCCGAAGTCGGGCTTGATAGCGCCAGGCTGGATGGCGGTGAGGTAATAAGCGCCGAGCACCATGTCCTGGGACGGGGTAATGATCGGCTCACCCGTTGCAGGCGAAAGGATGTTGTTGCTGGCAAGCATCAACATGCGCGCTTCGGTCTGGGCCTCGATCGCCAGGGGAACGTGCACGGCCATCTGGTCGCCGTCAAAGTCAGCGTTGAAGGCTGGACAGACGAGGGGGTGAAGCTGGATGGCGCGACCGTCCACCAACTTGGGTTCGAAGGCCTGGATGCCAAGCCGGTGCAGGGTGGGCGCCCGGTTAAGCAGGATCGGGTGACCTTCGATCACTTCTTGGAGAACCTGCATCACCTCATCATCCGCCCGCTGGATCATCTTTTTGGCGGCCTTGATGTTGTTGACAATGTTCTGTCGGATCAGGCGATGGATCACAAACGGCTGGAACAACTCGATCGCCATTTCCTTCGGCAGGCCGCACTGGTGCATCTTCAGCTTCGGACCGACCACAATCACGGAACGGCCGGAGTAGTCGACCCGCTTACCAAGAAGGTTCTGCCGGAAACGACCCTGCTTACCTTCGATGATGTCGCTGAGGGATTTGAGCGGACGATTGTTCGCCCCGACGACGGTGCGGCCGCGGCGGCCATTGTCGATTAGGGCATCAACGGCTTCCTGCAACATCCGCTTTTCGTTGCGGACGATGATCTCCGGGGCAAGGATTTCCTGCAGTCGCGCCAACCGGTTGTTGCGGTTAATGACCCGGCGATAAAGATCGTTGAGGTCGCTAGTAGCGAAGCGACCGCCATCCAGCTGCACCATCGGGCGCAGGTCGGGGGGGATCACCGGGATCACATCCAGCACCATCCAAGCGGGCTTGGCACCGGTGGAGATGAAGTTGTCGATCACCCGCAAGCGCTTGATCAGTTTGGCCCGCTTTTGGCCTTTGCTGCCGGCAATGTCCTCCCGCAGTTGCTCGGCGATCTCCGTGAGATTGAGATCTTCCAATAGCTGCTTGAGGGCCTCAGCACCGATACCCACCATGGGCTCGTTTTCGATCTCCGAATCCTCGGCGTAGATCTGGTCTTCAATCTCCAGCCACTCGTCTTCGGTGAGCAGCTGCTTGTAGGTGAGATCCTTGTGATCGCCCTTATCGAGCACCACATAGCAGTTGAAATAAACGATCTGCTCAACATCGCGCAGGGGCATGTCCAGCAGGATCGCCACATAACTGGGGATACCTTTCAGATACCAAACATGGGACACCGGGGCCGCCAGCTTGATAAAGCCCATGCGGTGGCGCCGCACCCGACTTTCCGTAACCTCAACACCGCAACGTTCGCAGACGATGCCGCGGTGCCGCACCCGCTTGTACTTGCCGCAATGGCACTCCCAATCCTTGGAAGGTCCGAAGATCTTCTCGCAGAAGAGCCCGTCCATCTCGGGCTTGAGGGTGCGGTAGTTGATCGTTTCTGGCTTGGTCACCTCACCAACCACCTGCCCATTGGGCAGGGTGCGTTGGCCCCACTGCATGATCCGCTCGGGCGAGGCGAGCGTGATCTTGACGTAGTCGAAGTGGTTTTCGGTGCGGAGGTTGCTGTTGGTCATGGCCTAGGAGCGCGCGGACGGACGAAGGGGCGAATGAACGGGGATAGCGATCAGTCGTCGTCGAAATCCGCGACGCCGAGGGATTCGTAGGTGGGCCGGTTGGGGGTGCTGCGGCGGGGATTGACATCCTGCATCAGATCCACTTCCACGCCCTCTTCTGTGTAGACGGCAATATCCAAACCAAGGGACTGGAGCTCGCGCATCAGCACCTTGAAGGATTCCGGCGTACCGGGACGGGGGATGGGCTTGCCCTTGACGATGGCGTTGAGGGCCTCGTTGCGACCCTGCATGTCGTCGGACTTGACCGTGAGCAGTTCCTGCAGGGTGTAGGCGGCGCCGTAGGCCTCAAGGGCCCACACTTCCATCTCACCAAGGCGCTGGCCGCCCTGCTGGGCCTTACCGCCGAGGGGCTGCTGGGTTACGAGGGAATAGGGACCGGTGGAGCGGGCATGGATCTTGTCATCCACCAGGTGAACCAGCTTGAGGATGTGGGCGTAGCCCACGGTGACGGGCTGGTCGAAGGGCTCGCCGGTCCGGCCATCAATCAACTGGATTTTGCCAGGATTGTCGGGGTTATAGACCCAGTCCTTGCCCGGCAGGGCCTTGGCCGCTTCTAGGTAGGCCTGAACCGTTTCCTTCGACTTTTCAGGGCCGTGCATCTCATCAAAGGGCACGACCTTGACGCGGCAATCAAGGTGGGAGGCGGCCCAGCCCATCAGGCATTCGAACACCTGGCCCACGTTCATCCGTGAAGGAACCCCCAAGGGGTTGAGCACGATGTCGATCGGGCTGCCATCGGGCAGGTAGGGCATATCTTCGCGGGGAAGAATGCGGCTGATAATGCCCTTGTTGCCGTGGCGGCCAGCCATCTTGTCGCCCACCTGGATTTTGCGACGCTGGGCCACATAGACCCGCACCACCATGTTGGCTCCAGGCGGCAATTCATCACCCTGCTCACGGGTGTAGATCCGCACATCCACCACCCGACCCCGTTCGGTGCCGGGAACCCGTAGGGAGTTGTCTCGAACATCGCGGGCTTTCTCGCCAAAGATGGCCCGCAGCAGCTTCTCTTCCGGCGGCTGATCCGATTCGCCCTTGGGGGTCACCTTGCCCACAAGAATGTCACCAGATTCCACATAGGCACCAATACGAATGATGCCCATTTCATCGAGGCTGCCCAGGCTTTCCTCGGCAACGTTAGGAATTTCCCGGGTGATCTCCTCGGGTCCGAGTTTGGTCTGGCGGGCCTCAATCTCGTACTTCTCGATGTGCACCGAGGTGTAGAGATCGTCTTGAACAAGACGCTCACTAACAAGGATCGCATCCTCGTAGTTGTAGCCCTCCCAAGGCATGTAGGCAATCAACACATTCTGACCCAGGGCGATCTCACCGCCCTCACAGGCCGAGCCATTGGCGAGCACCTGGCCGGCAATCACCTGGTCGCCCAGGGAGACAATCGGGCGATGGTTGAGGCAGGTGTCCTGGTTGGAGCGCTGGTATTTCTGCAGGTAGTGGTTGTGATCCACACCGGCCTCGTCGCGAATGACGATGGCGGTGGCATCCACATAGGCCACGGTGCCGTTGACCGTGGTGATCGGCACCATGCCCGAGTCCCGCGCCACCTGGGTTTCTAGGCCCGTGCCCACCAAGGGCCGTTCCGGCCGCAGCAGGGGCACAGCCTGGCGCTGCATGTTGGACCCCATCAGGGCCCGGTTGGCGTCGTCGTGCTCCAGGAAGGGAATCAGGGAGGTGGCCACCGAAATCACCTGAACCGGTGAGAGCTGCACATAGTCCACCTGCTCGGGGGGCACCTTCTCAAAGTCCTGGCGATAGCGCACCGGCACCAGTTCAGCGGTGATGCGGCCCGTGGAATCGGCAGGGATGTCGCCTGGGGCGATGCGGCACTCATCCTCCAGGTCGGCGGACAGGTAGATCGGATCGCCTTCTTTGATGACGATGCCATTTTCAACCCGCCAGAAGGGGGTTTCGATGAAACCGTATTCATTGACCCGGGCGTGGGTTGCCAGGGAACCGATCAGGCCTGCATTGGGACCTTCCGGCGTTTCAATCGGGCAGATCCGGCCGTAGTGGGAGGGGTGGATGTCGCGCACGGCGAAACCAGCCCGCTCTCGGGTCAAACCACCTGGACCGAGGGCGCTGATACGGCGCTTGTGGGTGAGTTCGGCCAGGGGGTTGGTCTGGTCCATGAACTGGCTCAACTGGCTGGAGCCGAAGAACTCCTTCACCGCTGCCACCAGGGGCTTGGGGTTCACCAGCTGGGCAGGAGTGAGGGATTCGGTTTCACCGACCGTCATCCGTTCTTTGATGATGCGCTCAAGTCGGTTCAGGCCAACGCGCACCTGGTTTTGCAGCAATTCTCCGACCGAACGAACACGGCGGTTGCCGAGGTGGTCGATGTCATCGAGGGAGGCGCCGCCCACATCGAGCTCGAGATTGATCAGGTAATCAATCGTGGAAAGAACATCTTCCGGCGTGAGCGTGCGCACCGCATCGGGAATAGTAAGCCGCAGCTTTTTATTGATCTTGTAGCGACCGACACGGCCCAAGTCGTAGCGCTTGGGATCGAAGAAACGGCTATGCAATAACTGTTGACCGCCACTTACTGAGGGGGGTTCACCTGGCCGCAGTTTCTTATACAGCTCAAGGAGTGCCTGATCTTCCGAACTTATGCCTTCGTCGTTGGCGGCCTCAATCGACTTCTGGTAATACTCAGGATGCCGCAACTTGTCGAGGACATCGTTGTCGGATAGACCGATGGCTCGCATCAACACATGGGCGTTGATTTTGCGGGTTTTATCGACGCGAACGTGCAGAAGATCGTTCTTATCGGTTTCAAACTTCAGCCAGGCACCCCGGTTAGGGATCAGGCTGGCGTTGAAGGTTTTACGGCCATTCTTATCCTGCTCGTCCTTGAAATAGACGCCGGGTGAACGCACAATCTGGTTAACGATTACACGCTCGGCGCCATTGATGATGAAGGTGCCCCGTTCGGTCATCAAGGGAAGCTCGCCAATGAAGACTTCCTGCTCCTTGATTTCGCCGGTTTCCTTGTTAACCAGGCGACAGGTCACATACATTTGGGAAGCGAAGGTGGCATCGCGCCGCTTCGCTTCTTCCACGTCATGGCGGGGCCGCTTCAGCCGGTACTCGCTACCGATGAAGTGAAGCTCCAGTTTGCCGGTGTAGTCGGTGATCGGGGAGAAGCTTTCTAGCTCCTCGATCAGCCCCTTCTCCAGGAACCATTTGAAGCTTGCCCGCTGCACCTCGACCAAATCGGGGAGGTACGTAACGGTCTTGGCGACCTGGATCGCGCTGCTCATGCGTTAACCTGCAGGAACTGTAAGGTGGGGAAACGCTGACCTGGCGGGCGTCAGCGATGGAAATAACGAAGCTATCGACGCTGGCTAGCGCAGTAACGGGCGATCCACGGATGGATCGGCTCGCCTGCGCCTAGACCAGCAGAGCTCGGATCAACCCGGCTGACGTCGAAATCCAACGCAAAGACAAAGCACCAGTTGGGGATCGGGGGTGTGCCAGGCCCAGGCAGCAACACGAAGGAGACCGCACTGGTTAGCAAACCAATAAAACATCATACACTGTCAAAGGCTGGTCCAAACAGGGTGCTCGCGTTGAGGGTGCTCTGGGCGGCAACCACAGCCAAGCTCTCCCCCCGGAGAACAGCCACCCGTTCGGCAACGGCGGCCACGTAGGCGGGCTCATTGCGCTTGCCCCGCCGGGGAACCGGTGCCAGAAAGGGGCAATCGGTTTCCACCAGGTAACGGTCTGAGGGCACCTGGCGGGCGCAGTCGTGGGTGTCTTCGGCCTTGGCAAAGGTGACCGTGCCGCTGAAGCTGATGTACAGACCCAGGGCCAGGAAGCCCTCCATCTCCGCCGGGGTTCCGCCCCAGCAGTGCATCACGCCCCGGGGACAGCGGTCCTGGCTCTGGCGGTGGCCCAGCTCCTGGAGCATGGCCTCTGCGGCGTCCCGGCAATGGATGATCACTGGCAAATTCAGCTCCCAGGCCAGATCTAACTGGGGCCTGAGCACGGCCAGTTGGGACTCCAGGTTCTGCTCACGAAACAGATCCAATCCCAGTTCCCCGATGGCCACGACCCGAGGATCGTCCAGGGCTGCCTGGCGCAGCTGCTGGGCGGTCTGGTCATGCCAATGCTGCGTATCGAGGGGGTGGACCCCCACCGAGTAACGCAGCTCGGGGAATCGATCAGCTAGGGCCCGGATCGCCGCAATTTCAGACGGCTCGACGCAGGCATGGAGCAAGCGCACCACTCCCGCGTCGCGCCATCGCTGGGCCACCGCATCAAGGTCCGCCTCAAAATTGCGAAACACGATGTGGCAATGGCTATCAACCAGCTTGAGGCTGGAATCAGCCGCCAGCTTGAGGCTGGAATCAGCCGCCAGCTTGAGGCTGGAATCAGCCGCCAGCTTGAGGCTGGAATCAGCCGCCAGCTTGAGGCTGGGATCAGTAGCCAGCTCGGTCGGCTGGGCCATGGCCTTGGGGAGCGCCTGGTTCACGGTCGGGCCCTTGGGGCAGGTGCGGGGAGTCGGATCAGGCCTGGGGGGCGCTAGCCGGCTCAACCACCTGCTTGACGGCCGTGCTGAGGCGGGCCTTCTGGTGGGCGCCGGTGTTGCGGTGGATGACACCAACCTTCACCGCCTTGTCGATTTTGCTGAAGGCGGCGTTCAGGCTGGCCTGAACGGCTTCCTTGGCGTCATCGCCAGGCGCCTGGCTGAAGGCCGAGCAGGCGGTGAAGCAGCGCTTGATCAGGGTGCGCACGGCCGACTTGTAGGTGCGGTTCTGCACGCGGTTGCGTTCGGCAACTTCGATGCGTTTTTTCGAGGACTTGTTATTGGCCACAGGCGGTTTCTGCGCTGAATCAGCAAACGAAGATCCTACCCCCTAGCCCGATCCAAGAAGGCTTGGACTTAACTTGAAATGCCGTTCAATCCTCCCAGCGCCGTGGCCGCCAGCCCCTCCCAGCATCCAAGCGGCCGCACCCCTGGGGCCGCCGCCCTGGAGCTTGAGGTGCTGAGTGATCTGGCCGCGGCGGCCAGGCGACTGGACGAGATTGCCGATCGCACCAATAGCGGCCAGGCGGAAGCGGCCATCAAGACCGTGGACGCCATTTTGGCCCAGGTGCGTAGCGAAGGGGATCGGGCCCTGCTCGACCTCAGCGAGCGCTTCGATGGGGTGCGTCCCGATCCCTTGCGCATCCCGGTCGAGCAGATCCAGGCCGCCTGGAACCACTGCGATAGCCGCCTCAAAGCGGCCCTCGAACTCGCCCACGAACGCATCCTGGCCTTCCACCAGATCCAGCTCCCGAGCGATTTGGATCTGACCGGCCCCCATGGCGAACGGCTAGGTCGGCGCTGGCGCCCCGTGGAGACCGCTGGGATCTACATCCCGGGCGGCCGGGCCTCCTACCCGAGCACCGTGCTGATGAATGCGGTGCCCGCCCGGGTGGCCGGCGTCAAGCGGCTGGTCATGGTGACCCCCCCCGGGCCCGCCGGCCAGGTGAACACCACGGTGCTGGCGGCTGCCCACCTGGCCGGCGTTGACGAGATCTACCGCGTCGGCGGCGCCCAGGCGATCGGAGCCCTGGCCTACGGCACCGCCACGATCCCGCGGGTGGATGTGATCACAGGCCCTGGCAACCTCTACGTGACCCTGGCCAAAAAGGCGGTGTACGGCCGGGTGGCGATCGATTCCCTCGCCGGCCCCAGCGAGGTGCTGGTGATCGCCGACCACAGCGCCCGGGCTGACCAGGTGGCCGCCGACCTGCTGGCCCAGGCGGAACACGATCCCCTGGCGGCAGCCATCCTGCTCACCACCAGCGAGGCCCTGGCGGCCGCCCTGCCAGCAGCCCTCGAAGCCCAGCTGGCCCACCATCCCCGGGCCGCCATCACCTTGGCAGCCCTAAACGCCTGGGGGCTGGTGGTGGTCTGCCCAAACCTGGAGGCGGCGGCGGCCTTGAGCGACCGCTTTGCGCCCGAACACCTGGAACTGCTGGTGGAGCAGCCCGAATCCCTGGCCACGCGCATCGAGCACGCGGGGGCGATCTTCCTGGGCGCCTGGAGCCCGGAGGCAGTGGGGGACTATCTGGCCGGCCCCAACCACACCCTGCCCACCTCCGGCACGGCCCGTTTCGCCAGCGCCCTGGGGGTGGAAACCTTCCTGCGCCACACCAGCTTGATCCACTTCAACCGGCAGGCCCTGGAGGCCACCGGCGGTGCCGTGGTGACCCTGGCGGACAGCGAAGGGCTCCATAGCCACGCCCATTCGGTGCGCCTCCGCCTCGGGGGCTAAAGGGCAGTCTCCGGCTTCGGGAGGTAGGGGTTTGAGGGCGCCTAGGCGCCCCTTCAACGGCGCTCCAGCTCCCGCACGCCAGGGACACCATCGACCACATCACCGACCAGCACCTGGTCGGTGATGTTGACGAACAGACCGTTCTCCAGCACGCCGGGCAGGTTGTTGATCGTTTGCTCCAGGCCCACCGGATCGGCAATGCCGCCGGCAAAACGCACATCCAGCACCAGGTTGCCCTGGTCGGTGACGACCGGGCCGGCCTTCCGCACGGCCATGCGCAGCTGGGCATCGCCGCCGAGCTCCCCCAACTCAGCTTGCACCTGGCGCCAGGCGCCGGGCAGCACCTCCACGGGCAACAGGAACCCCAGGTTGAGGCGCTCCACCAACTTGCTGGCATCCACCACCACCACGAAGCGGTCGGCGCGGCGGGCCACCAGCTTTTCCTGCACGTGGCAGGCGCCGCCGCCCTTGATCAGCTGGAAATCCGGGTCGACCTCATCGGCCCCATCGATGGCCAGATCGATACGGGAGATGGCATTGAGGCTCTTGAGCGGAATACCCAGTTCGGCCGCCAGCACCTCCCCCTGGAAGGAGGTGGTGACACCAGTGATGTCCTTGAGCTCTCCGCTTTTGAGCTTGGCGCCCAGGCCCTGGATCATCAGGGCAGCCGTGGAGCCGGAGCCCAGGCCCACCACCATGCCGTTGCGGATCTGCTGCACCGCCGCCTCCGCCACGGCCTGCTTCATGCGGTCCTGCAGATCAGCCATCACCGGGATCAGAAAGGGCCGTGACCGTAGCAAGCGCCGAGTTGATGGCCGCGTTGATGGCCGGGTTGCCTGGGGCGAGGCGTCTGGGGCTAGGGGTCCGGGGCGAGGTGTCTAGGGAGAGGGGAGAGGCCGCAGGGACCGCGCTTAGCCGGCAGCGGGCAAGGCCTCCGGCCGGATCGTCAGCCGCAGCTCCCGATCGCCCCGCAGCACCGTGATTGCCAGGGATTCGCCGATGTGGGAAGCCTCCACTAGACGCAACAACCGGGCCGGATTGGCCACCGCCTGGTCAGCGGCGGCCACGACCAGATCGCCGCGGCGGAGGCCCGCCCGCTGGGCAGGACTATCGGGCAACACGGTTTGAATCAGGGCGCCATCGCGCTCCGGCAAGGTGACTAGGGCATTGGGATCGCGGTTGTAATCCCGGGCCAGGCGGGCCGTGAGCGGTACCAGCTGCACCCCCAGGTAGGGGTGGACCACCTTGATGCCGCGGCCAAGCTGGCCGGCCACTTCCTTGGCCAGGTTGATCGGAATGGCAAAGCCCAGGCCCGCCCCCGGGCCGGAGCGCACCAGGGTGTTGATTCCCACCACTTCACCGGCCCCATTGATCAGGGGTCCGCCGGAGTTGCCGGGATTGATCGCCGCATCGGTCTGGATCAGCTCGAGGCGCTTATCGGAAAAGCCCAGACTGTTGATGTTGCGGTGCAGGCTGCTGACAATCCCCAAGGTGACGGTGCGCTCCAGGCCGTAGGGGGTGCCCAGGGCAATCGCCCAGTCACCCACCTCCAGGGCTTCGGAATCGCCGAGGGGGGCGGCCCGCAGCTCTGCCACAGGCTCGATCCGCACCACGGCCAGGTCCGTGACCGGATCGATGCCCAGCACGCTGCCATCCACCTGCTGGCCATCGGCCAGGGTCACCTCGACCCGATCAACGCCATCGACTACGTGGGCATTGGTGAGCACCAGCCCCTGGCGATCAATCACCACCCCGGAACCCTGGCCCCGCTCCCGCGAGCGGGAGGAGGGCTCGCCGAACAGCTCCCGCAGCAGGGGATCGCTAAAGGCCGGATCCAGGCCCCCGGGGGGCACGTTGCGCTCCGTATCGATCCGCACCACCGAGGCCGCCACCCGATGCACTGCTTCAGCGACAAAACTGCGGGGCTTGGCCAGGGGGGGCTCGGCCGCAGGGGTAGCGGCCAGGGGGGCTGGAGCGGCGGCGGGACCCGGTTCAAGGGCCGAGGCGGCGGCCCCGATTGGAGCGCTCAGCACCAGTAGCGCCACCAGGACCGGGGCAAGGAAGGGGCTAAGAACGGGGAGAAGCCCGGCCAGCGCCCTGGGCAGGATCAGGCGCCTGAAAGGGGGCACGGCGGGACTTAACAACGATTGCTCAGGCTATCGAGGGTGCTGCAACGGTCGGCGGTCCGCCCCCTACAAACCACATCACAACCGGTTCAGGGGTGGCCCGGAGACCTAGGTTTTGCTATCCCGATTCCCTTGCCATGGCAGCCGTCCCCCCTGGCACCCGCGTGCGTTGCAACCTCTGCCAAGTGGAAATCCAAGGGATGGCAGGCGGTAAGGACCTGGTCCATTTCAACCAGGGCGCCCCGGCCAGCCGGGCCAAGCTCTGGGCGCGGGTCTGCCAGTTCCTGCGCAGCGACGACCAGCTGGCCCGTTGCATCAACCAGGACCCCAGCCTGCGCGGCGAAGTCCAAAGCAGTGATTACTTCGCCGAACCCCCCGCCGTGAACCTGGGCGCCAGCAACCCCAGTACCCCAGGGGGGGCCCTTTAGGGCTCCACGCCATCACGTAAGTTGCTGGTGTGCCCGGCGGGCATCACCGGTCCATATCCCTGTTCCTTCGCCCTTGGGCTAAGGACCTCCCCAAGCCCTTGTGACGCTGCGGGATCGGGGGTGGACAGGGCAGATCACTGCAGATGCCGGACGGGCTGCCCGTCTCCTGCTGTCCCTGTCTTGGCCTTGGCCGAAACCCTTCCCCCCGAGTTGGACGGCCTGGCCCGCCAGGTGGCAGCCTCCTTGGGCTTTCAGCTCTGGGGCGGCCAGCTGCTCCACCAGCGGATCCCCATGACCCTGGTGATTCAATTGCGCCGGGCCGATGGGAGCGATGTCAGCCTGGACGACTGCGCCAGCTGCAGCGGTCCCATCGCTGATGCGATCGAGGCCAGTGGCCTGCTCGAGCAGGCCTACGTGCTTGAGATCAGCAGCCCGGGCGTCAGTGAGCTGCTGCAGGAGGAGCGGGATTTCCGCAGTTTTCGCGGCTTCCCGATCGAGGTCCACCGGCGCGATCCCGAGGGCGTCGAAAGCCAGCGGGAAGGGCTGCTGCTTGAGCGCGATGACGACCAGCTGCACCTCAACATCAAGGGGCGCACCATCCGCATCCCCCGCGCCGAAGTGCTCAGCGTCCGCCTGATCACCCCCTCTGAAGACTGAGGGACGCCTGCCAGCCGGCGCCCTTCCCTTGACTTCACCAAATTCCTTTTCCCCGCGCAACCGACCAATGGCACTGGTTCTTCTCCCCGGCCTGACCAATCTGATCGAGGACATCAGCGAAGAGAAGAAGTTGCCCCCCCAGGTGGTGGAGGCGGCCCTGCGGGAGGCCCTGCTCAAGGGCTACGAACGCTATCGACGCACCCTCTATCTGGGCATCAGTGAAGATCCTTTTGAAGAGGATTACTTCAGCAACTTCGACGTGGCCCTCGACCTCGATGAAGAGGGCTATCGCGTGCTAGCCAGCAAGATCATTGTCGAAGAGGTCGAAAGCGACGACCACCAGATTGCCCTGGCCGAAGTGCAGCAGGTCGCCGAGGATGCCCAGATCGGTGACACGGTCGTGCTCGATGTCACCCCTGAAAAAGACGATTTCGGCCGCATGGCCGCCTCCACCACCAAGCAGGTGCTGGCCCAGAAACTGCGGGACCAGCAGCGCCGCATGATCCAGGAGGAATTTGCCGACCTGGAGGATCCCGTGCTGACGGCCCGGGTGATCCGCTTCGAGCGCCAGTCGGTGATCATGGGGGTGAGCTCAGGCCTGGGCCGCCCGGAGGTGGAGGCCGAACTGCCCCGCCGCGACCAGCTGCCCAACGACAACTACCGGGCCAATGCCACCTTCAAGGTGTTCCTCAAGGAGGTGAGTGAGGTGGCACGGCGCGGTCCCCAATTGTTTATCTCCAGGTCCAATGCCGGCCTGGTGGTGTATCTGTTTGAGAACGAGGTTCCCGAAATTCAGGAAGGCTCGGTGCGAATCGTGGCCGTCGCCCGGGAAGCCAATCCCCCCTCCCGCTCGGTCGGCCCCCGCACCAAGGTGGCCGTAGACAGCGTTGAACGGGAAGTGGATCCGGTGGGCGCCTGCATCGGGGCCCGGGGCTCGCGCATTCAGCAGGTGGTGAATGAGCTGCGCGGCGAAAAAATCGACGTGATCCGCTGGTCCCCCGACCCCGGCATGTACATCGCCAACTCCCTCAGCCCCGCCCGGGTCGACATGGTGCGGCTCGTCGATCCCGAAGGCCAGCACGCCCATGTCTTGGTTCCCCCCGACCAGCTCAGCCTGGCGATTGGCCGCGAGGGCCAGAACGTGCGGCTGGCGGCCCGACTGACCGGCTGGAAACTAGACATCAAAAACAGCAGCGAATACGACCAGGCCAGCGAAGACGAAAAGGTGGCCGAATTGATCGCCTTGCGCCAGGAGGATGAGGCCCTGCAGGCCGAAGCCGAAGCCCGCCTAGCCGTGGAACAGGCCGCCCGCGCTGAGGAGGACGCCCGCCTGCGCGAGCTTTATCCCCTGCCCGAGGATGACGAGGAGTATGTCGGCGACGGCTACACCTATCAATCACCTGGTGACGAGGCCGGCGAAAGCGCCACCCTTGAGCCAGTTGAAGCGGAAGTCGAGGGTGATGGGTCCCAGATGGGCAGCGAAACCGCCGTAGACCCCCCGGGAGATGGGGCTGAAACCAACGCCGAAGCCGACGGCGAGCTCGCCACCGAGGACGGGGCCCCTGGCCAGGGAGGGATCCGGTGAACGGCAAACCCGTCCTGAGGCGCTGTGTCACCTGCCGGGAACTGCTGGATCGTCAGCAGCTCCTGCGGGTGATCCGCCTCCCTGACGGAAGCCTCGCCCTCGACGCGGGGATGGGCCGCTCGGCCTACCTCTGTCCTCGCCAGGATTGCCTGAGCGAAGCCAAACGCCGCCGCAAACTGCAACGGGCCCTCCGTTGCCAGGTTGCTGATTCCATCTACGCCGCCCTGGAAGGGCGGCTGCCGAAGGCCTGACCAGCGGGCTCTGAGGCAAGATGAATAGTGGTCTTACCGCGTGTAGGACCCGGCGGCACCCGTTGCCCCGACCGATTGGAGACCTGAATGACCAGCAGCGGCAAAGTCCGAATTTACGAGCTATCCAGGGACCTGGGCCTGGAGAATAAGGACGTGCTCGAAGCCGCCGACAAGCTGTCGATTGCTGCCAAGAGCCACAGCAGCTCGATCAGCGATGACGAGGCCGCTGCCATCCGCGGCCTCATCAAGGGCAATGGCAAGCCTGCTGCTTCTGGCCCCGTCACGCCTAGCGAACCCCCTAAGGCCATCCTTTCGTTGAAGAAAGCCCCGACCAGCGACAGTCCTGCGGCTCCCCAGGCAGCCGCCCCAGCCGCTGCAAGCGCGCCGGTGGCCCCCCTGAAGGCGCCGGTGGCGCCACCCAGGCCCTCCGCCCCGCCCAAGCCCCCGGAGAGCCAGGCGGCGGCACCAGTGGTTGCGCCTGCCCGACCAGCGGCGGCCCCCCAAGCCAAGGCGCCATCAGCAGCCACGCCCCCATCCCCCAAGCCCCCTGGGGCTAAACCGGAGGTAGTGGCCACCAAACCGGCGATGGCGACCAAGCCCGCCGTGGCTGGCAAACCGGCCGTCCCGGCCAAGCTTTCTGCCCCGGCCAAGCTTTCTGCCCCGGCCAAGCCTTTGTCCCGGCCAAGCCATCATCCCCGGCCAAGCCAGTGGTGATCGCCACCAAACCTGCCGTGATCGCCAGCAAGCCAGCCCCTGGGGCCGCCAAGCCTGCGGGCCCGGCTAAGCCCACGCTGATTGCCACCAAACCCGCCGCTGCCGCCCCAGCCAAGGCCAAGGCTGACGCACCCGCAGCCCCGGCCAGACCCGGCCAACCCCAGGCCCAGACGCTCGTTAGTCGCGGCCCGGCACCCAGCCCCCGTAAACCGGAAACGGCTGCGCCCCGCCCGGCCACCAGCCCCAGGCCCACGCCACCTGGCTCGAGCGCACCTGCGCCCAGGCCCAGTGGCCCGCCCGCCAGGCCCGCCGCCGCCCAGCCCCAACGGCCCACCACCTCTGTCAGCCGTCCGGGTGCCGCTGGCGCCAAACCCCAACTGGTGGGCCGGCCCCAACCCGGCCAGCCAGGCCAAGCAAGCCCTAGCAGCGGCGGCAGCCGCCCGGCGCCCCCCTCGGGTCGCCCCTCGTTGAGCCAACGTCCGAGCCCCGGCGCGCCCGTGCGGCCGGGCGCTGCCCCACCGATTCGGGCCGGGGCCCCCATCCGTCCCGGCCAGCCCGGTAAACCAGGCAGTCCCCCGAGCCGGCCCGAGGGCATCCCCCTGGAATTGGTGGGCAAACCCATCCGCCGCGATGCGGCTGGCCCTGCGGGCGCCGGCGGCAACCGCCCTGCCCCCCCCGGTCCGATCCGCCCCGGCATGCCCCAAGGCATGCGCAAACCCGTGGCCCCGGGCGAGCTGATGCAGCTCCAGAAGCCCGGATCCCGTCCGATCGCTGCGCCGCCTCGCCGTCCCGGCGGCCCCACGGAAGCCGGCGGCACCGCCGATGCACCGGTGCGGCCCACCGCCACGCCGCCCTCGGCACCGAGGCGCCCAGGCTTCCGCACGCCCCAACCCCCTGGCAGCACCAAAGCCAGGCGGCCCGACTGGGACGACAGCGCCAAGCTGGAGGCCCTGCGCAGCCGCTCGCCCCAGAAACAGCGCCAAAAGGTGCACATCATCGGCGAAAACGATGATGCCCTCACCGCCGAAACCGGCGGGTTCGCTGGCGAACAGGAAGCCCTAGTGCTCCAGGCCAGCCTGGCGCGGCCGATGAAGCCCAAGCGGGGTCCCGTGGCGGCCGTCAAGCCGACGGCGGCCATGCGCAAGCGCAAGAAGGAAACCACCCGTCAGCGCCAACGCCGCCGCGCCATGGAGCTGCGCGCCTCCCGCGAGGCCAAGCAGGTGCGTCCCGACATGCTGATCGTGCCGGAGGGCAACCTCACGGTTCAAGAGCTAGCCGACCGCCTCGGTGTGGAGAGCTCCGAGATCATCAAGAGCCTCTTCTTCAAAGGGATCATCGCCACGGTCACCCAGACCCTCGACCTTTCCACGATCGAGACCGTCTCCGACGAGTTCGGTGTGCCCGTACTCGAAGACGATGTCCAGGAAGCGGCCAAGAAGACGGTCGAGATGATCGAGGAGAGCGACCTCGCTCACCTGATCCGTCGCCCGCCGGTTGTCACCGTGATGGGCCACGTTGACCATGGCAAAACCAGCCTGCTCGACGCGATTCGCAAAACCCGGGTCGCCGCCGGCGAAGCCGGGGGCATCACCCAGCACATCGGCGCTTACCAGGTGGAAATTCCCCATGCCGGGGAGATCCGCAAGATCACCTTCCTGGACACCCCGGGCCACGAGGCCTTCACCGCCATGCGCGCCCGGGGCACCAAGGTGACCGACGTGGCCGTGCTGGTGGTGGCCGCCGATGACGGCGTGCGCCCCCAGACCTTGGAGGCGATCAGCCACGCCCGCGCCGCCGAGGTCCCAATCGTGGTGGCGATCAACAAGATCGACAAGGAAGGTGCCTCTGCCGAGCGGGTCAAACAGGAACTCTCCGGCCAGGGCCTAGTGGCCGAAGACTGGGGCGGCGACGTGGTGATGGTGCCGGTGAGTGCCCTCAAGGGTCTCAACATCGACAAGTTGCTGGAGATGATCCTGCTGGTCACCGAAGTGGAGGACCTGCAGGCCAACCCCGACCGCATGGCCAAGGGCACCGTGATCGAAGCCCACCTCGACAAGGCCAAGGGTCCGGTGGCCACGCTGCTGATCCAGAACGGCACCCTGCGGGCTGGCGATGTGGTGGCCGCCGGCCATGTGCTCGGCAAGGTCAAGGCGTTGATGGACGACACCGGCAAACGGGTGAAGGAGTCCGGACCCTCCTGCGCCGTGGAAGCCCTGGGCTTCAGCGAAGTGCCCACCGCCGGTGACGAATTCGAGGTCTACGTTGACGAGAAAACGGCCCGGGCCGTGGTGGGCGATCGGGCCACCGAAGCCCGCGCCACCCGCTTGGCCCAACAGATGGCCTCCCGCCGGGTCTCCCTGGCCTCCATGTCGGGCCAGGCCAGCGAAGGCCATCTCAAGGAGCTCAACCTCATCCTCAAGGCCGATGTGCAGGGCAGCGTCGAGGCCATCCTTGGCTCCCTGGAACAACTGCCCCAGGACGAAGTGCAGGTGCGGGTGTTGCTCTCCGCCCCGGGCGAAATCACCGAAACGGACGTGGATCTGGCTGCCGCCTCTGGCGCCGTGGTGGTGGGCTTCAACACCTCCATGGCCTCCGGGGCCCGGCGGGCTGCCGATGCCACCGGCGTCGATGTGCGTGACTACGACGTCATCTACAAACTGCTGGAAGACATCCAGATGGCCATGGAAGGCCTGCTGGAGCCGGAGCTAGTCGAGGAAATCCTGGGCGAAGCCGAGGTGCGGGCCGTCTTCAACATCGGCAAGAGCGCCGTGGCCGGCTGCTATGTCACCAATGGCAAATTGCAGCGCAACTGCAAGGTGCGGGTGTATCGCGGCAAGGAGAAGGTGTTCGAGGGCGATCTCGATTCCCTGCGGCGCAACAAGGACGACGTCAAGGACGTGGCCACGGGCTTTGAATGCGGCATTGGCTGCGATCGCTTCGCCAACTGGAAGGACGGCGACCGGGTTGAGGCCTACAAGCTGGTCACCCAGCGCCGCACCCTCAGCACCTAAGCGTGACCAGCCTCCAGGACGCCGCCGCCAGCAGGGAACCCCTGCTTTGGGTCCAGCTCCTGGGTCTGGCGGCCTGGCCCCTGGAGGCCCTTGGCCTGCTGCTCCTACTGGCCGGCGGCGATCCCGGTCCCTTTCCCCTGGTGGAGCGCCTCTTCTGCTGGGGTCTGGGGGCCTTGCTACCGGCGGTTCTGTTGTGGCGCCAGCCCCCCGATCCCTGGTCGCTGGTGCTGGTGCAGGTGCCCCTACGGGGCCGGCGCGAACAACAACTACGCCTCAGTGCCTTGCCGTCCAGTCTGGGCCTGCGCCTAGGAGCAGCGGCAGGCACCTTGCCCTTGCTGGCGTTGGTCTGGTGGGCCGATCGTCATGGTGGCATTGTCTGGAGCCTCTCGCCCCTGGCCGCCACGCCGCGGCTGGTCGTGCTGCTGATCTGTGGGCCCCTGCTGGCCCTGATGCTTTGGCAATGGCAGCAGCTCGTGCAAGCAGTTTGGCTCCTGACGCGCCCCACCTCCCTTTGGGACGCCCCTGGCCCCCAAGGCAGGGAGCAGCCCCAGGGCCAGCGCCTCAACCTGGGGCTACCGCTGCTGCTCCTGCCCCTCCTGAGCAGCCAGGCGCCAGGGGTTAAGCGCCCTATCGAGCCAGTGCCAACGCCCGAGGAGGGCCCAGCCCAGACCCCTCCCCTGGGGTCCATCTCGGCACCAGCCTCCTCAGTCCCGATCGAGACCAGGCCTATCCCCAGCGCCAGGGCCGTTGCCAGCCCGATGGCGATCGACGAGCAGCAGCCCCCCGAAGACGGCCAGGGCAGCGACCTGAATCAGCAGGTCTGAACCGGGCACCTCAGCGCCGCTGGAGGCGCGCATCGCCATCGTGGCCAAACCAATGGCTGACGAGGCGCTTAGGGCCAGCCAAAGGGCACGCCGCAGGCCTCGCCAAGGGGTTTTAGCTTCGAGCAGCAACTTGGACCGCAGGGCCGGATCCAGGGGCTCGGACGATCGGGGAGCCATGCAAGGACCGGAGGTTCGACCCGAATGCTAATTTGCTGAAGATGCCGGTGTAGCTCAGTGGTAGAGCAACTGATTCGTAATCAGTAGGTCGCAGGTTCAAATCCAGTCACCGGCTTTCCAACTACGCAAATTTATCGGGTTGAAGCTAGAGCAATCCCAGGCCAATTATTACCGGCCTAATTGAGATTAATTTGTCAGCCAAGGGCCCCAGTCCCAGATTGGCTAGACCCCTGAATTCCCCGAGGGGTTAACAAGCAACCGACCCAAGATCGGATGGCAATGGCGCCGTTGGGGACGCAGGTCCGCCCACCTCGATTCCATTCCCCTACGCCAGGGGCCATTCAGCTGCGGGCCTGGCCCAGGGCCGGTGCTAACAGCAGGGCCGGTGCCAACAGCAGGGCAGGTGCCAACAGCACGGCCGGGACCACGGCAATGTTCAGCCCGTACGGCCACAGGCCGAAAACCCAGGCAAACTGGAGCCAAGCGGTTTTCCAGGTTCATCCTGGCAAGGCAACGAGGAAAGTCCGGTGCAAGTCCGGCGCTGTCCCGCAGCTGTGAAGGGGCCCAACCCCCAGCCAGAACGCTCGCCGCCCAAACACCCCTCAACCCCGGCGTGGACCGGGATC
>NSII01000024.1 GCA_002737305.1 Synechococcus sp. Baikal-G1
CGGTGTTTTGCGAGGCCGCCGTGGAGCTGGCCCAAGGGGCCGACCTGCTGATCCACGAATCCACCTTTGCCCATGGCGAAGCGGAGATGGCCTACCAACGCCAGCACTCCACCAGCACCATGGCGGCCCAAACCGCCGCCGAGGCCGGCGTCAAGCAGCTGGCCCTCACCCACCTCAGCCCCCGCTACGTGGCGGGCAATCCCCTCACCCCCGACGACCTGCTGGCGGAAGCGCGCACGATCTTCCCCGCCACCGTGATGGCCAAGGATTTCCTCACCCTGGAGGTGGGCGGCGCCTGAGCGCCGCTGCAACAGTTCGTGATTCCGCCCCGGGGGGCCCATTCCCCGTGATACAAGGGCTTTGCTGCGGTTCATCCCCGCCTTGTTGCTGGCTTTTTCGATGGCCTCTTTCTTCTCCTCTGCGCTGCGATTCCTGGCGCGAACCCTGCTGGTTCTGCCCCTGGTGCTGCTGGTGAGCTTCGCCGGCCCTGCCACCGCAGCCCAGTGGACCGCCGATCAACTCACGGTTTCGGCGGATCCCGCTGGCACCACCGTCACCTTCACGGAACAGGACGTGAAATCCGGTCGCAAGCTGTTCAACGACAGCTGCGGCACCTGCCACGCCGGAGGGATCACCAAGACCAACCAGAACGTGGGTCTCGACCCCGAAACCCTGGCCCTGGCCACCCCGCCCCGCAATTCGGTGGACTCCCTCGTGGACTACATGAAGGACCCCACCTCCTATGACGGCGAGTACAGCATCTCCGACCTGCACCCGAGCCTGCGTAGCAGCGACGTGTTCGTCAAAATGCGCGACCTCGACGAGGACGACCTGCGCCTGATCGCCGGTTACATCCTGGTGGCCCCCAACGTCCAGGGCGTCCAATGGGGTGGCGGCAAGATCTACTTCTGATCTGGCGACCTGGCCTCCAGCGGTGGCCCCTTCCCTCGGGCCCCAGCTCCTTTAAGCGGATCCGGCCCAGCCATGGACTCCGGTTCTA
>NSII01000025.1 GCA_002737305.1 Synechococcus sp. Baikal-G1
AACTTCTCCCCCAGGGGAACCGTCTCCYTTAGGGGAAAGGAMGAGCCGGCAGGAGCCACGGACACGGCAGACGGCGCAGGGGAACGGGAACAAAAAAGCCACCCCGCAGGGTGGCAGAGGAACGGAACCGGTCAAGCCCGAGGGCCCAAGCGGCGGCTCAATAGAGCTCTTCTTCGGAGTGGGTCTTGATCGTGCAGTCGGAGGTGGGGTAGGCGACGCAGGTCAGCACGAAACCGGCTTCGATCTGGTCGTCGTCGAGGAAGCTCTGGTCCGACTGGTCGACGGTGCCGGAGGTGAGCTTGCCTGCGCAGGTGCTGCAAGCGCCAGCGCGGCAGGAGTAGGGCAGGTCGATGCCCTGCTCTTCAGCGGCGTCGAGGATGTACTGGTCGTCGGGAACTTCAATGGTCTTGTTGAGGCCCTCGCCTTCATTGACGAGGGTGACCTTGTAGGAAGCCATGGAAAGAATTGGGGCTCACAGGCTCCTGGAGAATCCGGGCCTGTAGGACCGCACCGTCCTACATCCTCCTGAGGCTGTTCCCGTGGATCTGGACCGCCATTTCGGCGAAGCCCAATCAAAGCCAGGGCTCTGATCAGCCTGCCTTATGAAACGCGACCGGCCMACCGGATTTCCAGCAAGCCCCATTGRCTCTGCTGGGCCCCAAGTTCAGCCCGCCAGCCGGCCACCGCCAGGGCCTGGGTGAGCGCCGGTACCTGGCTCACCAGCAAGCCGCTGAGCAGGCCCACTCCGCCCGGGGCCAGCACCGTGGCAAAGGCCGGCGCCAGGGCCTCGATCACCGGCGCCAGGATGTTGCAGAGCAGCAGGTCGGCCGGTTGCCCCGCCAGCAGCTCGGCAAGCCCCTCCACCGACCCCTGGGCCACCTGGAGGGAGCCTGGCTGGCCCCCGGGGTCCGGTGGCGCTCCCGGTACGGCCACGCCATTGCAGGCGGCATTGGCCCAGGTCGCCCGCACGGCCAGGGGGTCGCTGTCCACGGCAAACACTTGGACGGCCGGGGCTGGGCGGGCAGCGGCCCCAGGGGCATCGCTGGCGCTGAGGAGTTTCAGGGCTGCGAGGGCCAGGATGCCGCTGCCGCAGCCCAGGTCGGCCACCCGCACGGGCCGGGCCAGCTGCGCCCCTGGCCCATCGGCCCAGCGCTCTAGKGCTTCCAGGCAGAGGCGGGTGGTCGGGTGGCTGCCGGTGCC
>NSII01000026.1 GCA_002737305.1 Synechococcus sp. Baikal-G1
TCGGCCTGCCAATGCTGCTTCCAGCTCAGGCTCCAGTCCTCATCGCCTTGCTGCWGCCAGCGGATCGGCGGCAGGGTGAGGCCGAAGGGCTCGCCCAAGGCGGCCAGGGCCCCCTCCAGCTGCAGCCGCTCGGGCTGGGGCCAATCCACCGCCGGCAACCAGGCCAGCAGCTGGCGCTGGTCGGGGTTCCTGGGGGKGTGCTCAATCGCCACCCGGTGGATTCCCAGGGCCTGGAGTTTCCAGAGCAGGGATTCTTCAAGCTCCGGCAGGGCCAGCAGCTCCAGGCGCCACCAGGCCTGGCCAGGGCCCGATCCCTCCCCTGACCCAGGGGGGGCAGGCATCGGGCTAGGGCTCAAAGGGTCACCGGATGGGATTCCTGGATCCCGTTGATGGCGTGGATCGTGGCCAGCAGGCTGGCGGGGATCGGGTCATCGAGGCTGAGCACCATCACGGCATCGCCGCGCACGATGCGGCGGCCCACCTGCATCGAGGCAATGTTGACGTTGTGCTCGCCCAGCACCGTGCCCAGGTTGCCAATGATCCCTGGCATGTCCCGGTGGCGGGTGAAGAGCATGTGACGGCTCGGCGTCACATTGACCGGGAACTCATCGATCGTGGTGATGCGCAGGTCGCCATCGGCAAACACCGCCCCRGCMACGCTGTGGTTGCCCTTGGAGCCCGTCGACGAGAGCTGCAGGGAGCCGCCGGCAAAGTCRCGGCTGGCGTCATCTTTGACCTCCACCACGTGGATGCCACGGGCCTTGGCCTCCAGGGTGGCGTTCACGTAGTTGATGCTGTCGCCCAGGGCGGCCGAGAGCAGGCCCTTGAGGGCCGCCACCACCAGGGGCTGGGAGGGATGGCTGGCGAACTCGCCCTGGAGGCGCACCTCCAGCTGCTCCACATCGCCACCGGCCAGCTGGCTGAGCAGCAGGCCCAGGGTTTCGGCCAATTGCAGGTGGGGCTTGAGCTGCTCCATCACCTCGGGGGTGAGGCCAGGGATGTTCACGGCGCTGCGGGCGGGCAGGCCCAGCAGCACATCACGGATCTGTTCGGCCACATCCACCGCCACGTTCTCCTGGGCCTCTTCCGTGGAGGCGCCCAGGTGGGGGGTGAGGATYAGGCGTTGGGGCACGCTGCGCAGGGGCGAATCGGCCGCTAGGGGCTCCTTGGCGTACACGTCGAGGGCAGCACCGCCGATCACGCCGGTTTGCACGGCCTCGGCCAGGGCCGCCTCATCGACGATGCCGCCGCGGGCGCAGTTGACGATGCGGGCCGTGGGCTTCATCGTCGCCAACAGCTCGGCGTTGACCAGATTTTCGGTCTCGGGGGTGCGGGGCAGGTGCAGGCTCACGTAGTCGGCCTCGGCGAAGAGGGCCGGCAGGGCCAGCAGGCGCACCTGCAGTTGCTGGGCCCGTTCGGCCGAGATGAACGGGTCGTAGGCCATCACMTCCATGCCCATRGCCTTAGCGACCCGGGCGACATGGGAGCCGATCTTGCCCA
>NSII01000027.1 GCA_002737305.1 Synechococcus sp. Baikal-G1
TCGACCAGGGCCTSGCCCTGGTGCGCAGCGTTGAGGTGCGCCTGGAGGCCCTGCCCCTCGACCAGCTGCAAAGACCCGCCCAGCGCCTGCCCCGCCGACTCACCACGGTGGAGGCCTCCCTGCGGCTCGATGCGGTGGCCTCCGCCGGCTTTGGCCTCTCCCGCAATCGCATGGCCGAACTGGTCCGTTCYGGAGCCGTGCGCATCAACTGGCAGCCAGTCASTAGTCCCAGCCGGGAGTTGGTCCTCGGTGATCGGGTGCGGCTCGAGGGGCGCGGTGAGTTGGAACTGCTGGAGGTGGAGCTCACCAAGCGGGACCGCTGGCGGCTGGTGCTCCAACGCCGGTAGCCGCCGCCCAGGGGCTTCAAAGCAGTCCCAGCCTGGCGGGACTGAGCTGGCTGCTAGGTTGCTGTCACATTCGCTGATTCAGCCCCRGGTCTCTGGTTTGTCCAGGGAACAGGTTCTGAGTGTCGAGTGAAGCCGGGCGATTAGCTCAGAGGTAGAGCACTACCTTGACACGGTAGGAGTCACTGGTTCAATTCCAGTATCGCCCACTCTTTTTCATTCAGCTGTTTCATTTAGTCGCCCAGAGATGGCCGAGCCCAGGCAACCCTGCACCGTTGTCCTAGGCCTAGGCCGCTCCGGATTGGGCGCCGCCCGATTACTCCATCACCTCGGCCATGGGGTGGTGGTCTTCGAAAGCAGCACCGCTGAACCRGTCCGCCAACGGGCCCTGGAGCTCGAGGCCCAAGGCATCGAAGTGCGCCTGGGCACGGCCCTAGAAGGGGCCAGTTTCTCGGCCTTAGGCAAGCCCGTTRAGCGCGTGATTGTCAGCCCTGGGATCCGCTGGGACCACCCCACCCTCGAGCAGCTGCGTCACCAGGGCGTGGCCGTGGCAGGCGAACTGGCGGCGGCCTGGGAGGCCCTGCCCGCCACCCCCTGGATCGGCATCACGGGCACCAATGGCAAAACCACCGTGACCCACCTGGTCAACCACCTGC
>NSII01000188.1 GCA_002737305.1 Synechococcus sp. Baikal-G1
CGGCATTCGCCCCGGCGCATCGGTGTGGCGTACACCACCGTGAGGATGCGGGCGAAGCCCTTGGCCGTGAGGTCATGCCACATCAGGCAGGGCGCCTGGAACACGGTCTGCTGGGCGCCGAGCTTGCCCCGCCTGGGCCCCTCCGCCCACAGGCCCGTGAAGCCCTCGGGYCCAAAGCTGGTGAGCTCGAGCCGCACCGGCCCGGCCGTTTCGCGGCGGCCSACGCTGGCGTGGTGGGTGAAGGGCACATGGCTGGGGTCGAGCACGTTCTCGAGCACGGTCAGGGCGTCCATGGGCAGGTCCCGGAAGGTGTCCTGCACGGTCCAGCGGCCCGGTTTGCCCGCCGCTTGTCCCGCCTCGGAAGCCGGCTCCGCCAGCACCGGCACCAGGGGCAAGGGTTGGCTAGCCGCCTGGTCGGCCACGCCGGCGAATACAAACAGCAGCCCCTGGGCCTCGGCGGTGGCGTAGCTGAGGCAGGGGCTGCGGTTGGCGCTGGGGGTCACGCCTGGCTCCGCCTGGGGAATGGCGGTGCACTGGCCGGCGCCGTTGAAACTCCAGCCGTGATAMGGGCATTCCAGCTCGCCGGCGCCGTTCAGGCGCCCTTGCGAGAGGGGCACCAGCCGGTGCGGGCACACATCGGCAAAGGCGCGCCAGCGGCCCTCCTGGCGGTCGAACCAGAGCACCAGGTCCTGCTCCAGCAGGGTGAAGGCGCTGGGCTTGGCCGGGTCCAGGTCCTGGAGATAGGCCACCGGATACCAGCGCTGGAACCAGGCCTGGCTGCCCTGTTGCTGGCGCTCCACGGAGATCGCGGCGGGGGAGCCTTGATCGTGTCAGGCGGCGGCGCCCAGTGGGGCCTCCAGGCTCAGGCGCTGTAGCCCCGGCGTGGGGCAATCGGATAGGGGATACGGCGGTGGCGCATGCGCCGCCACACCTGCACAAACGAGCGCACCACCAGTTCCAGTTCCGCCAGGCCGAGGCCGCTTTCGGCCAGCTGGCCATCGCGCCAGCGGGCATCGATCAGGCGCCGCACCATCGAGCGGGCTTCGGTTTCGCTGGTGTTGGGGGGCAAGGAGCGCAGGGCGGCCTCGCAACCATCGGCCAGCATCAGCACCGCCGTTTCACGGCTGCGGGGATTGGGGCCCCGGTAGCGGAAGCGGGCTTCTGGGATCTCGGGGTCGCGTTCGCGGGCCTGGTAGAGGAAGTAGCCCATCTTCAAGGTGCCCTGATGTTCGGGGATGAAGTCGGCCAGGGGACTGGGCAGGCGGTAGCGCCGGGCCAACTTCAGGCCCTCATCCACATGGGCCTGGAGGATGGCGGCGCTCGCCAGGGGGTCATCGAGCTGGTCGTGGGGATTGGCGCCATCGCCCTGGTTCTCGATGAACCATTGGGGCCCGTGCAACTTGCCGACATCGTGATATAGGGCGCCCGTGCGGATCAGGTCCACATCGGCATGGATCGCCCGGGCCCCTTCTTCGGCCAGGCCGCAAATCATCAGGGTGTGCTCAAAGGTGCCGGGGGCTTCGCAGGAGAGGCGCCGCAGCAGGGGCCGCTCCAGGTCGGCCAGCTCCAGCAGCCGGGCCCGGGTGAGCAGGTCGAAGGCGCTCTCCACTAGGGGACTGAGCAGCAGGCCCACCATCAGCAGCCCCATCACCAGCAGGGCCTCGCCGGCCAGGTCGGCGGGCTGGGGCAGCTGGGTTTCGCTGCCCCGCAGGGACACCAGCTGCAGCAGCAGCCATTGCACGACCAGGGCCCCTAGGGGCAGTAGCAAGGCCAGTTGCAGCAGTTGGGCGCGGCTGCGTTGGCGGCCGGCCAGCACCGCAGCGGCGGCGGCCACGGCGGCGGCCACCATCACGCGGCCATCCAGCACGCCATTGAGGGGCATGGGCCAGAGCAGGGCAGCCCCGGCCAGCCAGGCCAGCCCGGAGGCCGTGCCCAGGCCCTGGGCCAGCAGCAGGGTGGGGGGCACCAGCAGGGCCAACGGACTCACGGCAGGCCCCAGCCAGAGCTTGAAGCCCTGCACCACCACCAGCACCGCCAGGGCCAACAGGGCCTGGCGCGGTTCGAGGGTGGCGCGCCAGCGGCGGCTCACCAGCACGATCACGGCGCAGGCCGCCAGGGCTTCACTGAAATGGGCCAGCCAGGCCAGGGGCAAGGGCCGGCGGTTCACCAGCCCGAAATAATCGAGCACGTCATAGGACTGGGCACTGATCAGCTGGCCCTGGCGCACGATCAGCTCGCCGCGGGCAACGCTGATCGTGGGTAGGCCCTGCTGGGTGAGCAAGTCCTCGATCAGGCGCTTGCTCAAGGTTGGATCGAGCCGCAGATTGTTGCGCCCCAGCAAGGACTCGGCCACCAGGCGGGCACCGAGCTGGCGCCCCGGGGGCGGCAGGCTCTCGAGTTGCATCGCGGCCGCCTCCTGCAGCTGGCTGCGGGCCACGCTGGCCACCAGGCCCTGGCGCAGCATGCGCCGTTGGGCGGAGCGCAGCTGCTGCTGCCACTGCTCTAGCTCAGGGACTGGCAGGCTGGCCAACCATTGCAGTTCGGGCGGAGTCAGGCTCACGGCCCCCACCCCAGCCTGGGGRGTGCGGGCCAGGCGTCCCACCTCCTTTAACTGGCCCTCGAGCTGTTGCTCAAGTTCGTGATCCACCCTGGGGTCGGCCACCTGCACATGGGTACGGGAGCCGAGCAGGGAGCGGCGCTGTYCCAGGGCACTGCTATCGACCACCGTGGCCTCCTTRGGCGCCCGCACGGTGAAGGGGGACGGAATACCAGGCCGCAAACTCGGCTCCGCCAGGGAGGGCCAACTGGAGAGCAAGGCCACCAGGGCCGCCATCACCAGAATCGCCAGGGCATCGCCCCAACGCCAGGGCGCTAGGGCCTGGCGAGGGGTCTCCAGCCGCAGCAGCCGGTGCCAGAGCTGACGCCAATGGCGGAAGAGCGAGCCCGGGCGGACCACCGAATTGGTACTGGGGTTTTCCACGCTACTTCTGCAAACTGGGGTCAGTTGCCCTGCCTTGAGCCCATGGCCACCCGTCTTGATGGCCGCCAGCTGGCGAACGAGCTTGAGCAGCGCCTTCAGGGGGTGATCGCCGCGCACCTGGCCGAGGCGGGGCGGCCCCCGGGGCTGGCGGTKCTGCGGGTGGGCGATGACCCGGCCAGCGGCGTGTACGTGGCCCACAAAGAAAAGGCCTGCAGCCGCATCGGCATCACCAACCACGGCGCCCACCTGGCCAGCACCACCCCCCAGGCCGAGGTGTTGGCCCAGATCGAGCGGCTCAACGCCGATCCGGCCGTCGACGGCATCCTGGTGCAATTACCCCTGCCCGCCGGCCTCGAGGAGGGGCCCCTGCTGGCGGCGATCGATCCCGCCAAGGACGCCGACGGCCTGCACACCCTCAACCTGGGCCACCTGCTCAAGGGCGAGCCCGGCCCGCGCAGCTGCACCCCCGCCGGCGTGATGGCCCTGCTCGCCCGCCATGGGGTGGAGCTGGMCGGCAAGCGGGCCGTGGTGGTGGGGCGCAGCATCCTGGTGGGCCAGCCCATGGCCCTGATGTTGCAGGCCGCCAACGCCACGGTCACCGTGGCCCACTCCCGCACCCAGGACCTGGCCTCGATCACCCGCCAGGCCGATGTGCTSGTGGTGGCGGCTGGCAAACCGCTGATGCTGGGCGCCGAGCACGTCAAAGCCGGGGCCGTGGTGGTGGATGTGGGCATCCATCGCACCGAGGCGGGCCTCTGCGGCGATGTGCGCTTTGCCGAGGTGGAGCCGATCGCCAGCGCCATCAGCCCCGTGCCCGGCGGCGTGGGCCCGATGACYGTGACCCTKCTGCTGGTGAACACGGTGGCCAGCTGGTGGAGCCGCACCGGCGGATCACCCACCGCCAACCCCCTAAGGGATCTGCTGCCTTGATGGCCTGCTGCAGTAACGACTGGCTCCAGTCGAACCAGCGGGGGGACGCCGCCTGAGAGACTCGAGCGGAGCCCACACCCTTCCATGACCGCGGCGGTGAGCACGACCTTCGATTTCGCCGCCTACCTGGAGGCCGCCCGGCTGCGGGTGGAAGCGGCCCTGGATGGCTCGCTCGGGCCCGAGCGGCCCCAATCCCTGCGCGAGGCGATGCGCTATTCGCTGCTGGCCGGCGGCAAACGGCTGCGGCCGATCCTTTGCCTGGCCGCCTGCGAGCTGGCGGGCGGCGACAGCRGCCTGGCCCTGCCCACGGCCGTGGCCCTCGAGATGGTCCACACCATGTCGTTGATCCACGACGACCTGCCGGCCATGGACAACGACGACCTGCGCCGGGGCCGGCCCACCAACCACAAGGTGTTTGGCGAGGCCAACGCAATCCTGGCCGGCGATGCCCTGCTCACCCGGGCCTTTGARATGGTGGCCCTRCGCAGCC
>NSII01000189.1 GCA_002737305.1 Synechococcus sp. Baikal-G1
GCTCAAGGAAAACCTCGGCCACACCCGCCTGGAGGTGTTCGTGGGCAGCGTGATCGGTCCGGCCGTGGCCCTGCCGGGTCTGGTGCTGGTGGGATCGCCCCTGGAGATCGCCCACCATCTCGGCCTGCTTTTGGGCCAGCTGCCGATCGGGTGACCCTCCCCTCACCAGGCTCGAAGGAGGCAGCGCTCACCACGGGCCAACAGCAGGCGCTGGCTGCCTTTGCCACCTGGCTGCAGGCGCCCAGTGATGGCACGCCCTTTGTGTTGAGCGGCTTTGCCGGCACCGGCAAAACCTTCCTCTCGATGCACCTGCTGGCCCAGGTGGAGGCCACCGGCCTCTGCTGGACGGTGGTGGCCCCCACCCACAAGGCCGTGGGGGTGTTGCGCCAACAGCTGGCCCTCCACGGCCTGCAGCCCACCTGGTTTCCGGCCACGATCCACCGGCTGCTGCGACTCAAACTGCGGCGCGAACGGGATCTCGAGCGCTGCGAGGAAACCGAGCAAACCGCCATGGCCCTGGAACACCTGGGCCTGGTGCTGATCGATGAGGCCTCGATGGTGGACAGCAGCCTGCTGGAGATCAGCCTGCGCTGCGCCCACCCCTTCCGCACCCGGCTGGTGTTCGTGGGTGATCCGGCCCAGCTGCCACCGGTGGGGGAACCGGTGAGCCCGGTGTTTGCGATGGGCCGGGCCGCCCGGGCCTTTCTCTCGGAGGTGGTGCGCCACCAGGGACCGGTGTTGCGCCTGGCCACGGGCCTGCGCGAGGGGGCCCTGCCCTGCCGCCAGCCACCGGTGCTCGCCCCGGTGCGCAGCAGCCTGGGCCTGGTGGCCGTTGCAACCCGGCCGGACTGGCTGGCGGCGGCCCAGGCGGCCCTGCGCCGGGCCGCCGAACTGGACAACCCGGACCACGCCCGCATCCTCTGCTACACCAACCGGGCCCTGGAGCAGCTGGTGCCCCTGGCCCGCCGCGCCATCCATGGCGAGATGGCCGACCAGTTGCCGGTGTTGCCGGGGGAGGTGCT
>NSII01000190.1 GCA_002737305.1 Synechococcus sp. Baikal-G1
TCCTGGCCGGCCAGACCCGGGCACTCTCAACTGGCTAATGCTATTGAGAATCGCTTGCAAAAGGGCCGTTGCTTTGGTTAAGTTGCCCCTCTTCGAGCCCGGCGCCCTTCGGGCGTTGTTGTGTCATGGCCATGGCGTCGCCTTTGCTGAACGAGCCTGCTGTTGCCCTAGTGAGGATCGCTAGTGGTCAAAGCCTGTGGCTGGACAACGGCCCCTTTGGCCCTAGTCCCGCCCTTGAGATTGTCGAGGGCATTGGCCGCCTCTCCTGCTCCTGCGAGCAGGGCGATGCCATGACGATCGCCTTCCTCCAAGCGGGCGACCAGTGGCAGTGCCAGGGGGGCTGCGTTCAGGCCGTTTGCTTGGAGGCGCTCACGCCGCTGCTGCTCCGGCCCCTGGGGGCATGGGTCGAGCCGGTTAGGGCTGACCCAGTGCAGGACTGGACCCTTCAGTTGCTGCGGATTCGCCACCTCGCTAAAGCCGAGCAGCGCCTCCATGCCCTCCTGGGCCTGTTGGTGTTCCGCCTGGGACGCCGTTGTGGCGCCTGGTGTGATTTGCCTTTTCGCCTCAGCCACGACCGCCTGGCCGAGCTGATCGGCACCACCCGGGTCACCACCACCCGCTTGATGTCCCAGTTCCGCCTGGCCCAGCTCCTGGAAGTGCCCCGCCAGGGGGCCTGGATGCGCCTGGCTCCCGCCTTGGTGGACTCGGCCCCCCTGGCAACCCCCTGAAGGCCTGGCCTTCCACCCGTTTCATTCGCCCTACCGAACCCCATGGCCGTTGAGGCCCCTGYCCCCCTGCTTGCTGCCATGCCGGTCGCCCCTGGGCGGATTTCCGCGGGGCCGCCAACGGCCGGATCGTTTGCCCTCGAGCAGGTTTGGCATCGCTATGGCGGCGCCTCCAGCGAAGGCTGGTGCCTGCAGGACCTCAACTTGAGCCTCGAGCCCGGTGAACTGCTGGGATTGCTGGGCCCATCCGGCTGCGGCAAGACGACCTTGCTACGCCTGATTGCCGGCTTTGAGCGCCCCAACCGCGGTCGGGTGTTGCTGGATGGGCGGGAGGTGGCGGGCCCCCACCATTGGCTGGTGCCCGAGCGGCGGGGCGTCGGCATGGTGTTCCAGGAYTACGCCCTGTTCCCCCACCTCACGGCCTGGCAGAACGCCTGTTTTGGCCTGGCGCGCGGCCCAAGACCAGGCAGCGGCCAGGGGCTGGTCCAGGCCCAGGAGCGGGTGCGCTGGTTGTTATCCCTGCTCGGCCTTGAGGGGTTGGAGCAGCGCTATCCCCATGCCCTCTCYGGTGGCCAGCGTCAACGGCTTGCCCTGGCCCGGGCCCTGGCCCCCGCMCCCCGGCTATTACTTCTCGATGAACCCTTCTCCAACCTYGATGGGGAGGTGCGCCTGCGT
>NSII01000191.1 GCA_002737305.1 Synechococcus sp. Baikal-G1
CCGTGCTCTCGGCCGGCCGCCTGGAGCAATGCGCTCCGGCCCAGGAGTTGGTTGCCCGGCCGGCCAGCGCCTTTGTGGCCCGGTTTGTGATGCAGGCCAATGTGCTGCCAGCCCGGCTTCAGGCCGGGGAACTGCACACGCCATGGGGACGTTGGCGCCCCAGCGGTCCTGAGGGAAGCGCCGCCCAGGCGCTTCCCTCAGGCGTGCCCTTGGAGGTGGTGCTGGTAGACGAGGCCCTGGCCCTGGAGGCCGATCCCCAGGGGAGCGCCCGGGTGTTGGGCCGGGAGTTCCATGGCCCCTACTGGCAGCTGCATCTGGAGGATCGCGGCTGTCCGTTAACCCTGCAGAGACCCCTGGATCGCCCTTTAGAGCCTGGCCAATCCTGCAGCCTGCACTTGATTCGGGGTGGCCGGGGGCTTCTTTTCCCCGGGGGCCAGCCCGTTGAGGTGGTTTGAACCTGGCTCCATCAGGGCTGGAGCGCCTGAGCTGAATCGGGTTGAACCCCTGCAAAAGCCCCGTTCCTAGGGAATTGACGATTGGGCGGCCTTGGGCTGGTCGCTGGGATCGGGGAGCTCCTGATCCAGGCTTGGTATCAGGGCGATGGCCGCCAGCAATCCCAGCACCAGGATCACCAGGGCGGGCACCAGGGCGGCCCCAAGCCGTTCATCACTGGCGTACTGATAAACCCGCACCGCCAGGGTGTCGAAATCAAAGGGCCGCAGGGCGAAGGTCAGCGGTAGCTCCTTGACCGTGTCCACAAACACCAGCAGGCCCGCCACCAGTAGGGGGCCCCGCAGCAGGGGCAGCTGGATCCGCCGCACCAGGCCGACCCAATCGCAGCCCAGGCTCTGGGCCGCCTCATCGACGCTGGGGGCCAGGCCCTCCAGGGCCGTATCCAGGCCCCCCTTGGCCACGGCTAGGAAGCGATCGACATAGCCCCAGACCAGCAGCAGCAACGGTGCCAGGCCCCAGCCACCGCCCAGCAATAGAAAGCCCAGGGCCAGCACCGTGCCAGGGATGGCATAGCCCAGGCCGGCCCCATCGGCGAGGAGTTGAATCCCGTTGGCCTTCACCAGGCGCTTGCCGATCGAGAGCACCAGGGCTGCCACCAGGGTGAGGCCCGTGGCCCCCAGGGCCAGGGCCAGGCTGCGTAGCCCCAGGGCGACCAGGTCGCCGGCCGGTTGGGCCGGCAGCTGGTCCCAGCTGGTCCAGGCCCAGATCAGGGGGATCCCCAGGCTGGCTAGGGGTGGCGCCAGGGTGACCAGCTGGGCGAGCCAGCAGCGCCAGCCCTGCAAGGGCCAGCGTTCCGGGCTTCCCCCTTCCTGGCCGGCCGCCCACAGGCGACTGCGGCGCCGTCCCTGGCGCTCGCTCCAGAGCAACAGGGCCACCAACACCAGGGTGACCAGGGCTAGGGCCACTGCCCCAGCGAGGTCGCCTTCCCCTTGCCAACGCTCCAGGATGGCGGAGGACAGGGTTGGCACCCCCAGCAGTTGCACGGCGCCAAAATCATTAACCACCTCCATGGCCCCCAAGGCCATCCCCGCCGCCACCGCGGGCAGGGCCAGGGGCAGGGCCACCCGTAGGAAGCTGCCCCAGGGCCCCACCGCGAGGGAGCGGCAAACCTCCTGCTGGCGAGCACCACTGCGGCTAAACGCTTCGCTGCTTAACAGCACCACATAGCTGTAGGTGCCCAGGGCMAGCACGGCCATCGCCCAGCCCAGGCCCCCGATGCGGAAGCCCGAGCGGCTGCCGAGGTCGATCAGGGTTCCGGCCAACAGGTAACTGGGTGTGGCCATGGGCAGCAACTGGGCCAGCCGTAGCCAGCGGCGACCGGGAAACTGGCAGCGGGCCGTGAGCCAGCCGTTGCAGGTGCCGATCAGGCCGCCGGTGCAGGCCACACCAAACACCAGCGTGAGGGTGTTGGCTAAGGGAGTAAGGCCCCGGTTGCCGAGCTCCAGGCCAGCCAGGCCCTGGCCCTGGCTGGCAACCAGGGCCAGGGCCGCTAGCGGCGCCAGCGCCAGCAGGCCCACCAGGGCTACGGCTACGGCCAAAGGCCAGGGCTCGGGGGGCGACGGCAACAGCAGCGCTCGTGGGCCTGACCAGGGCCAGCTCAAACCGGGGCTCGCTTTGCTCACAACCAGCCGTTGGCTTCCATCAGTTTCACGGCGTCACGATTGCGACTGCCCAGCTGTTCGGCCGAGAGGCCATCGSCCTGGAATTGGCCCATGCCTTTCAAGATGGGGTCATCGCCATAGCCCTTGAGCGGATATTCATGGTTGGCTTCGGCATAGCCTTTACCGCCCACCGGTGAGGCCAGAAACTCAATCAACTTCAAGGCGGCCTGGGGATTTTTGGCGTAGCGGGTGATGCCGGCGCCGCTGATGTTCACATGGGCCGGTTTCGGGAACACAACCTTCAGTTTGCGGGCCAGGGCCCGATCGGCCGGGCCGCTCTCGCCATTGAGCAGGCGCGCCAGGTAGTAGGTGTTCACCAGGCCAACGCCACATTGGCCGCTCCCCAGGGCCCGAATCAGGGGAATATCAGAGCTGAAATAGGGCTGGGTGACATTGGCGGTCATCGCTTTAACCCAAGCCCGGGCCTGGCTGTCGCCGCGCAGGAGCAGCTGGCTGGCCACCAGGGATTGGTTGTAGACACTTTTGCGATCGCGCAGGCAGAGCTTGCCCTTGAGGGACGGATTGGCCAGGTCGGCATAGGTGCGGATCGAGGCGGCTGTCACTAGGGACGGATTCACCAGCACCACCCGCACCCGCCGGGTCAGGCCCACCCAACGGCCCTTGCTATCGCGCAGGGTGAGGGGAACGGTGCGCAGCAGGGTGGCGGAGCGGGCCGGTTGCAGCAGGTCGAGGGAGGTGGCCCGCTCCAGGCGGGCCGCATCGACCAGCACCAGCACATCGGCGGGGGTGTTTTTGCCTTCCTGGCGCAGGCGTTCAATCAGGCTGTCATCCTTGGCTTCGAGCAGCTTCACCTGGATGCCCGTTTTGGCGGTGAACTGCTGATAGAGCTTTTGATCGCTGTTGTAATGGCGGCCGGAATAAACGCCGATGCTGGTTTCTTCGGCATGGCTTATGGTGCCAGTTGTGATTAAGCCGATGGCGGCTAGAACGTAAGCGCTAGTCCAACTCCTACGGCGTAAACGTGCTTGCTTCAAGGCTGGGATGGTTGTCGTCATGGGCTTAGACCGTTGCCAATTGCTTGTTCAAAGCGTAAGGGGCTTGCGCCATGGCTCAGGCCTCGCTTGATCGCCGTCCAGGTGATTTTTGTAACATCGCTCTGGCCTTGTGGGGATCTGCTGCGGGCCTAGCCGGGCAGGATCACCCGATCGATCACGTGCACCACCCCGTTGCTGCAAACCAGATCGGCGCTCAGCACCGTGGCATTTTTGATTTCAAAGGGATCATGGCAGCGCACCGGAATGGCCGCCCCTTCCATGCTGGGCCACTCGTCTCGGGCTAGGAGCTGGTCCTTGCCATAGGCCCCGGCGATCACGTGATACTTAAGGATCCGCGCCAGTTGGGGCGGGTTATCGACGAGAGTTTGGACGGTGCCRGGGGGCAAGGCGGCAAAGGCTGCATCGATGGGGGCAAACACCGTGAAGGGGCCAGGCCCTTCCAGGGCGTCCCTCAGGCCGGCGGCGTCCACGGCTGCCAGCAGGGTGCCAAAGGCWCCGGCTGYCTGGGCGGTTTCGAGAATGGTGGGCATCGGGTTGGTGGCGCGRCTAACAAGGGGGTGGGTGGGCGATCGTCTTCAAGAAGACCCAAACGACACCAGCCAATCGCAATGGGCTGGTCAAGTTCGCCCGATCTAAATAGCTTGATCGGGCTAAACTTTATCGTGCTAAATAATTCTAACGATAGTCCTGGGTTTGGATGTCAGAGAGGCGCGCCTCAGGCCGCAGGAAGCGATCCATCTGGGCTTCGAAGAAGCGCCGATTGGCCCTTAGGTGCTCCGGGTTGGTGTCATCGAGGGGATAGAGCAGGGCACAACGCAGGGCCTGGATCACGGCCGAGGTCACGTTGTACATGGAACGTTGGAAGGTGATCCCCAGCTGAATCAGCTGGTCTTCCTCGCCGCGGCGATGCTGCTTGTAGAGCTCCTGCAGATAGGGGGGTAAGAAATGCAGCATGTCCTGCATCAACAGGGTGGGTGGAATCCCCGCCGAACCCACGGGAAACACATCCGCATAGAGGATGCCGTAGTGGAAATCGGCCTGGTCGGCTGGCACTTGGTCGGCCTGGGCGTTGTAGCTCTTGGTGCCCCGAAAGGGTGAGGTGCGATAGAACACGGCCTCCACATAGGGAAGGGCGGCCTCGTAGAGCCAGGTAAAGCCCTCGCTTTTGGGAATGATCTCGATGCACGCCCCAGCGATGAACACATGGTGGTAAATCGGCCGGCCCGCCACGGCAAAAATGCCATTGACCAAAAAGTCCATGGCCGCTGGCACGCTGGTGAGCTGGCCCTCGTCATAGAGATCGCTCATCTCAAAGAACACCGGCGCCATCACCTCCCAAAAGAGGCCGAGGTTGGCGGTGTAGGAGAGCTGGCGCACCTTCTCGATAAACATCTCCGGAAAGATTTTATATAGCCCCAGCATCACCAGGTTGCCTTTGAAGTAGGCCTTGATCGCCCGATCGGCGTTGGCCCGGTAGGCCTCGCTAGCGAGGTAGTCGTTGAAGCGGCCCCCCATGCCCTGGTGCCAGAACATGGCCTGCATGCAGGCTTCGGCGAACTCCATGTTCACCCGGTCGTGCCAAAGGTGGTGCAGGAGCTTGGGCATGGCGCGGGTTTCGCCCTTGGCCATGAACTCCAGGAGCTCCGGGTGGGCCTTCTCACCCCCCCGCCAGATGCGTAGGGACGCCTGATCCCCCGCATAGCGATTGGGGAGATCGAGGTACTCCTGGGAGATGAAGTACTTGAAGGCCGGCAGCGGGTTGAGAAATACGCGCTCGGCAATGTAGAGCAAATCCCGCCAATAGAAATCCATCGGCACGGCATAGGCCTTGTAGATGCCGATGATTTGCTGGAGATTCTCTGGGGTGTCGGGCAGCATCGAACCACCGGCCTCCAGCCGATGGATCACATCGGCGTAGGCATGGCTGGAGGGGCCCAGTAAGGAGGAGCCCAGGCTGGAGGAGCCCAGGTTGTTGGTGAACGTCATGCTGGCAACTGGCTGCGGAGGGCAAGGGCGGCGGTGCTGGCCTCGCTCCAGCCGGTGAGCCCGGCGGGCCAGATTCCCGTAAGGACAACCAACACGGTGAGAACAACCGCTGGTAGGCGTTCAGCGAGGCGGGTGGTCTGCCAATCGGCGCGGGCGTTATCGAGGCGACCGAAGCCCACCCGGTTGAACAACCGCACCGCATAGACGGCCGTGAACCCGGAGGCCACCAGGCACACCAGCGTCGCGCGTGGGAACACGGTCCAGCTGCCCTCGAACACCAGCAGCTCGGCCGGAAAACCTGCCAGGCCGGGGATGCCTGCGGCTGCCATCAGGGCCAGGAGCAGCAACCCCATGGTGAAGGGCAGGCCCCGGATCGGGTTGAGTAGGCCGGAGAGCTCGGCGATGACCGTGGTGCCGGTTTTGCGTTGAATCAGGCCGACGCAGGCGAACAGCAGGGCCACGATCAGGCCGTGGGCGATCACCTGGGCCACCGCACCCTGCAGGCTGATCGGCGTGGCGGCGGCCAGGGCCAGCACCAGCAGGCCCATGTGGCCGAGGGAGCTGTAGGCCATCAGCCGGCGCATGTCGGTGGCGGCGATGGCGTTAAGGGCGCCGTACACCGCACTCACCGCCCCGGCCGCAGCGATCCAGGGGGAAAAAATGACCCAGGCATCGGGCAGCATCCCCACTCCGAAGCGCAGCAGGCCATAGGCCCCCAGCTTGGACACCGCCCCACCC
>NSII01000192.1 GCA_002737305.1 Synechococcus sp. Baikal-G1
AGCAGGCTGAGACCAATGGCCACCAGGAGCAGGGCCAGCAGTAACCGCAAGGGCACGCTGACATGCAGGTCGACAAAACCAGCCCCTGCGGACACGCCCGTGCCCTCGACCATCAAATTGAAGGGAGTTAGGCATTGACTAATCGCCGCCACAAAGGCCAATACGGCTAACTGGGGCTGCAGCATTTGCTGCTGGCTACGGGTCAGGCCGGGGAAGGCCAGATCGCTGAGGCTGCTGCGTTCGGTGAAGGTCAACCAAAAACAACTGGCCAGGCCAACCACCCCCTGGGCGAACACCACACTGAGGAGTAGACGCAAGGCAGGCAGCTGCAACACGCTGAAGGAAAGGTCCAATCCGGTAACCGGATCGGGCTCACCGAAGGGAACGGCCATCAGGGCAGGCAGCCAGAGGCTCCAGCCCCGGGCCAGCGCCGTGGCGGAACCTGCCAGGGCCAACGCCAGGGTGATGCGCAAGGTGGTGAGCGGCCAGATCAACAGTGGCCCCAGCAACCCCCCGATCAAACCGAGCAATAAACCGGCGGGCAGATCGGCCAGCACGGGAATGCCCGTGATCACCTCACCGCTGAAGGGGGCCACAATCAGGTCCTGGGCCTGGATCACCAGATAGGTGAGGGCCCCGGCCAGCAGGAGCAACAGGCCCCCGTACAACAACAGCAAGGTCCAGCCGCGTAGGGCGACCAGCGGTGATGGGGGCAGGTCCTTGGCGTCGATCACCTTGCGAAGGCGCCAGGAGCGCTGCAGCAGCTTCCATTGCAGATAGCCCCCCAGGCCCATCACCAGGCAGAAGGTGACGATCTGGATCGACCAGCGCTTGAGGGCCGCCCCCTGGGCATTGAACTGGCTGAACCACTGCCATTCGATCCCTAGGCGGCTAAAGGCGATGGCCAGGCCCGCCACCAGGGCCACGGTGGCTGCGAAGCGCAGTAGGGCATTGGGGCGACGCAAGGGAAACGAACGCGAGGAGGCTGGTAGTGCTGAGGCTAGGCAAGGCTGCCGCTGCCAGCTGGTGACACCAGGGGGCAGGCCAAAAAGCGACCTGATTGGGCTGGGTAAGGGCAGCACCACTGGGCCGCAAGGCCCGGGGTACGGACCCCTCGCCGCGCGGAGGGGAGGGGAGTTTTCAATCCCGATACCTCAGATCGGGTATTGAGAGACGGGCCAAAAGCCGCTGCTAGCCTGATGCCCTTACTGCGGTAGCGCCGTGACAGCCACCCTGTCCCGTTCCACCTTCACAGGCCTGCGCTGCAAGGAATGCGGCCACCCCTATGGCGCCGGAGCCAAACACGTCTGTGAAGACGTTTGTTTTGGACCCCTAGAAGTGGTCTACGACTACGACGTGATCAAGTCGCGGGTGACCCGCGCCACGATTGAGGCCGGTCCAGTTTCAATCTGGCGCTATCGAGAGTTTCTGCCGATTGAGGGCGACCCCATTGACGTGGGCACGGGCTTCACACCCTTACTCAAGGCCAACCGTCTGGCCAAGCGCCTAGGCCTCAAGAATCTCTACATCAAAAACGACGGCGTCAACATGCCGACCCTGTCCTTCAAGGACCGGGTCGTGTCCGTCGCCTTGACCCGCGCCAAGGAACTGGGGTTCACGACGGTGAGCTGCGCCAGCACAGGCAACCTGGCCAATTCCACGGCAGCGATCGCCGCCCATGCTGGCCTCGACTGCTGCGTGTTTATCCCGTCGGACCTGGAGCTGGGCAAGGTGCTCGGCACCCTGATTTACAACCCCACCTTGATCGCGGTGAAGGGCAACTACGACCAGGTGAACCGACTCTGCTCGGAGGTGGCCAACACCTACGGCTGGGGGTTCGTCAACATCAACCTGCGTCCCTACTACTCGGAAGGCTCGAAAACCCTGGGTTATGAGGTGATTGAGCAGCTGGGTTGGCAATTGCCCGACCACATCGTGGCGCCCCTGGCCTCAGGCTCCCTGTTCACCAAAATCCGCAAGGGATTCGATGAGTTCATCAAGGTGGGGCTGGTGGATGAGAAGCCTGTTCGCTTTAGCGGTGCCCAGGCAGAGGGCTGCTCGCCCATCGCCCAGGCCTTCGCCGCAGGCCGCAATTTCATCACGCCGGTGAAGCCCAACACGATTGCCAAATCGATCGCCATCGGCAACCCGGCCGATGCCCCCTACGCCATCGACATCGCCAACCGCACCGGTGGCACGATTGCGGCCGTGAGTGACGAGGAGATTGTGGCAGGCATCCAGCTTCTCGCCGAAACCGAAGGCGTGTTCACCGAAACCGCCGGTGGCACCACGATTGCGGTACTGAAGAAGCTGGTCGAACAGGGCAAGATCGATCCCAGCGAGACCACCGTTGCCTATATCACCGGCAATGGCCTCAAAACCCTGGAAGCCATCACTGGAGCCGTGGCTGAGCCCCTAACGATCGAACCCCAACTGGCTAGCTTCAACGCAGCCTGGGAACGGGCCCAGGCCTTGCATCGGGCCAACCCCAAGCCCCTTGACTGAAACCAGGCAGCCCAGCCGGCCATCAATCCCCCTAAGCCGCTCCAATTAAATTTTTCCATCAACATTCCGCCATGGCTGTTCTGGTTCTGATCCCCACTCCCCTGCAGAAATTCACCGCCGATGAGTCCAGCGCCGAGGTGGAAGCCAGCAGCGTCAATGACCTCCTGCAGGCCTTAGAAGGCCGTTATCCAGGTATCCTTGGCCGCCTCTGTGATGAGGGTGGCAAACTACGGCGTTTCCTCAACGTGTACGTGAACAGCGAAGACATTCGTTTCCTTCAGAATCAGGAGACACCGCTCAAAGATGGCGATGAAGTCTCGATTGTGCCGGCCGTGGCCGGTGGTTAACGCAAACCCCTCCGCTTCCCTGTTGCCACGATGACCCAGGCAATCCGTCCGTTTGCCCCCCAGTCACCGAATCCCAGCGACCCTTCCAACCGGGGAGAATCTGATTTGGCCAGGGAKTCCGCCGAGCGCCAAGGGKCCCAGGAGGACAAGGCCCGCTTCTTCGACTACCGCGAAGCGGCCAATCCGGTGCGTAARGGCCTCACCGAACCCATCGGCTACCGCCAATGGGGGCCCTCCCTGCACAGCTCAGGGCCGACGGCGTTGCTGCCCCTCGATACCAGCGCCGAACTGGGCTGCCCGGCCCCGGCCACCAGCCCGGGGTTGGCTGCCAGCTTCCTGCGTCTCCAGGCTGGCGACAGCCTGGCCGCCTCGGCCCGGGCCAGCAGCTCCCTGTTCTTTGTGCTTCAGGGCCACGGCCAAGTCGAGCGCAAGGGGTCGGACCTGGGGGATGCCATCCAGCGCCCCTGGGGCCAGGGCGACCTGTTCGTGCTGCCGGCCGGAGCGGTGCCAACCCTGAGCGCCGATGTCACCAGCGTTCTCTATTGGGTCCATGACGGCCCCCTGCTCACCTATCTGGGGGTGCAGCCCTGTGAGCCCCGCTTCCAGGCCACCTTCTACGGCGGTGAGCGGCTCAAAGCGGAGCTGACCAACCTGATGGAGGATCCCAGCTCCCAGCGCAGTAATCGCCTCAGCATCTTGCTGGCCAACGCCGACCTGCCGGCCAGTCGCACGGTGAGCCACACCCTCTGGGCCATGTACGGCGCCGTGCGGGCCGGCTCCTGCCAACCGCCCCACCGCCACCAGTCCGTGGCCATCGAYCTGATCATCGACTGCGACCCGGGCTGCTACACCCTGGTTGGTCMAGCCCTAGCGGACAATGGCTCGATTCTCAATCCAAAGCGAATCGAATGGGAACCGGGCGGGGTGTTTGTGACGCCCCCCGGCCACTGGCATGCCCATGTCAACGAGAGCGGCCGGGTTGCCCACCTACTGCCGATCCAGGACGCCGGCCTCCATACCTACCTGCGCAGCCTCGATATCCGCTTTACGGGGTAGGGCACACGGGGAGTTGCGCACTAAGCCTTACCCTGCGGCAACGGGTTCGCAGGCGGTTTCGTAGCGACGAACAACCGCGCGGAACGCTTCGCCGCCCAGGGTTTCCTGCTCAATCAACAGGTCCACCAAYTCATCGATCAGGGAGCGCCGCGGTGCCAGCAGGTTGATGGCTTCCTCGAGGGATTCCCGGGCAAGGCTGCGCACCAGCACATCAATACGATTGCCCGTTTCGCGGGAATAGTGGGGATCGGAACGCAACCAATCCCGCCCAAGGAACACCTCGCCAGCATCCGCTTCTAGGGCCACCGGACCSAGGCTTGAAAAGCCATAACGGGTGACCATTTCACGGCAGATGCGGCTCACCATCTCCAGGTCACCACTGGCCCCCTGGGTGACCTCACTGGGGCCAAACACCACCACTTCCGCCGCCCGGCCGCCCATGGCTACCACCAGGCGGGCCCGCAGGTAGGCCTTACTGATCAGGCCTGAATCGAGAATTTCCTCATCGGGCATGGTGCGGGCAAAGCCGCCGACGCCGCCGGCCCTGGGCAGGAGGGTGACTTTGTCGAGCTGGTCGGCCTGGGGCAAGAGGGTGGTGAGCAGGGCGTGGCCGATTTCGTGRTAGGCAATCAGGCGCTTCTTGGCACTGTCCTGTAGGGGCGCCACCCCCARACCCATGGTGATGCGTTCGAGGGCATCGTTGAGGGCCTGGTCGYCRATGGTCTGGCGATCCCGGCGGGCCGTGAGGATCGCCGCCTCATTGAGCAAATTGGAGAGATCGGCGCCGGAAAATCCAGGGGTACGGCTGGCCCAATCGCTCAGAGAAACCTCAGGATCCAGGGGGCGGCTGCGGGCGTGCACCGCCAGGATCTGTTCGCGCCCGCGGCGATCGGGTAAGTCAACAACGATGCGGCGATCAAAACGACCGGGCCGCATCAGGGCCGTGTCGAGCACATCGGGCCTATTGGTGGCGGCCAGCAGGATCACTCCAGAATTGTCCTGAAAGCCATCCATCTCCGTGAGCAACTGATTGAGGGTTTGCTCGCGTTCATCGTTGCCACCGCCAATACCAGCACCACGCTGGCGACCAACCGCATCGATCTCATCGATAAAGATGATGCAAGGTGCCTTTTCCTTGGCGCGTCGGAATAAATCACGCACCCGCGATGCTCCCACCCCCACAAACATCTCAACAAACTCAGACGCGGCGATCGAAAAGAAGGGAACGCCTGCTTCGCCGGCGATCGCTTTTGCCAAGAGGGTTTTACCCGTGCCAGGGGGGCCCACCAACAACACCCCTTTGGGGATCTTGGCGCCAATGGTGGTGAAGCGTTCGGGCTGGCGCAGGAAGGTAACCACCTCTTCGAGTTCCTGCTTGGCCTCGGCGATACCGGCTACATCTTCGAAGCGCACATCGATGCTGCCCTCCGGTTGGATGCGGGCCTGGCTGCGGCCGAAGCCCATGGCCCGATTGGCCACCTGGCTGGAGCGGCGAATCAGCAGGGTGAGGCCGCCAAACAGCAACACCACCAACAAAATGTTGCCGATTAAACCGGCGGTGGCCTCATCGCGGCGGTCATCGCGCACCGTCAAGGGCACCCGGGCCTGCTGGGCCGTGCGCAACAGCTCCTGGTCGTTACTGAAAACAGGCACCTGGACCTTGGCGCCGGCCGGATAGGTGACTGTGACTTCCCGGCGCACTAAGGACAGCTCAAGGTCCTTGACCTTGCCCGTGCGCACCTGTTGCAACAGCTTGCTGTAGCTAGGSGGCGGCGGCTTGGCCAAACCRAGATCCCGCAGTAGGGAGGGGCCTTCCGCGGGTCGTTGCGCTGGCGGCGCTAGGGGCTGGGCTGCTGGCTGTGGAGTGCTGCTGCTCACAAGACCCAGTCAATGGAAGGGAGTTTAGCGATTTGACGAAAGGCGAGGCGGCAGCGGAAGATTGTTGTTTGGTTGCGCGTAAGGGATGGCTGTTCCCAAGAAGAAAACATCGAAAGGCAAGCGCAATCAGCGCCACGCCACTTGGAAGGGCAAGGCCCGGGTCGCGGCCCAAAAGGCCCTCTCGATCGGCAAGGCCGTGCTGAGCGGCCGGGCCCAAGGCTTCGTCTATCCGATCGCTGAAGAGGACGACAGCGAAGGCTGAGCCCAGTAGCCACCTTGGCTTGCTGAGACCTAAAAGCCCCTGGGGCCTCACCAGGGCAGATTGGTTGTTTGGTTCGACGAACCCTTGGGGCCTAGCTGGGATCAAACTCCCGCCCAGGTCCTTCCCACAGGCTGCGTCTGCGGCGATCGAGCAACCGAAGCTGATCTGCCCCAGCCAGCAGGGGCTGCAGATACAACTCGGGCGGCAGGGAGCACAAGCTGGAGCGCACCAACTGGTCAATCTTGGTGCCCCTGAGCCAGCCGCCACCTAGGCGCCGTTGCTGGGCCTCGGCCTGAAAGCGCCAGCGCCGGGGCAGTCGCCAATCCAGCGGCCAAAGCACCCAGAGCCCATGGAGCCGGCGCCAGAGGGGTTGGTAGGCCTCCAGGGCCTGGTTCCAACGGGGTAACCAAGCCCATTCAGCCGCAGTCAGGAAAGGGGATCCGACCAGGGCTACTCCTGACCCCCTGGCGACCTGGATCTGGCCATCCCTAAGGGGGCTGCAGCCGATCAGCCAGCCCTCCAGCAGCAGGCCATCGGCAGCGTGCTGACTGAAGCCGCATCGGTCGCCGGCCCCCTGGCGCAGCCGTTTATCGA
>NSII01000193.1 GCA_002737305.1 Synechococcus sp. Baikal-G1
TCTGATCCGCCTCGTGAGAAGGTTTCGCAGACAACCGCAACAGATCTCTATTGCTTGTTTCTTTTGACGGGACCTCACACCTCTGCTGCTTATCGGCCACAAACTCAAGACTGGGTGATCCACGTCAAGTGAGTCCCTCCAGCCCCAGGTCCAAGACGCAGCAAAAGCGTCAGTTCCTAAACTTTTTTAGTTGTCCAGGTGCGCCCTTCCGCAAAAATTAAAGCCAATCTCTCGGCTTCTCCCCTTGCTTTCAGRCTGCGGCGCCTCTCRGCGACCACAGATTGAACCTACAGCATCGGCGGCTTGCGCCTCCCTCAACTGGTTTGGTTCGACCACCTCAGCGCCTTTCGGCTCCTCAGCAATCCCGCTAACACCAGAGCCGAAGGGTGAACCCCTTCCCTGACGCGCAGTTCAAAAGCTTACCACCCAAACAGCACGTCCGCCTACCAGTGCCTCAAGGCAGGGGGGGTTCAGGCTCTTGCACAAAGCCCTCTAGGGCGCAGTCGGGGGCGAGGGGCCAGTCGGGGCGAGGGGCTTGACCCACTGCCGCAGCCGGTTTCTTGTTGCAAACCGAAACAAGCGAACAGCAATTGGGAGGGTCTTCCCCGGCCTGGCTCTGCTCAGGCTGGCCAGCTACCCAGGGCGGGCCCGCTGAGCCGTTGCCGCGATGGCAGTTCTATGGGGAAACCATTCCAAGCGCCTGGTGCTGAGGCACCAAAGGCTCTGATCTGGCGCCTCCGGCTCCCTAGAGCCCTGTGCGGGGCACCTCAACGGTGTTGCCAGCTACAGCGGCCTTCTGGAGGTTCACGGACGTCCCGCGGGGCCCGGCTCCAACACGGCTGATTCATGGGGTTTGGCGACGGCTGGTCGGATCGGAGCCGCCTGGGGCACGCGACTTGACCACACCACACAAAAAAAATCCGACCAAAGGCCGGAGTTTCAGGGTGAACTTTAGGGCTGAACGAACTGGGTAACCCCAAGGAGGTTCAGAACAGGCCCAGGGTGAGGGACTTATCAATCGGCATGGCGGCGCCAATGCCGAGATAGATCGCAAACACGGTGCCGAACAGGAAGGCCGCCATAGCCACGGGACGGCGGAAGGGGTTCTGGAACTTGTTGAAGCTTTCAATGAAAGGAATCAACATCAAACCCAGGGGGATCATGGTCTGCAGGGCGATGCCCAGCAATTTATTGGGAACGACCCGCAGGATCTGGAAGACCGGGTAMAGGTACCACTCGGGAAGAATTTCCAGGGGGGTGGCRAAGGGATCGGCCTTATCGCCCAGCATGGCGGGGTCAAGAACGGCAAGACCAACCACACAGGCGATCGTGCCAAGGATCACGACCGGGAAGATGTAGAGCAGGTCGTTTGGCCAGGCGGGCTCGCCGTAATAGTTGTGCCCCATGCCCTTGGCCAGTTTGGCCCGCAGCTTGGGATCGCTCAGATCAGGCTTCTTAAGGACGTGCATGGCTGGCCCTGGGGAATGGGATTGGGGTAATTAGGTGAGGCGAAAAGGTGCGGTGGCAATTCAAAGGGGACCGGAGATGCCCTGCTTGCGGATCATCAGGAAGTGCAAGAGCATGAACACCGCCAGMAGCCAGGGCATCACGAAGGTATGCAGGCTGTAGAAGCGGGTGAGGGTGGACTGGCCAACGCTCTCGCCGCCGCGCAGGAGTTCGACCATGAAATCGCCGATCACGGGAACGGCAGCAGGCACGCCGCTGACGATCTTGACGGCCCAGTAACCCAGTTGATCCCAGGGCAGGGAGTAACCGGTGACGCCGAAGGAGACGGTGATCACGGCCATCGTGACGCCGGTGACCCAGGTGAGCTCGCGGGGGCGCTTAAAGCCACCGGTGAGGTACACGCGGAACACGTGCAGGATCAGCATCAGCACCATCATGCTGGCGCTCCAGCGATGGACCGAACGGATCAGCCAGCCGAAGCTGACGTCGGTCATGAGGTACTGGACTGAGGCGTAGGCCTCAGTCACGGTGGGCTTGTAATAGAAGGTCATCGCGAACCCGGTCGCGAAYTGGATCAGGAAGCAGACCAGGGTGATGCCACCGAGGCAATAAAAGATGTTGACGTGCGGGGGCACGTACTTGGCGCCGATGTCGTCAACAATGTCCTGGATCTCCAGTCGCTCCTGAAACCAGTCGTAAACCGGTGAGGACGATCCGCCGGAAGCGGGGGAGGAATTCGCCATGCAGCGAGGTGGTTTGGTTGGCAGAGTCTACCGATCGCCCCGAGCCGGCCGTGAGCCAAGTGATGCCTCCTCGCCCCAGGGCTCAACCCATTGCAACAGTTACCCCGGGAGTGACCCCGGGAGTGGCCCCCAGGCCGGCCGGGTCCCCTAGCCGGGACCTGGCCCCAGCAGTGCTGGCTGGCGCCCTGGCCCTGGTGCTGCTGCTGGCCCAACCCGCCAGCTGCTGGGCCCTCAGCGATGCCCAGCAGCTGGTGGTGGAGAGCTGGCGCCTGGTGAACCAGAGCTATGTGGATCCGGAGCGCTTTGAGGCCGTGAACTGGCGCCGGCTGCGCCAGAAGGCCATGGAGAAGTCGATCCAGAGCAGTGAGGACGCCTACGCGGCGATCGAGGCGATGCTGGCGCCCCTGGGCGATCCCTACACCCGCCTGCTGAGACCAGCCGATTTCGCCAGCCTCAAGGCCAACACCGAAGGCACCGTCAGTGGGGTGGGGCTGCAACTAGGCCTGCGCCCCGAGGCGCCTGGCCAGGCAGGCGAGGCCACGATCGTGGTGATCGCCCCCCTGGAGGACTCCCCCGCCGACCAGGCGGGCATCGTCAGTGGCAGCGACCTTTTGCGGGTCGATGGGGTTTTGACGCGTGACCTGGGCCTGGAGGGCACGGCGGCCCGATTGCGGGGCCCCGCCGGCTCCCGGGTGTTGGTGCAACTGCGCCTGGCCAATGGAAAGGAGCGAGAAGTGGAACTGGAACGGCGGGAGGTGGCGATCAAGCCGGTGCGCGAGCGCCTGATCGAGCGCGGCGGCCACAGGCTTGGCTACGTGCGCATCAGCCAGTTCAGCGAGCCCGTGCCCTCCCAATTGCGCGAGGTCCTCGGCGGCTTTGAACGCAGCGGCGTGGAAGGGGTGATCCTCGATCTGCGCAACAACTCCGGCGGCCTRGTGGCCGCGGGCCTGGCCAGCGCCGACGACCTGCTCGATGGCCAGCCGATCGTGGCGACCGTGGGGCGCGACGGCCTGGAGTCGCCCCAGCAGGCCAGCCCCGGCCGCCTCTACGGGGGGCCCATGGTGACCCTGGTGAATGGCGGCACCGCCAGCGCCAGCGAAATCCTGGCCGGGGCCCTCCAGGACGACGGCCGCTCCCCCTTGCTAGGGGAGCGCACCTTTGGCAAGGGCCTGATCCAAACCCTGATCGGCCTGGGCAATGGCAGCGGCCTAGCCGTGACCGTGGCCCGTTACGCCACCCCCAGCGGCCGCGACATCCAGAACCAGGGCATCGAGCCAGACCAGCGGTTGGCGGGGCCCGAACCGCTCGATCCCGGCGGCAGTAACGACGCCTGGCTGGAGAGCGCCGCCACCAGCCTGGTGGCACGTCTGGATGCGACCCCTAAAGCCCGCCAAGACCACCCCGCCCAGGCGGTTCAACCATGAGCCAGCGCACTTACCACGATCCCCTGCATGGGGGGATCCGGCTCGAGCGCAGCCGCCCGGCCGAGGCCCTGGCCATGGACCTGATCGACACGGCCCCCTTCCAGCGCCTGCGGCGCATCCGCCAGCTGGGGCCGGCGTTTCTCACCTTCCATGGGGCCGAATCGAGTCGCTTCACCCATTCGCTTGGGGTGTTACACCTGGCCCGCCAGGCCTTTGATGGCCTGGTGGCCCTCAAGCCCGCCCTGGAGGAGCACCGCGGCGTGCTCCTGGCCGCTGCCCTGCTCCATGACGTGGGCCACGGGCCCCTGAGCCATTCCGGCGAGGAGATGTATGGCCTGCGCCATGAGGTTTGGTCGGCGCGACTGGTGCGCCAGCATCCCGCCCTGCGCGATCGCCTCGAGGCCTACGCCCCCGGCACCGCCCAAGCCGTGGCCGACCTGCTCGAACACGGCCAGTACCCGGAACCCGCCATCAAGGCCCTGGTGAGCAGCCAGCTGGATTGCGACCGGCTCGATTACCTGCTGCGCGACAGCTACAGCACCGGCACCCGCTTCGGCCAGCTCGACCTGGAGCGGATTCTGGCCGCCCTCACCCTGGCCCCCGATGGCAACATCGCCATCCATCCCAAGGGCCTGATGGCGGTGGAGCACTACCTGGTGGTGCGCAACCTGATGTACCGGAGCGTCTACAACCACCGACTCAACATGGTGTGCAACTGGCTCCTCAGCCAGACGATCGCCACCGCCCGCCGGCTCGGGCCAACCCTGGTAGAAGCCGATCGGGTGATGGCCCGCTGGCTCTGGCAGCCCGACCAGCTGGGCGATGACGACTTTCTCGCCAACGATGACCTGCGCACCGGCTATCACCTGCTGCGCTGGCGCGAAGAGGGGCCGGCCGGATTGCGCACCCTGTGCGAGCGCCTGCTGGATCGGCGCCTGCTCAAGGCCAGTGATGTCAGCGCCCTGGCCCCGGCCCAACGGCTGGAACTGCTGGCCCAAGCGCGCCAGCTCTGCCGGACCGAGGGCCTGGAGGCGGAGCTCCATTGCGGCTTGCACCAACACCAGAGCCGCGGCTACCACCCCTATAAGGGGGGCCTGCGGCTCTGGGATGGCCGCAACCTCAGGGCCCTGGAGCAGAGTTCGGCCCTGGTGCGAAGCCTGATCCAGCCGGTAGAAATCGCCTGGCTGATCCACCCCCCGGAGGTGAGCGGCCCCCTGAGAGCTGCCCTTGGCACGGCCCTGACGGGGGCGGATCGGCCAACCTGAGGGCCTGCGCCAGGCGAATCGGCCCGTTGCCAGGGCTTGCCAGATGCTGGGATAACGGGATCGCCCACCAACAGGGTTCCAACCATGGCCTCCCAACTGCTGCTGGCCACCGCCGCCGGCCAGCCCCACCGGCTGCGGCTTGCCKCCGCCACCAGCGCCACCGGCAGCCTGGTGGCGGAGGTGGGCTATGCCCTCGGGGCCCTACCGCCCAGGGGGGAATGGCTCAGCGAGGAGCTCGTGCTGGCGACCGGCGACTGGCTGCTCACCGCAGCGGACCTGCGGGAGCTGGAACCGCTGCTGMTGCAACGGGGCCTGCGGCTGGTGCGGGTGGAAGCGCCAGTGCCGGAAGCCCTGGTGGCCGCCTCCAGCCTGGGGGTGGTGACCCAGCTGCAGCGACCGGGGGACGGGGCCGCCGCCGCCCATGAACCAACCGCCCCAACGGAACCCCAGGTCCTCGGCCTGACGATCCACCAGGGCACCCTGCGCTCCGGCGACCACCTGCAGGTGGAGGGCTCGGTGTTACTGCTTGGCGATGTCAACCCGGGGGCGCGGATTAGCGCCGCGGGGGACGTGCGCGTGTGGGGCCGCCTGCGCGGGGTGGCCCACGCCGGCTGCCAGGGCAACCAGMTGGCCAGGATCGTGGCCCTCCAACTACGGCCCCTGCAGTTGCGCATCGCCGAGGCCGTGGCCCGGGGGCCAGAGGACCTGCCACCCCTGGGTTACGCGGAACAGGCCCTTTTGGTGGACGGGGCCATCGCAATCGAACCAGCCGAGCCGATCTGGGGCCTCCCCGATTAGGGCCCTTAGCGATTGATCACGCCAAGGCCGCCGAGCAACCCCGCAATCGCCATGAACCAGAGGGGCGAAATCCGTGTGCGCAAGGTCAACACACAGACCACGATCGACACCAGGTAGGCCGGCACGCCGTGGTCGGAGGTGTGGAGGATCTTGAGGCCCACGGCAAACAGGATGCCGAGGGTGATCGGCCCCAGGCCCCGTTCAAAGGCGATGCGCCAGGGGGAATCGCGAAAGCGGTTCCAACTCAGGGCCGCGACCACCATCAAAAAGGTGGAGGGCAGCAAAATCGCTAGTTCAGCCAGTACCGCACTGAACAAGGCCCAGCCGGGGCCCTCCCGCCAGGCCGCACCCATGCSGAGCAAGCCCACCAACATCGAACTGGGGCCCGGGGCGGCTTCGGCCAGGGCATAGAGATCGGCGAATTGATCGGACGTGATCCAGCAGGGTCTGCTGATGGGGGTCAGGGCTGCCGTCCATGGCTACTGGCATCTGTCAAGTTGTTTTAGGCCCAGCGGGGCCCCTTGCCACAGTGGCGGCCTAGGCCAAAGCAATCAAGCCCTTGGGCCTAATCTCAATACACTCCAATTGGCAACGTGACCCCGCATCAGACCCGCAATATCCTGATCTGCTCTGGAAAGGGGGGGGTTGGCAAAACGACCCTGACCGCCAACCTGGGGATCGCCCTGGCCCGGCAGGGTGTGCGCACCGCCGTGCTGGACGCTGATTTTGGCCTGCGCAACCTGGACCTGCTCCTGGGCCTGGAGAACCGGATTGTGTTCA
>NSII01000194.1 GCA_002737305.1 Synechococcus sp. Baikal-G1
ATGGCCGCGGCATCGACGCTGAGGCCGTGGTCGGCGGCCAGGGCGGCGTAGGTGTGGCCCACGGACTGGCGCAGGCCGATCAAGGTGCCCATGGCATCGAGCAGCAGGCCCTCTGGGGGCGGCAGCAGGCCCTGGGCCTGCGTCCGGGACCCGGGATCCCTTGCCACGGAGGGGGGGCTCATCGCCAGTCCGCTAGCCAGCCGGCGGCGACCCGCAGCTGGTGGGACAGCCCTGGCATGCGGGCCAGGTAGGCGAGCTGGCGGATTTGGAAGGCGGCTGGACCGGCCAGGGTGAGGCCCAGGCCCGTGAGGCTCGCCTGGCCGATGCCCAGGCCGACCATTTCGCCTAAGTCGTTCCACTGGAACGGCTTGAGCGGTTGATCGGCTAGGGAGAGCAGCAGGTTGGCGGCCAGCTGTTGGGCCTGCTGGTAGGCCACCTGGGCCGTGGCCGGTAGGGGGGGCTGGTCGTCGCCGCAGACGGCCCCATCCCCCAGGGAAAAGACGTCACGCAGGCCCCTGACCTGCAGGTCGCCTTGGCAGACCACCCGGCCGCGGCGATCGCGCTCGGGGGCTGGGTTAATCGGCGGCAGGTTGGCCGCCATGCCGGCGGTCCAGATCACCGCATCGGCCGGCAGCCGTTCCCTTTGCACTGGCAAGGCCTGACCGCCTGGCGATGGTTCAGCAGCGGCCATGGGGGCAGCCCCGCCCCGCACCAGCTCCAGGCCGCTGGCATCGATGCCCTCCACCCGGGTGCCCGTGCGTAGGTGGATGTCGCGGCGCAGTAGGGCGCTGTGGGCCTGGTCCCGGTTGAAGGAGCGGCCATTGGGTAGGAGCTCGGGCCCCTGTTCGACCAGCTCCAAAATCGTGCTGCCCTCGAGCAGGTCGGCCAGTTTGCAGATCAGTTCCACACCGCTGGGGCCCGCCCCCACCACCACCAGCCGTTGCAGGGGCCGTTGGCGTTGCTTCAGCCGCTGGATCAGCGCGTGCAGCCGCTCAACATCGGCCAGGCTGCGGAAGTCGAGGGCGTGCTCGGCCACACCGGGAATGCCGAAGTCGTCGCTGCGGCCGCCGGTGGCCAGCACCAGCCGGCTGTAGGCGACCTGGCGGCCGGAGTCGGTTTGCAGGCTGTGGCCGGCGGTGTCGATGTGGGCGACCCGGTCACGCAACCAGGCCACCCCCCGGCCGGCCAGCAGGGCGTCGTAACGGGGGGCCACCTCCCAGCGCCGCAATTCACCGCTCAACAGTTCGTAGAGCAGGGGCAAGAACAGGAAGCGCTCCTGGGGCTCGATCAACAGGATCGGCGGATGCCGGTGATGGGCCGCCAGGGCCAGGGCCGTGGTTAGGCCACCGAAACCGCCACCGGCAATCACCACGGGAGCGGGCTTGGGGGTCGGCACCATCGGCGCAGCGGTCTCCAGGGGGCGGATGTCCCAAACCCTAACCAGAGTCGTCGGCGCGAGAAGATGGGAGCCATGACAAGCACCCTTGCTCCCTTAGAGCGGCGCGGCGAGCCTGACCTGGATCCCGCCTTCGATCCCGAGTTGATCGCCCAGGCCTTGGCCCAGGGCGATGCGGCTAGCCGCCTGCGCTGGGGGCTTGAGACCTTCGGCGATGGTTTTGTCCTCACCACCAGCTTTGGCATCCAATCGGCGGTGTTGCTGCACCAGATCAGCCGCCTGGATCGGCCCGTGCCGGTGATCTGGGTCGACACGGGCTACCTCCCCCCCGAGACCTATCGCTACGCCGAAACCCTCACCGCCCTGCTCGATCTGCGGCTGATCGTTGCCCAGGCCGAGCTCAGCCCGGCCCGGATGGAGGCCCTCCATGGCCAGCTCTGGAGCACCGGCAAGCTCGAGGACATGGAGCACTATCTCCGCTTGCGCAAGGTGGAACCCCTGGACCGGGCAATGGAGGCCCTGGGCGTTCGCTGCTGGGCCAGCGGCGTGCGCGGCGGCCAAACCGACCATCGCCAGGCCATGGACCCTGTGGCCCTTGTGCGCCAGCGCTGGTCGTTGCGGCCCCTGCTCGATTGGACGCCCAAGGACGTTTTTTATTACATGCAGGAGCACAACTTGCCCCAGCATCCCCTGTTTGAACAGGGCTATTCCACCGTGGGCGACTGGCATTCCAGTGGGCCTGATGACGGCACCAACGCGGGCCGGGCCACCCGCTTTGGCGGCCTCAAGCAGGAATGCGGCATCCACCTGCCCGGGGTGATGGGCGAGGGCATTTAGGTGGCGATGGCCCCTGGGGCGGCCTGGGCTGAYCCGGCCCCCGGGGCGGTGGTGTTACTTGGCAATAGTCGCTGGCACTGGGCTGAGCTTGGTGGCGGCGATGGGGCCKCAGGGGCTGGAGCCACCGATCGGCCCGKTCCCTTGGGAGCGGCTGTCCTGCGCTGCTTCCACACCGCTGCMGCGCCCCACCCCCTGCCGATCCCGCTGGCTCGGTGGCGGGCCTGGGCGGCGGTAGGGGAGCTGCCCATGGGTTTGGATCCGCCCGCTGCTCGGCGCCTGACCCTGGAGCAGGTGCCCCTGGGGGGACTGCCMCCCTGGCTGGGCATCGATCGGGCCCTGGTSGGCTGGGGGGCCTGGCGGCGCCAAAACTTGATCAGCCCAGGGGCTTCGGTGTTRGTGGCCGATGCCGGCACGGCCCTGAGCCTCACCCTGGTGGCTGGGGACGGCCGCTTCTGCGGTGGCCGGCTGGCGGCGGGGGTGGCCCTGCAATTGCGGGCCCTGGCGGGGGGCACGGCCCTGTTGCCCGAGCTCGATCAGGCCTGGTGGCAGGAGCCCAGTCCAGGGCCCTGGCCGCTGGAGACCCGCGAAGCCATGGTGCGGGGCTGCCTGGAGGCGGTGGCGGCCGCAATCTCCCTGGCCTGGCAGGAAGCCAGGGGCTCCGGCGGACCAGGTGGGGCCTGCCAGCTTTGGCTCACCGGGGGGGATGGTGGCCAGCTGGCACCCCTGCTGGCGGCCCAGGGGGTGACCTTCACGGTGGCCCCAAACCTGGCGTTGGAAAGCCTGGCGGCCCTGGCTTGGGGCGGGCTTAAGCCAGCTTCAGGTCCTTGAGGATCTGGTCGGCCATGGTTTCGGCTTTCACCTTGAGGTAAATCAGCTCCAGGTTGCCGATGGGATCCACCACAAAAGTGTGGCGCATCATGCCCATGTATTCCTTACCCATGAATTTTTTAAGCCCATAGCTTTCGTAGGACGCGGCGATTGGGCAGGGTTCTTCGTCGCTGAGCAGACTAAAGGGAAGGTTGTATTTCTTGATGAATTTGCTGTGGCTGGTCGCGGCATCTTTGCTAATGCCAAGTACAACCATGCTCTTTTCTTCGATGGCTGCCCATTGGTCGCGGAAGTTGCAGGCTTCCTTGGTGCACCCAGGGGTGTCATCTTTCGGATAGAAGTAGATCACCACCCGCTGGCCCCGCAGTGACGAGAGGGTGACCGGATTGCCGTCCTGGTCGGGCAGGGTGAAATCGGGGGCTGGATCGCCGATCTGGAGGGCCATGGCACTAGCGCTGAACGGGACTTGAGCCTAGGCGGATGGGCCTAGGGGCTGGCCCTGCTTGTCGATTTCGCTGGCGCCAAGCCTGACCCTTCGGCCCGATCCCTGGGCAAGGGGTGGGCGTGGGAGAACGCCTGGACTGGCTCCGTTCGCCCTGGCCAGCGATGATCAGGCCCATGCAAATGCCCGGCTCAGCGATGGTGCCCGCCTCCCAGGCCCCCCGGCCAGGCCGTCTTGGCCCCAGGCTCGCTTCGGTGCTTCTTGTGGGGCTCACCGGCACGGTTGGCCCGGGGGCCCTGATCGCTTTGGCACCGATKGGGGGCCTGGCCCAGGCGGCTAGCCCTGGCCCGGCGACCCAACCGCTCCCGGCTGGCGGCGATTTCGGTGTTGTTGCTGGGGGGCAAAACGGCCGCCAGGTGATCCCCGTGCGCTGGACCAGCGGCGTTGGGGTCTGGTCGCTCCATCCGGAGGCGATTCGCCGCTTTGTCGAGACGGGGGTGGTGAGCGACCGCTCCTTGGACAGCGCCATCAACCGTTCGGGCTGGAGCCCCGCGGAGTTGCGCCTAGGCCTGGCCAAGCCCTACAGCGTGGATGTGGTGGCCCTGGCCCGCTTCCTTTATTCCAGCGATGGCCTGGCCTTCCTGCGCACCCAGACCCGCGGTTACGGGCCGTCAAGGACCCAGTCCACCGATGCTGTCCAAGCCCTGCGCTCGGCGATCATCGCCGCGGCCGCGGCTGGCGGCCAGATTTCGGCCTTGACGATCATGGCCAACCTGCCCACCGACTTCAGCACCATGCAGGCCTGCGGCCGGGACAGCGCCCCCCCGAGTGTTTGTGCCGCCGGCAAGTGTGTCGGCGAGGCCCAGTGCACGTCGCTGCTGTCCTGGTATGTGTTCCTGCCCGCCTGCCTGCAGGCCAACCAGGCTCGCCAGGGCGGTGGCTCCGGATTGGCCCCCTTGGGCGGTTTGGCGAAGCCTTTGCTTAAGCCCTAATCCCTGGGCCGGCGCTGGGCGATCAGCAGCTGGTGCTGCAGGCGCTGGGGCAGTCGCTGGCCAAGGAGGCCCCGCAGCAACAGGGCTAAGCCGTTGATGTCCGCGGCGGGGAGGCTGGTTTGCAGCTGCTGGCGATAGCCGGCCTCGGGGCCAAACCAGCGCTCCAGCAGGGGCTCGCCGATCTCCAAGTCCAGGGGTTCGGGCCAGCGCTGCCAGGCCACCGTCCAACCGCGCTCCTGGAGGGTTTGATCCAACACGTCCAGGTTCGGGCCACCGGCCAGGGCGCTGAAGGCGGCCCCTTCGCAGGCGGCGGCGGCCTGYACCAGGCCCATTTCGGCGGCGCTRAAGGTTCGCCCGCCCGCTAGCAACGCCCCGGCCGGCCCCAGGGCCGGAGTGGAGAACAGCAGCCGCAGCTGGCAGCGGCGGGCTGCCAGGTGATCGAGATCGGCCACGGCCGCCTCCAGGGCCCTTCCCACCAGCGGGCGGAAGGGATGGCGGCCGACAATCCACTCAAATTGATGGCCGGTTTCGAGCTGGCGGCCCAGGGCCTGGAGACCGGCTGGATCCGCGTCCTGCTCCTGCGCTTGGTCCCGGTCCAGGCTTGG
>NSII01000195.1 GCA_002737305.1 Synechococcus sp. Baikal-G1
GATGACGAAGTCGCCGCCGTTCCCGATCCCGCCAGCCTGACGATTTTGCCCTGGCAGAAGGAGGTGGCCTGGTTCGCCAGCGACTTACACCTACGGGGCGAACCATTTGAAGCCTGCAGCCGCAATGTGCTGCACCGGGTGAGGGCCGAAGCCGCCGCCATGGGCTACCGCTTCAACCTCGGCATCGAAACCGAATTCTTCGTGCTCAAGCGCAACGGCGCCGGCGACTTGGTGCCCTACAGCGGGCGCGACAGCCTCGATAAGCCCGCCTACGACGTGCGCGGCCTGCTGGACAACCTGCCCTGGCTCGATGAATTGGTGCAGGCCATGAATGGCCTGGGCTGGGGGGTGTATTCCTTCGATCACGAAGATGGGCCCGGCCAGTTCGAAACCGATTTCGACTACGCCGAAGTGCTGACCATGGCCGATCGGCTCACCTTCTTCAAGTTGATGGCCAAGGAGATTGCCCACCGCCACGGCCTGATCGCCACCTTCATGCCCAAGCCCTTCGGCGATCGCACCGGCAGTGGTGCCCACTACAACATNNCCCTGGCCGATCTGGCCAGCGGCGAGAATTTATTTGTTGATCCCGCAGGCAAACCGGCGGCGGTGAGCCGCCTGGCCGAACACTTCATTGCCGGCATCCTGCGCCATGCCGCCGCCATCTGTGCCGTGATCGCGCCCACGGTCAACAGCTACAAGCGKCTRGTGGCCCAGGGCAGCATGTCGGGCTTCACCTGGGCGCCGGTGTTTGTTTGCTACGGCAACAACAATCGCACCAACATGCTGCGGATCCCTTCGCCTGGCGGCCGGGTGGAATGCCGCGCCGCTGATATCTCCTGCAATCCCTATCTCGGTGGGGCGATGATTCTGGCTGCGGGCCTGGAAGGCATCCGCGAGCAGCTCGATCCTGGCGACCCCAACCTGGTCAATGCCTACACATTGACGCCGGAGCAGCTTGCCGAACGGGGCATCACCATGCTGCCCCGCACCCTCGGCGAAGCAATCGACGCGTTTGCGGCCGATCCCCTTTCTAAAAGGGTATTCGGTGATGCACTATTCGACTCGTTTGTGGCCTACAAAAGGGAAGAGTGGCAGTCTTACCACTGCACAGTTTCTGACTGGGAGCTGAAACGCTATCTCGAATTCTTCTAAAACGCCCTAGGGRCAACTTGTCAGTTCACCTGAYAGCACACCCAACTCCTCGCCTGAACTCTTAACCCCTTCTTTGCTTCCAGCCAGGCCACTTCCAAAGCCTTGATTCTTAAACCCAATCCCAGCGCTTCTTCACCCTGAACCCCATCCCTGATTTGCCATGAAACGCCCCAACAAAACCCAGTCCCTACGCCGTTCCCGGGCCCTTGGCCTGGCCCTGCTRGCAGCCCTATCCGGCGGACTTT
>NSII01000196.1 GCA_002737305.1 Synechococcus sp. Baikal-G1
CCTGTTCAGCGACGCCGGGGTGCCGGTGAAGATGCAGTGGTTTGATGGCTACCTCGATTCGATTAATGCCCTGAGCGCCGGCCAGCTCGATTGCAACAGCCAAACCCTCAATGACACGATCAGCTCGATCGCCGCTGGGGCCGATCAGCAGGTGGTATTGATGAATGATTTCTCCACTGGCAACGACCARATCATCGCTGGGCCAGGCATCAATACGATCGCCGATCTCAAGGGCAAAAAAGTAGCCGCCGAAGAGGGCACGGTCGACCACTACCTGCTGTTAATGGTCTTGAAAGAGGCCGGCCTCTCGGCAAAAGACATTAAATTCGTGCCCCTGGAAACCGGCGCTGCCGCGGCGGCCTTTGCCGCCGGCAAGGTGGACGCGGCCGGGGTCTATGCCCCCTTCAACACCCAGGCCCTCAAGCGTGCCGGCGCCAAGGCCCTCACCACCTCCCGGGAGCATCCCGGCGCCATCAGCGACCTGCTCGTCTGCCGCCGCGATTTCGTCACCAAAAATCCCGAGAAGATTCAAAAAGTCGTCAAYGCCTGGTTCGCCACCTTGAACTTGATCAAGACCGATCCAGCCGGCACCCTGCCGATTTTGGTGCAGCGCTCCGGCGTCAGTGAGCCCGAATTCCAGGCCTACAACGCCGGCACCACGATTCAAACCCTGGAGCAGAACCGTCAGGGCTTCAAACCGGGCGACTCCATGCTCTCGATGCCCTATGCGGCCGAACAGATCAGCGCCTTCCTAGTGGAAACGGGCTTGGCCAAAKCCAAGCCGGATCTCAGCAACTTGCTCAATTCCCAGTTTGTGGATGCCGCCAAGTGAGGCTGGTCCCTTGAAGCGCCTGCGTTCCCTGCGCCGCTTTCTGGCCCAGCCCTGGGTGCTGGGCCTGGTGGGTGTGGCCACGGTGGTGCTGATCTGGTTTCTGACCACAGCCAGTGGCGCCATTGACAACCTATTCCTGCCTTCGCCCCAGGCGGTGTGGCAGGCGGGCCAGGCCCAATGGCAAAGCGGCCTGTTACTCAAGGATGCGGTGGCCAGCATTCAGCGGGTGTTCATTGGCTTTGCCCTCTCGGCAGGACTAGCCCTGCCGGTGGGCATTGCCATGGGCACGAACCCCACCATCTGTCGGCTGCTGGAGCCCCTGATGGCCTTAATTCGCTACATGCCGGCGCCCGCTTTCATCCCCTTGCTAATTATTTATTTTGGTCTTGAGGAGTTGCCCAAGGTGATGCTGATCTTCATCGGCACCTTTTTCTTTAATACCCTGATGATCATGGATGCGGTCAAGTTCGTTCCCTCCGAACTGGTGGAAACGGCCCTGACCCTGGGCGGCAGGGGCCTGCCGATCCTCACCCGGGTGGTGGCCCCGTTTGTCGCCCCCCAGGTGCTCGACACCTATCGCATCAACATGGCGTCCGCCTGGAACCTGGTGATTGTGGCCGAATTGGTGGCCGCCAACGAAGGGCTCGGCAAGCGCATCAGCCTGGCCCAACGGTTTCTGCGCACCGACGACATTTTTGTGGGCTTGATCGTGATTGGTCTGGTGGGCCTGGTGATCGACCTGGGCTTCCGCTTCCTGATGCGCAAAGCCTGCTCCTGGGCGAACTGAGGACCGATCTCCATGCATCTGCAAGTGTCCTCAGTTTGTAAAAGCTTCGGCTATGGCCCCAAGGCCAAACCGGTGCTCGATTCAGTGAGCTTCGACCTCCATTCCGGCCAATTCCAGGCCCTGGTGGGGAGTTCCGGTTCGGGCAAATCCACCATGATGCGCTTGATTGCCGGGCTGGATAGGCCCAGCTCCGGCGAGATTCGCCTTGATGGCGAACTGATCCGCGGCCCAGGGGCCGATCGGGGCATGGTGTTCCAGAAGTACAGCCTCTACCCCTGGCTCACGGCCGCCCAGAACGTGGCCTTTGGCATGCGCCTGCAGGGCCGGCCCAAAGCGGAGGTGAGGGAACGCACCGCCTATTTCCTCGAGGTGGTGGGACTGGTGGATTCGGCCCGGTTACTGCCGCGCGAACTCTCGGGGGGCATGCAGCAACGGGTGGCGATTGCCCGCTCCCTGGCGGCCGAACCCAAGGTGTTGCTGCTCGATGAACCCTTTGGCGCCCTCGATCTGCAGATCCGGGAATCGATGCAGGAGTTCCTCCATCGCCTCTGGCTGCAAACGGGCCTCACCGCCCTGTTGATCACCCACGATTTGGAGGAGGCCCTGCTCCTGGCCCAGCGGGTTTACATCATGGCGCCGCGGCCAGGCCGAATCGTGCGCAGCGTCAATGCCGATCTCGATCGCTCCTCCCTCGCCCATCTGCGCGTCTCCCCACCCTTCCTCGCCCTGCGGGAAGAGTTGGCCAGCGTGCTGCGCAACCTCGATTCCACCCTCACCGCCTGATTACCAGCGCACCCAATGGACCCCCAGGCCGACCTGCGATCCAGGCCCTTTTTGCCGGCCTGGGCCTATGGCTCCACCCAAGTGGCGGCAGCGGAGCTCGAGCTCTATGCCAAGCACTTCTGGCACCCGCTGGCCTGCGCCAGCCAACTGCCGCCCGGATCCTGCCTGGCGCTCACCCTGCTCGATCAGCCGATCCTGCTCAGCCAGCCCCTCGATGGCCCGCCACGGGCCTTCCTCAACCGCTGCCCCCATCGGGGCGTGGCCCTGCAGGATCCCGGCGCTGGCACCCTGGCCTGCCGGCGTCTGGTCTGTCCGTATCACGGCTGGACCTATGGCCTCGATGGGGTCTTGCTGGCTGGGGCCCGGGAGGCCGATTTTCTCGAGCCCTTTGAGCGCAGCGCCTGGCCCCTACAGGACCTGGCCTGCCAGCTGCTGGGCTCCCTGATCTGGGTGGCCCTGGCGCCAGATCCAATCCCCTTGGCCGAGCAGCTCGATCTGGTGCAAGAGGAGGCCCGGCCCCTGCTCGATCAGCCGCGGGTGCTGCTGGCCAGCGCCACCCAGGAGCTGGCCAGCAACTGGAAAATTGCCCACGACAACACCCTCGACGACTACCACGTCGCCATTGCCCACCCCACCACCCTGCACCGGGAACAGGGCCCAGTGCGCCACTACCGCTATCGCCTCAGCCGCTGCGCCACCCTGCTGGCCACCCCCCACGCCGCCGGCGGCGAGTTCCTCACCTTTGGCCTGGCCCCCTGGACCCACCTGCTCTTCTGGCCCGATGGCCGCCTGGCCCTGATCCAATTCCTTCCCAAAGGTCCAGGCCATTGCCAGATGGGGGTGTGGCTGCTGGGCCGCCCCGAGCTGGAGCCCGGGGCCCAGGCTTGGCTAGCGGAGATCCAAACCTTTCTGGCGGAAGACCAGGCCCTGGTGGAGGCAGCCCAGATCGGCTACGCCAGTGGGCTGGTTCCCGGGCCACCCCACCGCCTTGAGCAGCGCATCCTCCAGCAACAAGCCCTCTATCGGGAGCTGATGGGGGACGCACTGATCGGGTCGAACTGATCGGGACGAACTGATCGGATCGAACTGATCAGCTCGAACTGATTGGGTCGAACTAATCAGGGGGAGTTGATCGGATCTGGCCTGGTTGATCCCAAGTGCAGCCAAGAGGGCGGAGCCGGCACCAGCCCGAGGCCATCCACCAGCCCGGGTTAGGAGCCGGCGGGATCTTGGTCGCTGGGAATGGGGCCAAAGAGATCGGGCTGGATCCCCAGGTACACGGCCTCCTTGAACAGGGCCTTTTTGGCTTCGGCATCACCGCTGCGGAGGGCCTCGGCGAAGCGGCTGCGCAGGGAGGCGATCAGGGCCTGTTGTCGGGGATCGGCAGCCGTCATGGGGGCGGGGAATCGGCCGAGGGGGGCTTAGGCCATCGTATGGGCGGCGCGAGGGCTTTAGGGCCGGCGGCCATCGCCGGGGCGCGAGGGGATTGTTGATTTAGGGTGGGATTTGGCCGTTGATTTGATCGCCGGCTTGGCGCCAGGCTGGCCCAATGGGCCCCGACCGGGCG
>NSII01000197.1 GCA_002737305.1 Synechococcus sp. Baikal-G1
GTGCCTGCGCTCGGTTGCTTCTGACTTGGGGGCCAGCACCATCTCGGGGGATTCGAGCGCATGGATCTGCCAGCGGGAGCGTTCACCGAACTGGGCCAGCAAGCGATCGAGATCGTCGGCAGCCTGCTTGGGACTCTCATAGGGACCGATATGGCGGGTGTGCAACCCATCCCGGATCGTCAGCAGATACATACAAACGCCTCATTCAAGCCCTGATCATGGTAAGGCAATTTTCAGGGGTAACGAGGGTGGGAAAACCGCTCCAACACTGAAGAGTTCGGGATAGGCAGCCCTCTCTTCTTAAGCTTTTCGTTGGATTTGGCGGTGACGATCGGCCGGTCCTCTCTCGATCCTGTCGGGGATGGCTTGCTGGCTCAGCCGGCCCAGCCCTGGCTGGAGCGGGCCCGCTTGCCCCACAGCTGGTCGAGTCGCTGGTCGCGGCCGCAGGCCCAGCGGTAGTACGTGTAGGCCACCTTGTGGGTGCCTGCGTAGTTCTGGTGGTAGGCCTCAGCCGGCCAGAAGCGCGTTAGGGGTTTCAGTTGCACCTTGATCTCAGCGGGGGATCGCTTCAGCTCCTGGGCCGCTTGCTGCAGGCTGCTCCGGGCCTGGCTGGCCTGGCCGTCGCCGGCGGTGAAGATCACCGGCCGATAGGAAGGGCCCCTGTCACAGAACTGGCCGCCGCCATCGAGGGCATCCACATTGCGCCAGTAGGCCCGCAGCAGGGTGGCGTAGCTGACACGGCTGTCATCGAAGCGCACCCGCACKGCCTCCTGGTGGCCCGTGCCCCCGGCCGAAACCTGCTTGTAGCTGGGATTGGCCAACTCGCCACCGCTRTAGCCACTGACGGCCTCCAGCACCCCCTTCACCTGGGCCAGGTCATGCTCCAGACACCAGAAACAGCCCCCGGCAAAGACCGCCTCCGCCTCGGCGGCCTGGGCGCCAAGGGGCGAGGCCACCAGCACCAGAACCACCAGAGTGAGCTGGAGCAGGGCGCGCCCAA
>NSII01000198.1 GCA_002737305.1 Synechococcus sp. Baikal-G1
GGCCAGCAGGGAGTCCAGCAGGGGTTCAAAGGCGGCCTGGCCGGCCGGCACCAGCACCTTCAAGCCGGGGGTGCGGCGCTGCAATTCGGCCGCCGCCTCCGCCAGGGGCGGCACCAGGTAGCGCAGCTCCTGACTGCGGGAGGCGGGCAACAGCAGCAAAAGGCGCTCACCCTCGGTCAGACCAAGCCGCTGGCGGGCCCCCTCCCGATCCGGCAGCTCCGTCAGGGTGTCGAGCAAGGGGTGTCCCACCCAGAGCACATCGGCGCCCCGCTCGCCATAGAAGCGGGCCTCCTCCGGGAAGATCGCCAGGATCCGATCGGTGAAGCCCAGCAGGCGCATGGTGCCGCCTTCGCCAAGKCGGAAGGCCCATTCCTGGGGAGCGATGTAGTAATTGATGGGCACCTGGGGGAAGCGCTTCTTGATGCGCAGGCCCAGGTTGATGTTGGCCCCCATGTAGTCGATCAGCACGACCCCATCGGGAGGCATCTCATCGAGCCAACGATCCACCCGCCGCTGCAGGCGCAGGGTGGGCAAAACCAGGGGCAAGGCCTCCCAGAGGCCAATGGCGCCCAGGGGCGCCGTGTTGGCCAGCAGGCGGGCGCCGGCCCGCTCCATGCGTTCACCGCCTAGGGCAACGATTTCAAGCTCGATGCCGCGGCGCTCAGCTTCTTTCCTTAGGGCCACCACCAGCAACCCCCCCTGCAGGTCCCCCGAGACCTCGCCGGTGCTGATCAACAGGCGTCTCATGGACGCTGGGCCGGTAGGGGACCCCGGCGACCGGGGCTGATCGAGGCCACGAGAAAGTCACACAGTTCTTTGGCGGCCGGCAGCAGCTCCTGGGCCTGCACCACCACCAGGGCCTCGGCCAGGACCCGATCGCTGCGGTAGAGCTGGCTCCAAACCTCCTGCAGCTGGCGGGCTTCGGCGCCGCCCGAGCGTTCGGCCAGGCCACTGCGCTTGATGCCGATGCGGTTGAGGCCCCTCACCCGGCCGGGGTGGCCCTCCACCACGGAGAAGGGCGGCACGTCGCGGTCGATGCGGCTCATGCCGCCCACCATGGCCATCGTGCCGATATGGACGAACTGGTGAATGCCCAGCACGCCCCCAATCACGGCCCGATCGCCGATCACCACGTGGCCGGCCACGGCCACCCCGTTGGCGATCACGATCCGATCACCGAGGTGGCAGTTGTGGCCCAGGTGGCTGTAGGCCATCAGCAGGTTGCTACTGCCGATGCGGGTCTGCTCGCCATCGGCCGTGGCCCGATTGATCGTCACGCATTCGCGGATGCTGTTGTCGTCGCCAATCACCACCTCGGTGGGGGCGCCGTTGTACTTGAGGTCCTGGGGTTCGAGGCCAATGCAGGCCCCGGGGAAAATGCGGTTGCGGCTGCCCATATGCACCCGGCCATCAATCACCACATGGGGACCAATGCGGGTGCCAGCACCGATTGTCACCTCCGGGCCAATGACCGCATAGGGGCCGATGTCGACCCCAGCGCCCAATTCGGCCTTGGGATCGACCACGGCGGTGGGATGGATCCGCGTCTGGACAGGGGCACCGTCCATGGTTGAGGGGGCGGTTGAACTGGTCATGCCGTCAGTCCACCAGGGAGAACATCAGCTCCCCAGAACAGACCAGTTCACCCTCCACGGTGGCTTGRGCCCTTACTTTGCCAAACCGCTTCCGCTTGATGCTGATCAGCTCGCAACGAATCCGTAATTGATCCCCCGGCACCACCGGCCGGCGAAAGCGCACGCCGTCGATGCCGGCAAACACGAACAGCCCCTTGGGCAGGTCAGGCATTTGGGTGACGATCAGGCCGCCGACCTGGGCCATGGCCTCGACGATCAGCACCCCSGGCATCAGCGGCCGCCCGGGGAAATGGCCTTGAAACTGGGGCTCATTGAAGGTGACATTTTTGATCGCCTCGGCGCTCTTGCCCGGGTCGTGGGCGATCACCCGGTCCACCAGGGCGAAGGGGTAGCGRTGGGGCAGCAGCCCAAGAATCTGCTCGCAAGTGAGTACGGCACCGAAGGGGCCTAGRACAGGCGCCGATTGGAGTCCAGGCTCAGAAGCCAGGGCCGCAGCSGAGGAGCC
>NSII01000199.1 GCA_002737305.1 Synechococcus sp. Baikal-G1
AAGGGCATCAGCTGGAAGGGGAACTGGGGCGACGGCGGGCCAGGGCTGCGGCAAGGGCGGTGTGGAGCCCATGGGAGCCCCGGTAAGCAAAGACCTGGGCCTGGGGTAACCCCACCAGGGCTAGATCCCCTAGCAGGTCCAGGAGCTTATGGCGCACCGGTTCGTCGTGGAAGCGCAGCGGCGGGTTGAGCCAGTGGTCGCCATCGCAAACCAGGGCGTTATCGAGGGCACCACCCTGGATGAGGCCGCTAGCGCGCAGCTGGTCGATCTGGTCGCGGAAGCCGAAGGTGCGGGCCGGGGCGATCTGCTCAACAAAGGCCAAGGGGGTGAGCTCGAGGCTAAAAAACTGTTGGCCGATTGCTGGCTGGCTAAAGGCAATGGCGGCACCAAGTCGGGGCCGATCACTGGGCAAGGCCGTGGCAAAACTCTGGCCCTGCTGCAGGGTGATCGGACCATCGAGGACCTGTAAGGGCGCCCGAGGCCCGAGCCGTTGCAGGCCGGCGGCGGCGATCGCCTCCACCCAGGGCAGGGCCGAGCCATCCAGCAGGGGAATTTCATGGCCCTCTACCAGGATCGTCACCTGGCTGAGGCCCACCCCCGCCAGGGCGGCCAGCAGATGTTCAACCGTGGCCAGGCGGCGTTGGTCGATTTGCAGGGCCGTGCAGAGCTGGGTTTCGGCCACCTGGGCCGGATCGAGTAGGCGCAGGGAGCGATCAGCCCCATCGAGCCAGCCGATCCGAAAGCCCGGCAGCTCCGCCGGTTCAAGGCGCACCCGGGCTGGGCTGCCGCTATGGAGGCCGATTCCCTGCAACTCCATGGGCGCGGCCAGGGTGTGGGCCGAGCCGTAATCCTCAGGCCAAACGGTCACTAGAACTTCCAGCCCACGCCCAGGTTGAAGCGCCAGTTGCTGGTGAAGTCCTGGCTGGCCACCTCCAGGCGCAGGGGGCCCACCGGGGTGGACAGGATGATGCCGGTGCCCACCGAGAAGCCCGAGCCGGGTTTACCSAGAACACCGCCGGGATTGCCCGGCACATTGCCCTGGGTGCCAAAGGCAGTACCAGCATCGGCAAATAGCTCACCGCTAATGATGCTGAAGATCGGGAAGCGATATTCGATCGTGGCTTCGCCATAGCTTGTGCCGACGCCCATGTTGCAGTCGTAGAAACCGCGCACAGAATTGGAGCCTCCCAGGCAGAAGGCCTCATAGGGGGGAATCGTGCCCACGTTGGCGCCAGCGGAGAGCTGGAAGGCGAGGGCCTGCTTGCAATCGGCTGCCTCACCCTTTTTCGGCCGGCAGCCCTTGAAGACCCGCAGCCARTTCACCGGGTAGTACTGGGTGTAACTAGCCCTCACCCGGTTGAACGTGGGCGARTCGGGGCCTACGGAGACGAATTGCTCGGTACCGAGGCTCAGGAAATTACCAGCTGTGGGGTTACGCGGATCATTGAGCGTATTGCGGGTTGCTGCCACCCGCAGGCCAAAGAGTTGGTTGCTATTGGCGCAGTTGTAGGCAATGCAAATCACATTGCTAGTGGTGGTGCTGCCGCCGCTGAAGTTGGTAGTGGCCACTCCGTAGGGCATGGTCTGGCCACTGAAGTTCATCGGTGTGGCTTCCTGAATACTCAGGCCCACCACCAGGCTCCAGGGCGCCTTCTTGAAGGGATTGCCGCCATTGAGGGGCCGCACTAGCTGGAGGTTGGCGCCAACCCGCTGGACGGCAATCAGGTTGCCATCCAAGGCAAACCAATTAGTGCCTGGATAGGCGGCCCTAGCCGCCTCAACTGAATTGTAAGTTGTTGAGCCCGGATTACTTGACGAATAAATATTGTAGGCCGCTGCAGTGGAAGGTGCGCTATAAAAGCCGCTGGAAACATTCGAAACCGTATTGAAGCTGCCATTACTCTGGCTCTGGAAGATTTGGGGAACTTCGCGGCTCAGGAAAATGCGGCCCCGGAAGGCAGTCCGATATTTATCGCCCTTAATCCAGGGATCGGTGAAGGAGATATCGGCCAGGCCACCGTATTGGCCGTAGGTGAAGTTGAAGGTGGTATCCCAGGCCCGGCCCCTAAGGTTGCTATCCGACAAC
>NSII01000200.1 GCA_002737305.1 Synechococcus sp. Baikal-G1
CCCTGGAAACCCGCTGCGCCGCCTGACTCACCGCTGATCACCACTGCCTGCGATCACGTTACGGGCGGCCCGGCTGGCCAGTTTCTCCAAATTGGCGCGGGCAACCGTGTCGAGGTCAAAGCCCAGTTCGCTGGCCAGCTGGGCGACGTACCAGAGCACATCGCCCAGTTCCAGCTTGAGGCTCTCTCTCACGGCATCGCTAAAAACGCCGTTGTCGTCGCGGATCACCTTTTTGACCTTGTCGGCGACTTCGCCTGCCTCACCGCAAAGTCCCAGGGTCGGATAAATGGGATTGGAGCCCACCTGGGGATAGCGGGCCGTGGCCCTGGCCCCCTGCTGGTAGTGGTTGATATCCATGGCGGGGCCGGGGGCGGAGGTGCTGGATGGTAGTTTCCGACTTGACTTTGGCCCCGCCAATGGCCCTCCCCGATCTGACGCGTCGCACCAAGATCGTGGCCACCATCGGCCCCGCCACCGAATCGCCCGAACGGCTGCGCGAGTTGGTGCTGGCTGGTGCCACCACCTTCCGGCTGAATTTTTCCCACGGCGACCACTCCGAGCACGCCGCCCGCATCGAGACAATCCGGGCCGTGGCCAAGGAGCTGGGCACCCATATCGGCATCCTCCAAGACCTTCAAGGCCCCAAGATTCGCCTGGGTCGCTTTGCCGAGGGGCCGATCACCCTGGCCAATGGGGACCCCTTTGCCCTCACCGCCCGGGAGGTGAGTTGCAACAGGACCATTGCCACGGTCACCTACAACAACCTGGCCCAGGAGGTGACCCCCGGCAGCCGCATCCTGCTCGATGACGGGCGGGTCGAGATGGTGGTCGAATCGGTTGACACGGTTGAGCAGACCCTGCATTGCCGCGTGACCGTGGGGGGGGTGCTCTCCAACAACAAGGGGGTGAACTTCCCCGATGTGCAGCTCTCGATCCGGGCCCTCACCGATAAGGACCGGGAAGACCTGATTTTCGGCCTGGCCCATAACGTCGATTGGGTGGCCCTCAGCTTTGTGCGCAACCCCTCCGACATGGAGGAGATCAAGGCCTTGATCAAGAGCCATGGCCACAACACCCCAGTGGTGGCCAAGATCGAAAAATTCGAGGCCATCGAGCAAATCGACGCAATCTTGCCCCTCTGCGATGGCGTGATGGTGGCCCGGGGCGACCTCGGCGTGGAAATGCCAGCCGAAGAAGTGCCGCTGCTGCAAAAGGAATTAATCCGCAAGGCCAACAGCCTCGGCATTCCGATCATCACGGCCACCCAGATGCTGGATTCGATGGCCTCCTGCCCCCGCCCCACCAGGGCTGAGGTCAGCGATGTGGCCAACGCCATCCTTGATGGCACCGATGCGGTGATGCTCTCCAACGAAACCGCCGTGGGCGATTACCCGGTGGAGGCCGTGGCGACGATGAGCACGATCGCCCGCCGCATCGAGCGGGATTACCCCATGCGCTCGGTSGACAGCCGCATGGCCTCCACCATCCCCAACGCCATCAGCCAGGCGGTGAGCACGATTGCCCGCCAACTGGAAGCGGCGGCGATTTTCACCCTCACCAAGAGCGGTGCCACGGCCCGGAACGTCAGCAAGTTCCGGCCGTCTACCCCGATCCTGGCCGTCACCAGCGATGGGAGCGTCGCCCGCCAGTTGCAAYTGGTTTGGGGCGTCAGCCCCCTGGTCGTTGCCGAGCAGGCCGACGATGACAGCACCTTTGCAGTGGCCATGGATGTGGCCCGCTCCATGGGCATGTTGSGCAGCGGCGATCTGGTGGTTGAGACCGCTGGCACCCTCAGTGGCGTCAGTGGCTCCACCGATCTGATCAAGGTCGGAATCGTCGCCTAGGCGGGATAACCCTGGCCTATCCCCAGGCAGCTCCGCCAGGTCAGGGGCATACGGTTAGGCGCGGGCCAGCGATCGCCCCTGCCGCCAGCCATGGTGGTACCGGAGAACAATCCCCCCAGCCACCCCGATCGATGGCCTCAAAGCTGCCCCTAGGCGAAACGGTGGCGATGGCGCTCACCACCTTGAAGGCCAATAGGCTGCGCAGCCTGTTGACCATGCTGGGCATCGTCATCGGCAACGCCTCGGTGATCACCCTGGTGGGGATCGGCAAAGGAGCCCAGAACCTGGCCGAGGGCCAACTCAACACCCTGGGCGCCAACGTGCTGTTCGTGGTGCCTGGCAACAACGACACCCGACGTCAGGGGATTGATTTCCCTAAAACCCTGGTGCTGGAAGACTCMAAGGCCATCGCCGAGCAGGTGCCCAGCGTGAGCCGGGTTGTCCCCCAGATCACCCTGAATGAGGTGGTGCAGGCGGGGGCCCGCAGYTCCAGCAGTTCCGTTTCAGGCATCACGCCCGATTTTCTGCCGGTGCGCCGTTTTGAGGTAGCCCAGGGGCGCTTTCTGAGCGAGCAGGATCTCGAATCGGCCCGCAATGTGGTGGTAATCGGCCCGGATCTGCGCACGAAACTGATGCCGGTCGGTTCGGCCCTTGGC
>NSII01000201.1 GCA_002737305.1 Synechococcus sp. Baikal-G1
AACACCGGCAGGATCGACACCACCGATCCGGCCGCCACCAGGCGCCAATCGAGGGAGAAACTGCTGGCTAGTTGTTGTAAGCCCAGGGGCAGGGTGTAGAGCTTGGGGTCATCGAGGATCACCAGGGGCCAGAGGAAATCGCTCCAGGTGCCGATGAACACAAACATCGCCAGGGTGATCAGGTCGGCCCGGGCCGCCGGGACCATCACGTTCCACCATTCGCCCACGGGGGTGCAGCCATCAATTCGGGCCGCCTCCTCGAGTTCGGCTGGCACGCCGGCAAAACTTTGGCGCAGTAAAAAGATGCCAAAGGCCGTGGCGGCCTGGGGCAGGATCAGGGCCAGCAAGGTATTGCGCAGGCCCAACTGCACCATCAACAGATAGAGCGGGATCATCACCACCTGGAACGGAATCAGGATCGTGGCCACCACCAGGGCCAGCACCATGCCGCGTCCAGCAAAGCGCATCCGGGCCAGGGGATAGGCCGCCAGGGAGCAAAACAGCAGGTTGGCGACCACGGCGATGCCACTGACAATCGTGCTGTTGAGGATGTACCCCAGCATCGGGTTATCCGTGAACAAGCGCCCGTAGGCCTCCAGGCTGGGCTGGCTAGGCAACAGGCTCGGGGGACTGGTGAAGATGTCTTCGGCGGGTCCCTTGAGCGAGGTGCTCACGAGCCAGATCAGGGGCAGCAGCATCGCTAGGGCCAGCACCAGTAGCAGCGCCAGCTGCAGCGCCTTGGCCAGGGTGGCAATCGGTGGGGGTGATGCTGTCGCTTTGCTCATAGCTGCGGCAGCTCGGCTTGGGGCAGGGGCGCCAGTTGGGGATGGAGCGGCGTCCGTTGGCTGCCCGCCACCAGCCGGTTGAGGGCATTCACAAAGGCCTGGCCGGCCGCCACCACGATGTCGGTGTCGGCGGCATGGCCGGAATAGAGCACGCCATCGCGGCGCAGCCGGATCGTGACCTCGCCCATGGCGTCAATGCCTTCGGTTACCGATTTCACCGAAAATTCCACCAGCTCGTTGGGAACCTGGGCGAGCTGGTTGAGGGCCTGGCAGACCGCATCCACCGGTCCTGTGCCGATCGAGGCGACGCTGCGTTCGCCGCCCTCGCCATCGACCAGGGTGACCGTGGCGGTGGGCTGCAGGTTGGTGCCCGTGCTCACCTGCACCAGCTTGAGGCTGAAGCGGGCTTCCGCCTGCTGCTGCACCTGCTCGCTCACAATCGCCTCAAGATCGCGGTCGCTGATCGTGCGTTTGCGGTCAGCTAGCTCCTTGAAACGGGCAAAGGCATCATCGAGATCCTGGCGCTCCAAGTTGTAGCCGAGCTCCTCGAGGCGGGCGCGGAAGGCGCTGCGGCCCGAGAGCTTACCCAGGGAGATGCGGTTGTCGGCCAGGCCGATCGTGCGGGCGTCAATGATCTCGTAGGTGAGGCGGTTTTTGAGCACGCCATCTTGGTGAATGCCCGATTCATGGGCGAAGGCATTGGCCCCCACAATTGCCTTGTTCGGCTGTACCGCCATGCCCGTGAGGTTTGATACCAGCCGGGAGGTTTTGTAGATCTCCTCGGTGCGAATGCCCGTGATCGGTTCGCTGCTCTCGGCGGGGCGCCCCAGGAAGGGATTGAAGTAGGTGCGCCTCACATAGAGCGCCATCACCAATTCTTCGAGGGAGGCATTGCCGGCCCGTTCGCCGATGCCGTTGATCGTGCATTCGAGCTGGCGGGCGCCCGTTTTGACGGCCTCAAGGAAATTGGCCACGGCCAGGCCCAGGTCGTTGTGACCATGGACCGAGAGCACGGCCTGATCGATGTTGGGCACATGCTCATTGATGCCTTTGATCAAGGCGCCGAATTCGGCCGGGGTGGTGTAGCCCACCGTGTCGGGGATGTTGATCGTGCTGGCGCCAGCGGCGATCGCCGCCTCAATCACCGGATAGAGGAATTCGGGATCGGAGCGGCCGGCATCTTCACAGGAAAACTCCACATCCTCGACAAAGGAGCGGGCATAGGCCACCATCTCGCCGGCAATCTGCAGGACCTCGCTGCGGCTTTTGCGCAGTTTGTGCTCGAGGTGGATGTCGCTGGTGGCAATAAAGGTGTGGATGCGGCGCCGCACGGCTGGCGCCACGGCATCGGCGCAGGCCTTGATGTCGCCCTTGGCGGCCCGGGCCAGGCCGCAGATCACCGGGCCATCGGCCGTGCCGACGCTGCCGGCAATGCGTTGCACGGCGTTGAAATCACCGGGGCTGGCAAAGGGGAAGCCCGCTTCGATGATGTCCACCTTGAGGCGGGCCAGCTGTTGGGCGATCGCCAGCTTCTCTTCGAGGTTGAGGCTGGCGCCAGGGGACTGCTCCCCATCGCGCAGGGTGGTATCGAAGATCAATACCCGGCCGGGATCGCGGGCCATGGGACGAAAAGGCGGAATGAGTATGAGTTGGGGCCAGTCTAGGGGGTGTTACGGCTGAAGACCGGCGCCTGCAGGGCCTCGGACCGTTCCAGCTGGGGCCGGAGGCTGGCCAGGTCCCAGAAGCGGTCGACCGCATTGCGCAGCTCCCGCGGCACCATGCCCTCGGTGTTGATCAGCACGATTTTGAGGCCCCGGGCCCGCAGCACCTCCACCGTGCGCTCCAGATCGCGGCTGCCACTGAGCAGCCAGACCACGTCGCTGCGGCCCGAAACGGCCATGAGGTCGAGGGCGATTTCCACCTCCAGGTTGGCCCGGGCGTACTGGCGCTGCTCCGGGTCCTGGCCGAATTCGCGCAAGGGCTTGGTGCGCACGCTGAAGCCCAGGCTGGTAAGGGCATCGCGGAAGGGGCGCTGGTCGCTGCTGTCCTTGAGCCCCAGGTACCAGAAGGCGCTGCCCACCTCCAGGTCGGCCTGGGAGGAGGCCAGCTCCATCAGCCGGCGCGGGTCAAAGAACCAGCCCAGTTTTTGCTGGCTGTAAAACATGCTGTGGCCGTCGACCGCCAAGGCCAGCTGCATGGCACCTCATGTGATCGGACCAGCCTAAGAGAGGCGCCTAGAGTGAACCCAATGCGGGGAAGGGACTTGGCTGCCGGCGACCAGGCCAGCTTCACTCCTGCGTCCGCCGGTCGTCCCCTGGGAGCACCAGCCGGGGGGGACCTGGCCCTGGTGCTGCATGCCCACCTTCCCTATGTGCACTCCAGGGAGCCCGGCTCCCTGGAGGAGGACTGGTACTTCGAGGCCCTGCTCGAGTCTTACTTGCCCCTGCTTGACGCCCTTGAGGCGGCGGCGGCCGATCCCAGCCAGCGGCCCCGGCTGAGCCTGGGGCTCTCGCCCACCCTGCTCTCGTTGCTGAGTAATCCCCTGCTGGCCGAGCGTTTCGGCCCCTGGTTGGAGGTGAGGCTGCAGCTGCTCGATCGGGCCCCAGCCAGCTATGGCCTGGCCAGGGCCGATTTGGCCCGCCAGCTGGCCCAGACCCTGGCGAACTGGCGGGCCTGCGGCGCCAACCTGGTGCCCCGCTTCCGGCGCCTGCAGGAGCAGGGGGTGCTCGACCTGCTCACCTGCGCCGCCACCCACGGCTATTTGCCCCTGCTGCGGGACCGGCCCGAGGCGGTGCGCGCCCAGCTGATCACGGCGGTGCGCGAACACGAGCGGCTACTGGGGGTGCGCCCCCAGGGGATCTGGCTGCCGGAATGTGCCTACTACGAAGGCCTCGACCAGCTCCTTGTGGCCTGCGGCCTGCGCTACGCCGTGCTCGATGGCCATGGCCTGCTCCATGGCCTGCCCCGGCCCCGCTACGGGGTGTATGCACCGATCTGCTCGCCCGCCGGCATGGCCTTCTTCGGCCGCGATAGTGAGGCCACCCTGCCGGTCTGGAGTGCCCGCGATGGCTATCCGGGCCAGGCGGCCTACCGGGAATTCCACCGCGACCTGGGCTGGGATCTCGATGCCCAAGACCTGGCGGCTGCCGGCATCGGCTGCCCCCGGCCCCTGGCCCTGAAGCTGCACCGGGTCAGCGGCCGCGATTGCCCCCTCGAGGGCAAGCAGCCCTATGACCCCGCCGCCGCCAGCGCCCTCACGGCCGAGCACGCCGGTGATTACCTGGCCGGCCGGGCGGCCCAGCTGGCGGGGCTGGCCGGGGCCATGGCCCGGCGCCCCCTGCTGGTGGCCCCCTTTGATGCCGAATTGTTTGGCCACTGGTGGTACGAAGGCCCCCAGTTCCTGCAGGCCCTGTTCCGCCAGGCGGCCGGCAGCGGCGTCAGCCTGGTAACCCTGCGCGAGACCCTCAGCCGCGGCGATGCCCTGCAGGTGTGCCAACCGTCGCCTTCGAGCTGGGGCCAGGGCGGCTACCACAACTACTGGCTTAACGACAGCAATGCCTGGGTGGTGCCGGAGTGGCACCGGGCCTCCACGGCCATGGTCGAGCAGGTCAACCGCGGGGTGGGCAGCACCCGGGCCCGGGACCTGCTCAACCAGGCGGCCCGGGAATTGCTGCTCGCCCAAAGCTCCGACTGGAGCTTCATCCTGCGGGCCGGGACTACCACCGACCTGGCCCGGGAGCGGATCCAGCGCCACCTGGAGCGCTACTGGCGCCTGATGGCGGCGATCGAGGCCGGCACGGACCCGCCGCCCGATTGGCTGGCCGCGGTCCAGGCGGAGGATGGCCTCTTCCCGCTCGTTAATGCCGCCGACTGGGCCAGTTGGACCGGCATCGCCTAGGGGCACCCCCTAGCTAGAAAGCAGTTCTCTAGCTGGCTTAGCGCCCCTCTGGCTGCCTCCGTTCGCCGATGTCCCTCTCCGTCTCGACCCCCTTCGCCCAGCTGCGGCCCCCAGCCCTGGCGCCCCAGCAGCAACGCCAACTGTTGCAAGCGGCCCTGGGCCCGGAGGGGGGCTTCGGCGCCGCCCTGGCCCAGCGGCAGCTAACGGAGCCCCGTCGCTCGGCCCTGCGGGTGTTGCAACTCAACCTGGGGCGCCTCTGCAACATGCAGTGCAGCCACTGCCATGTGGATGCGGGACCCGACCAGGGGGCCAGCCAGATGGCAGAGCTGGTGGTGCAGCAGTGCCTGGAGGCGATCGGGCGGCTGCGGCCCCAGGTGGTGGACCTCACCGGTGGGGCCCCGGAACTGCACGGCGCCTTCCGGCGACTGGTGCAAGCGGCCCGCCGCCAGGGGTGCCAGGTGATTGACCGCAGCAATCTGACCGTGTTGCTGCTGCCGGCCCTGGCCGACCTGCCCGCCTTCCTGGCTGACAACCAGGTGGAGATCGTCGCCAGCTTGCCGGCCCCCGAGGCCAGCGGCACCGATGCCCAACGGGGCGAGGGCACCTGGGACGCCTCCCTCGAAGCATTACGCCGGCTTAACCAGCTTGGTTACGGCCAGAACGATCCCGATCGGGTGCTCACCTTGATGAGCAACCCGGCCGGCACGGCCTTACAGCAGCTCACTGCCTGTGACACGGCGGCCTGGCGGCGGCGCCTAGCCGAGCAGGGGGTGGGTTTTGATCGCCTGATCGGCCTCAACAACATGCCGATTGCCCGCTTCCTGCAGCAGCTAGCCGACCAGGGCCAGGTGGTTCCCTACCTGGAGCAGCTCGCCGAATCCTTCAATCCCAGCGCCCTCTGCGGCCTGATGTGCCGCGACACCCTCTCGGTGGCCCCGGACGGCCGCCTCTACGACTGCGACTTCAACCAGATGTTGGAGCTGGGGCTGGGTGCTCCGGCGAGCGAGGCCCCTGGCCAGGCTCCCGCCAGCATTGCCACCGTGACCCTTGAGCAGCTGGAGCGGCGCGCCATCGCCTGGGGCAACCACTGCTTCGGGTGCACCGCCGGCCAGGGAAGCTCCTGTTCCGGGGCGACCGCCAGCCCTTAGTTCCCCAGGGCCCATCTTCCCGAAGACCCGTCTTCGCCAGGGGTCAGTCGGCCGCTTCGCTGGCTGCGGGGCCATCCCCAGGGGCGGTCCCCTCCAGGCTGGCGTCAGCGGCGAGTGGTTCTGCAGCGCCCCCATCCTCCAGGTCGGGCTCCATCAGGGCGTCCTCCTCCTCGGCCGAGGGGGGCACCAGCACCACCTCAGTCAGGCGATCGCCGCTGTCGAGCTTCTGCAGCCGCACGCCGGTGGCGGCGCGGGACTGCTGGGGAATGGCATCGGCACTCATGCGCACGATCACGCCGCGCTCGCTGACCAGGAGCAGTTCTTCGCCGGCGCCCAGCACCTTGAGGCCCACCAGGGCATCGCCATCGCGGCGAAACTTGATCGCCCGCAGGCCCATGCCGGCGCGGCGTTGCAGGCGGAACTGGTTGACGGGAACCCGCTTGCCCAGGCCACTGGCGGAGGCCACCAACACCCAGGGCCCCTCACTGGCGGCGGTCTCCTCGATCCCTTCGGCGTCGAGATCGGCGTCGCCATCGAGTTCGCCTTCGGCGGAGCGGGCCACCTGGTCGGCGAGTTCGGCCGG
>NSII01000202.1 GCA_002737305.1 Synechococcus sp. Baikal-G1
GCCTGCCGCGATGTGGGCGGTGAGCTGTACCAGGTGATGGAGGGCCGCCATTGGTTCGAGGACGTCGAGATCCTGGTGGTGGACCAGGACGCCAATGGCCAGGACGTGCTCGGTTTTGGCGAGGCCGGAAAAACCACCTCCTTTTACTGCTGCTCCTTTGGCGATGAACTGATGACCGGCCTCCAGGGCCCGTTTGAAGGCCGCTACGGGATCTCGGTCCGCGATTTCGGCGAAGTGCAGGACGCCCCGGTGTTTCGCACCCGGGTGGATTGGTACGTGGGCTTTGCCGTCTGCGACGACAAGGCCGCAGCGCGGCTGTACAACATCGGCCCGGCCGTCGCTTAGGGCCAGAGGCCCAGGCCAGGGGCCTGCCCCAATTTTGAGCCGATTGGCTCTTTCAACCCTTCATCTTTCCCCTTTCTTGCGAGGACAATCCCATGGCTCCCCTGGCGAATAAGCGCCTTGATGCCCTCACCACCCTGGTGGGCTGGATCAACAGCAGCGCCACCGATCCGCTCGAGCGCACGCGCCTGAGCAATGAGGTGGTCCGGATTTCGACTCCCCTGGATACGGCCGAGCAAGTCACCCTGGTGACCTCCCACCCTGGGGCAGGCAGTCCGATCACGGTGGTGCTGGCCCTGGCCCCCCTGCTCAAGGACGGCAGCACCGGCACCTTTGTCAACGCCGCCACGGTCGTGATCCCGGCGGTGGGCGGGTTGATCGAAACGGTGATCAACCCCGCCAATTTGGTGCTGGCTGGAACCGACGGGGCCAACAGCAAGGCGCCCTGCCTGTTCTTTGCGAGGGCCACGGTGTCGCCCACCACGCCGCCGGGCTGCCACGTGAGCCTCACCCACTGAGGACCCGATTGCTCCACTTGGTGGCGGCTGGTCCTCACCTGAATTGAGCCTCAGCCCTTCCCCTTTTCCCCAACCTTTGCAGTGAATCGATGGAGCCCACCTCTCCCCCCTGGCTGCCCCCTGGGGCCCCTGAAACGCAACCCGAGGGGATGCTGCGGATCAGCGATGGCCAGTCCTTCCAGGTGATCTGGCCGGTGCATCTAGCCGGCTGGTTGGCGTTGGGCTGGCAGCTGGATTGGCCGCAGCCGGCAGGCGCCGGCCCTGCCCCTGGCCTGGAAGCCGTTGGCCCCTTGGTGTTCCCAGTGATCACGGCCCTGCTTGGGGGCCCCTTCCACGCCCGGGCCGAGAAGCCCTATCGGGCCGTGCTGCAGGGGAGCGGCTTTACCCCGGACCTGAGCCTCAAGATCACCGCCTCCACCGGCGAGACGCTGTCGCCCACCGATCTCACCTACGCCAATGCCACAGAAATGGCCCTTTCGCTTGATTCCCGCCTGCTCCAGGTCGCCTGTCACCTGACCGTGGTGGCGGCGATTGGTTCTCTGGCCAGCCTGCCGTTCCAGGTGCAGCTGCTGGAGCCAGCCGATGCCCCAGTGCCAGCGACGCCAGCCGATCTTGACGGGATGACCAAGGCGGAGCTGCTGGCCTTTGCCCGCAAGACCTATGGACAGAAGCTGGACAGCTCGCTCAGCAAGGCGAAAGTGCTGGCGGCTGCCAAGGCCCTGGGCCGGGGCCCCGAGGCAGAAGCGGGCCCTGGGAGCGTGATTGGCCTCGATGGGGCTCAGACGGGCTTGGGCCAGGACCAGGACCCCCAGCCGGGCTGGTTGCTGGGGGATGACCAGGACGCCGAGGAGCCTGAGGCGGTTCCTGGGGTGCCGACGGACCTGTTGATTTGAGGGGCGGGGCGGGGGCTTGGATCAGAGGCCAGCCCAGTGGCCTCTGTAAACCTGTTATCCAGCCCGGTGCAGGATCTCGATGCTCTCAACGGCCATCAGCAGGGGAGCTCCCCGCTGGCTGCCGCCCCATAGCTGCCACTGACCCTCATGCTGCAACCAAGGCATTGATTGAGGGCACCTCGAAAAATTCAGCTGCACGCGCAAATCAACCCAGGAGGTTGATGCCCTGCCTGGCTTTCGTCTGCTATGCCCTTCCAGCACAGAGCAATACCTTGAGGTATCCATTAGTGAATCCTCAGCAAGCCTTTTTTATGGCCATGGAAGAGGTTCATTGCGAAAGCCTTTCTAGGGTTCAGGTGCTGGTAATAGGTGACCATGTCGTTGCTAGAGCGTTGTAGTGCTGGGGTCATCTCGATGCGATACCGCCGGAAGATTGCGGGCACTCGCTGGCAAAGCACCAGCCCCTGCATCTTTTCTTGGTCGCTGAGGTGCTGCAGTTCCAGCACTAGGTTGATGTCGGCAGGATTGTCCGCCGCCGTGACGTAGCTCCCGCCAAGCACCAGCGGGGGCAGCGGCAGAAAGGTGGGACTGAGTTCTGCGCTGATGAAGTCGCGCAGCTGGTGGGTCAATCGGCGGCGTTTGTTGCTCCAGGCGAGCACGGCTTCTACCTCCTCCAACGTGCAGGAGTGGACGCCATCGGGCAGCAAACCGAACTGATCAAAGCTGGGGATTGGCATGACTCATCTGCCTCCCGAATGGGTATTCCAGCTGCAGCGATGGGCACTGCTGAAGCCCCCTAGGGTGACCCGGCCATGGCGGCCGGCGATGCGATCGTTCAAAGGCTTTCAGCGGGCTGTGCGTTCTAGAACGAAGGCAGGGCAGGTAATAGCAAATGTCAAGGCTTCCAGACAGCATTAAGGCAGCCTTATGTTCGGCTGATTTGGTGTCAATTGGTACGAATAGAGGGTTCGAATGGTGTCGCTATAGATACCTTGCTTCGCTGGAATAGCCCTACTAGCAGGAATGTTCCATATGTCGTAATTCTGCTAGCCGGTTGTCTTGTTTGCTGGCCTTGGCCGGCTTGGCTTGCTGGTCCAATTGGAACGCCGAAAAGGATTACCCAACTTCCATCAACACCACCGGCAGCGGCGAAAGGGAGTAGCAGCGGCGGGCCTGCTGTACCCCCGAGGCCGTGTCTGCCCCACCGGGGAAGGCGAACACCAGCTGAGAGGCACTGAACGTTGGGGAGGTGTGGGCCTGGGCCTCCGCCAGGACCTGCTCAAGGAGGAGGCGATTGCTGATGGGCCGGGCCCTGCGGCCACAGCGACCCCACTCGGTTTAAAGGGACTGGACCGGCCAACCCAGCTGATGGGCACCGCGGCCGATGGCCTGATCGGCGCCAGGGGCACCGCCATGGAGCAGCAGATGAACAGTCTGGCCATCGCAGCAGCGGGAGAGCAGCCGGCCCCGCCTCCCCAATACCGGCCCCGAAGCGGCGGGCGGCGGCTGCCGAGCGGAGGCCTGCGGTGTCTGCTCAGCTTTCTCGTGCAAAGGCCAACAATCCGCTGACGTCACCGCGGTCGGCTCGCTGAAGAGCAGCGATGTACTGCTGTCTCAGGCCTGAGGCATTCGCCAGGGAACTGCTACCTCCCCAGGAGAAGCGAGGTGCACCCAGCTGCTCGATCAACACGTCAGCGATCAGGCGGGCGTGGCGGCCGTTGCCGTTGGGGAAGGGGTGGATCGAGACCAGCCGATGATGGAAACGGATGGCGATCAGATCCACCACATCCACCCGGTGCTCCACCTGGAAGGCGATGTCGGCCAGCAGAACCGGCACTTGCATCCGGATCTGCCGCCAGTCGGCGCCGATGCTCTTGTCGCTGCTGCGGTACTGACCGGCCCAGCGCCAGCTTTGGCCGAACATTTCGCGATGCAGACGCCGTAGCCAGCTCTCTTCCAGCGGCCGGGGCCGTCGCTGGCGGGATAGCCAGAGCAGGGCGGCCTCGATGTTTTGTTGCTCCCATTCGTTCAGCTGGCTGCGATTCACCAGATGGGAGGGCAGCAGCCCCTCCAGCTCCTCCCCATCGAGAGGCGTCGCCCCGGCCGGCAGGTCCTCGTTCAATCCCATAGCCGGGTGCCGCTGGTGCGGAGGATCTCCTGAGCCATGGCCTCAAGCCGCTCATTCGCCGCTGCAGAGGGAGTCGCAACTAACTGGGCCTCAAGCGCCATCGTTCGGCTGGCGCGCTGCTGCCACTGCTGCGCCAGGTGCAGGGCCTGCTGCCATCTCATCTCCCGCAGCGGGCGCCTGGGCACGAGGGCGTACTGCAGATCACAGTCGAGGGCCTCGGCCACCCGCCGCAGGGTGCCGAGGGTGATGGCATCGGTCGCCTCGGCCTGCTCCAGTTTTCGCACTCCCGATGCTGTGATCCCTAAGCGAGCAGCCAGTGCAGCGGAGGGCAGGCCCAGGGCCTCACGGATGGCCCGCAGCCAACCCGCCGGCGGCCGTTGCGGCAGTGACTGGCTGGCGGCGACCTGAAGCACCGCATCCATCTGAGCAAGCCGCAGCTCCTTGGTGTTCATGGTGAAAGCGAGCGATTAGTCCTGCTGAAGAACCATCAAAGCAACCTATCACTCCTGCTTTGATCGCACCAGGGGGAGTGAAGCGTTGCTTCCAGCCACAGGCAAGGGAGTCACTGCTCTCGCTCCCTATCCACCTCTCTCCTGTGGCTGAGCCCAGAGGGGAACAGCTCCAGCCGAGCATCCAGGAAATCCATCGGCGGCACGCCCCGCCGCGCCTCTTGGATCGAAGTCGGAACGTTCATCGACCAAGGCGAGTCGCGGCCCGCTCGAAGGCGTCATCAACAACCTCATCACCACACCACTTGCTGTAGGCCGCAAGGTGTGTTTCGACGCTGTGGCCCATGGCGGCAGCAGCGACCTTCGGCGGCAGTTCACAGATCAGATGGGCGCGGTGGGCGTAGCCATGTCGGGCGGAATAGAGGACAAGTTTTTCCCCTTCTGCCTCGTACTGCTGGCGCAGATTCTGCCAATGACGGCGCCTACGCATGTACAGGCCCATATCCTCGGCGCCATAGCCCGGACGCATCGGCGGTAGCGGCTGGGCCTTGAACTGTTCCAATAGGGCCCAGGCTTCAGCCCAGTCATCGCAGGGCAGCAGCCGCAGCTGCCTCGGTTTTGTTTCTCCCCGACTGGTGTTCTTGCGGTAGTTGCACCACAGGCGGCCGGCGCGCAGCTGAAGGTGTTGCAGCTCCTCCGGTCTCAGGCCAAAGGCCGCCAGCAATTGGAAGGCGAAGCGCCAGCGGCTATCGGGGATGGCCTCCACCAGTTCCAGGATGTGCTTCACCTCGATCGGAGTGGTGATCGACCGTCCCTCCCGTTTACGTCCCACAAAGGGGTCAAGATCCAGAGGTGGCGCCCATTCCACAGGCAGAGCGCCGTTATCGACTCCCCATCGCAGCAGCGCCGCGGTCTGCTGCACCTGCATCTGCCGGCCACGGGAGCCAGGCTGATCAGACCACCGCGCTGTGACGGCTTCCAGCAGTTCCCGGGGATTAGAGGGTGCTGTCTTGCGGCCAAGGATTTCCAACAGTTCTGCCATACGGCGCCGATACACGGCCTCCCATGTCCGCGGCTTAATGGCGCCGCTGCTCAGCTTTCGGGATTTGAATCGATCCACTAAGGCAGGCCAATCGATCGGACCAGCATCTAGATCCGTTGCTGGCTCATCGCTGACCAGTGCGGCAGTAATGGCTCGATCGAGGGAAAGTCCCTCGCGATAGGCAGCGTGGATCGCCAGAACCGTCTCTCGGATGGCATCGGCCTGGTCATGGGCCCATTCGATGGGCAACAGAACCTGATGACGACCGCCGCCGGTATCGACCGTGAGGCGCGTACGTCCCCGCAGATCGGAAACGCGCCAGCCGCTGCTCGTGCCTCGCTGGGTGAGGGAGAGGCGCAGGCCGGAGCGCAGAACAGAAGCCCAGGCGTCAGAGGCTCTAGAACCCCCCATGTGAGCAAATATGTGAGCAAATCGACCCCCTCAGCTTGGCACGGGCTGCCGTGGACCGCCATCCCATTTCACGGCTAACAGCAGTGACAGCAGTGCTTTTTGGCCCAGACTCCAGTCCTGGCAATCGATCCCTCAAACCCTAAAAAGAGAGTTTTGGGAGCACTAGGTCGCAGGTTCGAATTCTTTAGCCCCAATATATATCATAGTAGGGTTCTCGGGGTTACGGGGGCCCTTCTTTTTTGGCCATTTTCGGGCGATTGAGCACAAAATGAGCACAAAACCGTTTCTCCGGGGGCTCCCAGGCGGTATTGCTGGCATCAGCCAGGGGCTAGGCGTCCCTCCCAGCCACCAAATGGGCCCAGGTAAGTACTGGATCGCTGACACCCGTTCTCTCAATTGGGTTCTTCCCCTTCACCAGGGCGAGTCCAAGCGAAATCAGCTCTCGATGGGGCAGCCACTGCACAGCAGGCCGCATGGGCGAGAAGCCCCCGCCCCGCCC
>NSII01000035.1 GCA_002737305.1 Synechococcus sp. Baikal-G1
TGGCCCTGGTGTCGTTGCTATTGAAATTTGCTGTGGAACTGCTGTTGGAGCAGGACAAGAAAGCCCAGCAAATCAAAACAGACGCCTGACTCCTAATGCCTGGCGATTCCTGGGCTTGAAATCCTCAAAATCCCAGGATGGCGCTTGGAAGCAGCAGATCGCTCGAGCACAAGGCTGGTTAGGCGCCATCAGGTCGGACAACACCGTTGCCTCGCTAGCGCCCGGGCAGCGGTCAAAAGCAGCTGACGCTTGGCAAGATTGGGCCATGGTTACCTTTCTGCGGCGTCTCCCCCCCCTTGGCCAGCTGCTGCTGGCGGGGCTGCTGGTGCGGGGCCTGCTCGCCCTAGTCCTGCCACCGGGCTACGACGAGGCCTACTACCTCTTCTACGGACGCCATCCCAACCTGAGCTACCTGGACCACCCGGTGGGGGTGGGGATCTGGTCCCTGGTCGGTAACGCCCTGGGCGGCTCGATTTTTGCCCTGCGGGTGCCCTCGCTGCTCTCCTACACGGCCGCCCTGGCCCTGCTGGCTGCGGCGACGGGCCGCTGGTTTGGAACCAAGGCGGGCCTCTGGTCTGTGGCCGTGGCCAGTGGGTCCCCGCTGCTATTGGCCTGTGGTGGCCTGCTGCTGCTGCCGGATAGTCCGCTGCTGTTGGTGTTGGCGGCCCTGATGTGGTGGCTATCCCGCCATCCCCTCGTTGTGCCGAGCAACGCCAGGGAGGCCGCTGGCCTGGGACTCTTGCTGGGGCTGATGAGCCTGTGCAAGTACCACTCCCTACTGGTGTTGCTAGCCCTGCTGGCCTGGTGCCTGGGCACGGCTGAGCGCCGGGCAGCCCTGCTGAGGCCCTGGCCCTGGTTAGGCCTGGTGGTCTGGGCAGGCGTGTCCAGCCCCCTGTGGATCTGGAACCTGCAGCACCACTGGGCCTCCTTCCTGTTCCATGGCGGCCGAACCTTGGCCGAGCACACCTACAACCTGGCCGGTCCGCCCCTCTTCCTGCTGACCCAGCTGTTACTGCTATTTCCGACGATCGGTCTGCTGCTGTGGGTCTGCCTAGCTCCCCAGGACCAAACGGCGGGCAACCCACAGGCACGCCAACTGCTGCGAACTTTGGCCTTGCCGATTCTGATCACGTTTTCCTTGTTATCCGGCCGCATGCAGGTGCTATCGAGCTGGCTGGTGCCGGCCTGGTGGTTCCTGCTGCCCCTGGCTGGCGACTGGCTGGCCCGCCGGCCCACGCCCTGGCCCCAGGGTCTGGCCTGGAGCCGGAACCTCAGCTTGGCCCTCCTCCCCCCCCTGCTCTCGCTAGCGGCGTTGCAAGTGCGCTTTGGCGTGCTGGATCGGATCCTGCCGCCGGGGGTCGATACCTCCAATCAATTGATGCCAGCAACGAGCCTGAGGCAGGCCCTCAAAAGCAATCCCCGTGTCTGGGCGGCCCTCGGTGAAGCCGATCTGATCGCCAGCCGTCGCTATGAACTACCTGGCTTTTTAGCCCTAGCCCTGCGCCAGCACAGTCGGGCGGCGTACACCAGCTTCAGTGGCGATCCCCGGGGCTTTCCCTATTGGCGACCTGCCCATGGCTACCAGGGAGCCCGCGGCGTGATTTTTGCCCTCGAGGATCCGAGCCATCCGGAAGATCGGATCGAATGGCCCCAGGAGGTAGGTCCATTAACGCCCCTCGGCTCCGTTCAGCTGATGCGCGGCGGCCGTCCATCCGTGCGGCTGCAATTCGTGGGCTTCGGGCCCCTGGCCCAGCCCCTGCCAGGGCCTCCCAGGCCCTAGGCGCCTCAGCGCTGGCGCCTACGGGTGCGCTTGCCGACACGCGCCAGGTCATCGCCAAGACAACTGTGGCGAGAGCTTTGGCCTGATGGTGGGGACCCGTTGGGCCGAAGCCATGGGGAGCGGTTTACCAGGCTGGTCTGGGGCAGTGGGATCCTGCCTAGCCATCCAGGCGTCCATCCTGATCATGGGGTCCCTGCTGGGGCTTAGCCAACGCTTTGAAGCCAGGGGAAGGCTTGCCGGCACCGGCCAGCAACCTGAACCCCAAGGCTCCTTGAACCTGATTCGCAAAGTCCAACCAACGGCAGCAAGCCGCCTTGGAGCCCTAAGCCAGGAGGGAAGCCGGACGCTGCCAACCCAACCCACGCCATCTTTAACCAGACCTTAATCCCCTGCCTTAAGCCTGGGCCCACAGTGACGACAGAGCTAGGGCTCATGAGCCGGGCTCTACCAACCCAGTGAGGTGAGCGACATGGCAGGGGTTACCAGCGCCGGCGCGTACGCGACGGGCCTGCTTGCAGAGCACCTCAAGGCGATCGTCTCACTCCAGAGCGGAGTGCTGAAGGACCAGGATCCAGAACCCCTGCACCAACTGCGGGTACGCTTCCGGCGCTTGGGCACCCTGCTGCTGCAATTTGGGCCTGCCCTGCGATTACCCGAACGGGTAACAGAACAAACCCTGGCCAAAACCGGCCGCCGCCTCGGCTTGGTTCGCGATCTAGACGTGCTCAGCGGGCAGCTGCAGCACCAACTGGGGCTCCCCCTGCCTGCAGAGGAACTGAGTCGCTTGAAACCGGTGCTGAAAACCCTGGTCCGTAGCCGCAAGCTGGCGTTTGCGGAGCTGGTGGAGGAGCTGCGAAGCCGCCGTTACCTGCGCTTACTGGCCAAGCTTCAGGCCTGGTTGCGCCAGCCGGCCTGGACGGCCCTTGGCGAAGAGGACGCCAGGGACTGGCTGGTCGAATGGAAGACCCCCGTTCTGGCTGGTTTGCTGAGTCAACCCGGCTGGCGCGCCAGCGATCCGGATCGCGATAGGGCCTGCTTGCACGACCTGCGCAAAAAAATCAAGCGGGCCCGCTATGGCCTGGCCAATCTCAAGGAGCTGGCCGGGGACTCCCTAGGGACCTGGATGGAGCGCTTTAAAGCCCAGCAAGAGACCCTTGGTGGGCTCAACGACCTGCAGGTACTGGAGCAAGCGATCGAAGAGCAGCTGGTCGGCGACTTCGCCCAGGCCTTGCCGGAACTCAACCTGCGGCTGCAGCAGCAAAAGAGCCTGCTCTGGCAGCAGTGGCAAGGTCAGGCCAGTTTGATGGTGAGTGAATCGGGGCGCAGCGAGCTGCACGGCCTGCTCAGCAGGGGCTGGATTGGCCCGAAACCGCCGCCCAACAGCGCCAACACTTGACTCCAGAGCGAAGCGGACTCTGGCCTCCGCATCGGTTCAGAACGGCTGAATGACTAGCGGCAACCTAGGCAGCAAAACCAGCTCTGATCCGGCAAAAGACGGCTTAGGAGCAGATTTGAAGCAGTCTTAAGCAGCCCATAACGACAGATGCGGGGAAGTAAGGGTAAACATGTGGGGCTCACAAAAGGCCGATCCCATGACCTTCGCGAAGAAGGCCCTGACCCTGACAGCTCTGGCTGCCGTCGCCGGCGGCGGTGTCGCCACTGCTCAATCCACCAACCTCAATGCCGCGGGAGCCACCTTCCCGGCCCCCATCTATCAACGCTGGTTCGCTGATTTGGCGGCAAATGGTGGCCCCAAAACCAATTATCAAGGCGTGGGTTCCGGCGCCGGCATCCGTCAGTTCATTGCTGGCACCGTTGATTTCGCCGCCAGCGACGAACCGATCACTGCGGCCCAAGCCGCCAAGGTGAAGCGTGGTGTGGTGCAGTTCCCCGCCGTGGGCGGCACGATCGCCATTGCCTACAACAAGCCTGGCTGTGACCTGAAGCTCACCCAGAAGCAGGCGGCCGATGTGTTCCTCGGCACCATCAATGACTGGAAACAACTGAAGTGCGGCAGCGGCAAAATCACGGTGGCCCACCGCTCTGACGGTTCCGGCACCACCTTTGCCTTCACCAGCTCCCTTTCCGCCTTCTCCCCCGCCTTCAAATCGAAGCTGGGCATTGGTAAATCGGTGAATTGGCCCGTGGGCGTGGGCGGCAAGGGCAATGACGGCGTTGCCGGCGTGCTCAACAACACCCCTGGTTCGATCGGTTACGTGAACCAGTCCTTTGTTAAGGGTGTGCTCAAGGCAGCTGCCGTCCAGAACCGGGCTGGCAAATTCGTCAAGCCTGATTTCAAGAGTGGTAGCGCTGCCCTCAACGGCATCACCCTTGATAGTGACCTGGCTGGAGAAGAGCCCAATCCCCCCGGCGCCCAGAGCTACCCGATCAGCACCCTCACCTGGATTCTTGCCTACAAAAACGGCAACGGATCTAAGGCTGGTGATTTGAGGGAAGTGTTTGCGCACATGCTGAACAACAAGTCCCAGGGCCTCGCCGATAACTTGGGGTATGTGCCTCTCCGCGGAGACATTCTCAAGAAGGCCAAGGCTGCGATTGGCAAAGTTAGTGATTGATCAGTAAGCGGCCAGACCCGAGCCAGCTGCTTAATCAGCTGGCTCGCCAAGGCCTCTCCCCCCTTCTAGGGACGCTTGATCAGATCCATCCTTCAAGCAGGAGCCCCTAAGGGCTCCTTTTTTATGGAACACCCAGCCGTTGCATTCAAGCGCTAACCAGAACTTAACCAGGCGCCTACCAGCTCTTTGCTCAGATCAAAGTGTTGCTCCATACAGTATTGCTGTCCCTATGCCAGGTTGCGCCATGGTGTTCACGCCACCCCGTGACTCCAGCCGCCAAGACAAGCTCCGTGTCCTCCTGGAAGACACCTATCACAAGCGCAACCTTGTCCACCTCTCGGCAGGAAGCGCCGTTCCCTTACTGCGCAACAGCATCTGGCTAGTGGTGCGGGGGATGGTGAAATTGGGCGCCATTTCCATCCATGGCGACGAGCTGCTGCTCGGTTTGGCCGGACCGAATGAACCCTTTGGTGAACCGATGAGCAACGTGGAGGCCTATGGGGCCACCACCCTGGCCGATAGCGATTTGCTCTGCTTCAGCCTCGATGAGATCGAGCAGACCCCCTACCTGGCCATGGCCCTGCTGCGCGCCGCCACCAGCCGCATGCGCCAATCGGAAGCCCTAATCGGCCTCCTGGGATTACGCCGCGTCGAAGAGCGCCTGCGTGGCTTTCTCGAACTCCTGGCAGCGGATTATGGCCAACCCTGCGACGAGGGCTTAAAGCTGAATCTGCGTCTCACCCACCAGGATCTGGCCAGCGCCCTCAGCACCACCCGGGTCACCGTGACCCGGGTGCTTGGCCAGCTGCGCGAGGAAGGCTGGTTGCAAATTGATAGCCAGCGCCATCTGGTGGTGGCCAATTTGCCGAAACGCTGGATCGGCTGATTCACGCCCGACCACGATCATGGCCTGAATCCGCAGGGTAGCGATACCCTGCTTTTTTTTGGGTTTGCCCGTTCAGGGTTGTTAGCCCAAGCCCTGGTCTTGGATCTTGCGGAGCCCCAAGCGCCGCGCTAAACGTTCGGCTAGCACATAGGACACGGGAGTGATATAGAGGGTGACGAACTGGGAGAGAATCAAGCCCCCCACCACCACCAGGCCAAGGGAGCGGCGCGTCTCGGCGCCGGCTCCCCAACCGATCGCAATCGGCAGGGTTCCCACAATCGCCGCCAAGGTGGTCATCATGATTGGCCGAAAGCGCAGCATTGAGGCGCTGTGAATCGCCGTTTTCAGACCCGCCCCCTGGCGGCGTTGCCCAATGGCGGCATCGACCATCATGATGCCATTCTTTTTAACGATACCGATCAACAAGACCAGGCCAATGGTGCTGTAGAGATTTAATTCTGAGCCAAACACGATCAACGTTGCCAGGCCGCCCACCGCCGCCGAAGGCAGGCTGGTGAGAATGGTGAGGGGATGGATTAGGTCTTCATAGAGAATGCCCAACACCAGATAGATCACCAGCACGGCAGCGAGCAGCAACCAGCCCAGTCCCGAGACAGACTGTTCAAACACCTTGGCTGACCCCACAAAGGCGCCGGTGGTTCCAGCTGGCAACAACTGCTCGGCAAGGGCTCGAATCTCGGTAGTCACGGTATCGAGGGAGACTCCAGGATTGATGTTGAAGGAGAACGTGACCGATGGCAGCTGGTCCGTGTGATTGACCGTGAGGGCCGTAACGGTGCGGCGGCTAGCGGCCAAGGTGGAGAGGGGAATCAGACGGCCCTGGGCATTGCGCACTGTCAACAGATCCAGGTCGGCTGGACTGTTCTGGGCGTCGAGCTCAACCCCCAAAATCACCGGAAATTGGCCATCGGAGCGGTAGATGGTGGACACCTGCTGGTCGCCATAGGCACTGCGCAGGGACGCCTGCACGGCACTGGCATCAACACCCAGGCTGGCGGCCCGATCGCGATCGACCGTGATCTCGAGCTGGGGGTTATGGGATTGGAGATCGCTACTGACATCACTCAGGCCTGGGAGGCCGCGCAGGCGTTGCTCAAACTCGGGCGCCGCATCGAGGAGGGCGTCTTGATCGATCGCCTGCAGGCTGTACTGGTATTGGGCACGACTTTGCACAGCCCCCACATTCACCGCCGCCGGCACTTTGACAAAACCGCGCAGCCCCGGAACGCTGTTCACCACCTTGCGCAGGCTGCGGGCCAGCTCTGCCGCAGATTGCGGGCGTTCGGAGCGGGGCTTCAATTTGAGGAACAGGCGGCCATTATTAGCCGTGGAATTGGATCCGCCCGAACCCACCGTGTTGTTCACGCCAGCCACCGCAGGATTGGCCTGGAGCTTGCGGGCCAGGATGGTCTGCATGGCAGCCATCTCCTCAAAGGAGGTGCCCTCGGCCGACTGGGTGTTGACAGTGAGCTGGCCGGTGTCGGCATCGGGGATGAAGCCCTTAGGCACCACCAGGAACAGCACGAGGGTGAGTAACAGCAGGCCAGCCGAGACCATCTGCACAAGCCGGGGCCGGCGCAGGGCGGTCGCCAGGCTGAGGCCATAGCCCCGGCTGAGCCGCTCAAACAGGCGATCAAACCGCTGCAGCAGGGCGTTGCCGCGCTGGGCATCGCCGGGCTCGGGCAACAGCCGGGCCGCCAGCATGGGCGTGAGGCTCAGGGCCACAACGCCGGAGAGCAGGATCGCCAGGCTGAGGGTGACGGCAAATTCCCGGAACAGGCGCCCCAGCAAGCCACCGAGAAACAGGATCGGAATGAACACCGCCACCAAGGACAGGGTCATCGACAGGATTGTGGGGCCGATCTCCCGGGCGCCTTGTAGGGCCGCCTGCCAGCGGGTCTCGCCCTCCTCCTGGCGCCGCACAATCGCCTCCACCATCACGATCGCGTCATCCACCACAAAGCCAACGCTGAGGGTGAGCGCCATCAAGGACAGGTTGTCGAGGGAGTAGCCCAAAAGGGCCATCCCCCCAAAGGTGCCGATCAGGGACACCGCAATCGCCAGGGCCGGTAGGGCGGTAGTGATGCCTGTACCCAAGAACAGGGCGACGACACCCACCACCAGGGCGACCGTCACCACCAGGGTGACTTCCACATCGTGGATCGCCTCGCGGATCCCTTCGGAGCGGTCAAACAACACCTGAAGCTCAATGGCGCCGGGCAATTCGGCGCGCAAGCTGGGCAGCAAAGCATTCACCGCATCGGCAATTGCCACCGTGTTACTGCCGCTTTGGCGTTGCACCGCCACCACAATCGAACGGCTGCCGTTGTACCAACTGGCGCTGCGATCGCTATTGACGCTATCCAGCACTTCAGCCACTTCGCCCAGCTGCACGGGCGATCCATTGCGATAGGCCACCACCAGCTGGCGGTAGGCGGCCGCATCATTGAGCTGGCCGTTGTCCTGGACGCTGACGGTCTGGCGTTTGCCGTAGAGGTTGCCGGTGGGTTGGTTGGAATTTCCGGCCCGCACAGCCCCATTCACCTGGTCGAGGCCAATCCCTTTGGCGTTCAAGGCCTGGGGATCAACGCGAATGCGCACGGCGTATTTCTGGGCGCCAAAGAGCTGCACCTGGGACACCCCATCGAGGGTTGAGAGCCGCTGGGCGATCCGCACCTGGGCCACCTGGGTGACCTCGGAGAGGGGCAACAAATCGGAGCTGAGCACTAAATAAAGGATCGGTTGCTCAGCCGGATTCACCTTGCGGATCGAGGGGGGCGAGGGCAAATCTGCCGGCAACTGGCGCGCGGCCTGGCTAATGGCCGTTTGCACATCCTGGGCGGCCGCATCGATATCCCGATCCAGGTTGAACTGCAGGGTGATCTGGCTACTTCCCTGGCCGCTACTGGAGCCCATCTCGGTAATGCCGGCGATGCTGGAAAACTGCTGCTCCAGGGGCGTGGCCACGGAGGTGGCCATGGTGGTGGGACTGGCCCCCGGCAGGGAGACATTCACCTGCAGGGTGGGAAAATCGATGCTGGGCAGGTCGCTAATCGGCAGACGGGCATAGCCCACCACCCCAAAGATCACCAGGGCAACCATTAACAGGATCGTGGTGATCGGTCGGCGAATCAGCCGTTCACTGAACGAGCCCATCACTTCGAGCCTTGCCCGCTCTGTTGCTTGGGCAGGCGAATCGTTGAGCCAGGGCTGAGGGCAAACTGGCCCTTAACCACCACCCTCTCCCCCGGGCGCAGGCCGGCCCTGACCACTACCTGGTCAGCACCCGTGGGACCGAGCTGGAGTTGGCGGGGCGTGGCGACCATGGCTTTGGCACCGTTGTCTATGGCCCCGCTCCCTTTGGCACCGTTCCCTTTGGTCATGGTGCTAGTGGCCACATAGACAAACGGACCCTTTTGGCCGGTTTGGATGGCGATCTGAGGAATCAAAAGCACCTGCTTGAGGCGCTCCAGCTGAAGGGAACCCTTCACGTAGGCACCGGGCACCAGGTGCTGGGAGCGGTTGGCAAAGGTGGCTTTGACGGCCGTGGTGCCCGTGCTCGGATCAACGGCGTTATCGATCGAACTCACCTGGCCCCAATCACCGGCAGCCAACGTCACCTTGAGCCCCAGCTCCAGGCGAGGGATCAGCCGTTGGGGCACGGCAAATTGCACCGTGATCGGCCGAAACTGGTTCACCACCACCAAGGGCCGGTCCTCGGACTCGCGCACCAGGTTGCCGGCGGTCAACCGCAACTGGCCGGCGCGGCCGCCGATCGGCGAGCGGATCGTGGTGCGCTCCAGGTTGAGCCGGGCGTTGGCTTCGGCGGCGCGGGCAGCCGCCAGGTCGGCCCGGGTGCTTTCCACCTCGCTTTCGCGGCTAAGGACCGTGGCTTCCAGGGAGAGGGCCTGGCTACGGAACTGCTCAGCCAGGTCGACACTGACCGCCCCCTGGCTGCCAAGGGAGCCATAGCGGTTGGCCCGCTGGCGGGCTTGGCGAGCTTCAGCCCGGCTGCGTTTCACTTCGGCCCGAGCTACCCGTTCCTTAGCAATTGCCCTATTGCGGTTGGCAATCGCCTGGTTGAGGGCCGCCTGCCAGGGGCTGGGGTCAATGCCGATTAGGGGCTGGCCGGCTTTCACGTCCTGGCCTTCGCGGAAATAGACCCGCTGCACCACCCCCGAGACCTGGGAGCGGATCGCGGCAGAGGCCAGCGGCTTGACCTCGCCCGTGATCGGGAACGTTTCATCGAAGTCGCCCAATCCCACCGGCGCCAGGGACACCAAGACCGCCGGTTTGCGCTTGGACTCCTCCCCCTGGGGCCAGCAGCCGCGGGTTACCAGCAACAGCACCACGAGCCCCCCACCAAGGAGAGCCAGGCTGCGGGGTCGGATGGGAACATTCACGCCGTAACCCTAGGGAGCGAAAGGCCTGCCTCTAGGTACGGGCGGACACCCCCTATTCGCAGAAAAAAGGCCAGCCGGGTCGGGACCCAGCTGGCACGTGGAGGGACTGGGCGTTAATCGAGCAGCCCGTTCGAGCTGCTGCCGCCATTAGGACCGGTTTGCAAGGCTCAGATGCCAGTACAACCCTGCACGGAGATGCGATAGCTGAAGCCGAGGGCACCAGGATCATTGCTATTGCCCACCTTGAAGTTCATCTGGCTGGCCTGCTTGCCGGGGATGGCGGGGAAGGGACCAAACATGCGGCCCGTGCCGATCGGCGGATTCATCGTTTCATTGATGACCTGCAGGTTGCTGCCATCGCTGAACTTCATGAAGCCCGAAACGGGATACTGGGCGCCAGGATCACCCGAATTAGCCGTGAAGAAGAATTTGAAGCTGGTGTAGGGCTGGTCAACGATGAAATCGGTGTTCCAGTTGGGGCGGCCGATCAGTTTGCCGCGGCTCACCGATTTGGCCACGATCGGGGTGACGCCGTTGCCGCCAATGGGCTGCAGAAACTGGCACTTTGGGGCAGCTTGGGCAGCCGCGCCAAAAGCGAGCATCAAGGGAGTGGCAGCCAGCAGCAGGGAGCGGGTCAGCATGGGCCAAGACAACGGGACCGGCTAGGGGTACGTCCCGCAATCCAGGCTGGCTGGAGCGAACGGCGCCAATCCACCGGAGACAACTTGCCGTCGTAGCCCCATTTGAGAGTGGTACTGGCGGGACTGGGATCAGACCAGGTACCGGGGCCGAAGGGCCGGGGGATAGGGGTGGRACCTTGGGGCTAGCCGGATCGCCGTCATCATTGCGACGCCCCACTGTTACGGAGCCAACGGCCAGGGCCGCTTGGCTTTGCCAGCATGGGGGAAATCCTGGCCGTTGGCCCGATGCTTCCCCTGTTTTCAGCCCCTGAAGTCAGGCGGGTCTATCGGTTTGTCGATCGAAGCGGCCAGCCCCACCCGATCCTCGATGACCGGTTCGAGAGCTTGGATGCGGCTTGGGAAGCGGCCCAGGCCTGGCTGGAGGACCGGGGCCTCAGGGCCGAGGCGATGCCGGCAGCCCTGGCCGAGGAATTTGGCATCGAGGTGACCACCGCCAACGGCCACTGGCGCACCCTGCGTCACCCGGGGCAACCGTCCCTACTGGCCCCCAGCGGACCACCGCCTAATCGGCACCCGTCACCAACCAAGCCATAAGGACCATCAATCCACGAAGGGCTCCAGTTGCAGGGTGCTGTGGGCGATCCCCAGTTCGGCCAGACGATGCTTGGCCTCGTGCAGCAGTTGCATGTCATCGGTGCTGCCAAGACGGCGGCGGAGGTGGACTGTGAGGGCGTTCTGGGAGGTGCTCATCGCCCACACATGCAGATGATGCACTTCCACCACCCCCGGCAAGCCATTGAGAGCCAGGCTGACCGCCTCGAGATTGACCCCCGGCGGCACCGCATCGAGGGCCACGATCAAGGCCTCGCGCAGGATTTGCCAGCCGCTCCAGGCCACGGCCAAACCCACGGCCATGGCCGTGAGGCCATCGAGCCGGTTCCAGCCCGTGAGCCCCACCACCAGGGCACTGAGCAACACAGCGGCCGAGACCGCTGCATCGGTCAGCAGGTGCACCACCGCTGCGCGGCGATTGAGATCATGCTGGTGGGGATCACCAAACAGGCGGGCCGAGAGCAGGTTCACCACCACGCCCGCCGCCGCCGCCCAGGCCACTGGGCCGCTCTGGAGGGTCACCGGTTCAAGCAGGCGCTGCAGGCCTTCAACAAACACCACACTGGCGGCCATCAGGATCAGAACCGCATTCAGCAACGAGGCCAGCTGGGTACTGCGGCCGAAGCCGTAGGTGAAGAATTTGTTGGGCGGGCGACTGCTGAGCCTTTCGGCCCCCCAACCGAGCAGCAGGCCTGCCACGTCGCCGAGGTTATGAACCGCATCTCCGACTAGGGCCATCGAACCAAAGCCAAAGCCGATCACCAACTGCAACCCCGAGAGGCCGCTATTGAGAAGCACGCTCCAGCGGAAGGCAGCAGCCGAACCAAGGGAATGGACATGCTGAACCTGATGGGGCAGCCGCTGGATCGTCACGGCGGGGTGGCAAACCGGGTCGCCGCTGGAGTGGTGATGGGCTCCCATGGAGGTTGGGTAGCGTCAGGCCGCTGGTGGGGTCGACGAACAGTGGCGAAAATGAAGAAAATTGAGCCTGCAAGGGCATGGGAAATGTTGATTGATCAAGGCCAGCCGCACCAGCCCTGATCGTCCTCTCGACCTAGATCCCCAACAGGCTCTCGACCCTAGTCCTGATAAACGCGAAAAACGGGCGCTGAGCGTCAGCCAGCCCGYCGAGCGGTCGGAGCCCGCAACAGCAGCACCAAGGGGATCGCCGCCRGGAAGAGGATCGYCTWCTTGCCTCGGAGACTGCCGCTACTGGCCGTCCCTCGCAGCCATGTCGCTAGGTCTGGCCGTCCTCCTGCTGCTCGAGGGCATCACCAGCCCGGAAACGATCCTGCTCACGGCTATAGCGGAACAGCCCACAGGCCCGGATCCAACTCACCAGGGTTTCAAACATGGCCTCGGCCTCGGGCTGGGTGAACTGCTCACTCAACAGGTCGAGCACGAAGTCGCCCTCCACTTCCGCCTTGGCACTGGCTTCTAGGGCCTCCTGCAGGCGCCGCACGAGGGGCACATGCAGCAGCATCTGGCTACGCAACAGGCGCTGTTGCTCCTCCTCGCTSGCTTCGGCCAGGGCCCGGCCCACCGGGCTCAGGCCCAGGCGGGCCCCATCCACCGCCATCAGCTGCAGCAGTTCGCCGGCATCGAGGATCGGCAGCAGGTCGTCGAGTTCGAGCACCAGCTCGTCGGCCAGTTCGGCCACGCTGATGCCCTCCTGCTCCGG
>NSII01000041.1 GCA_002737305.1 Synechococcus sp. Baikal-G1
TGGGCTTGGGCGAAAACGCCCTCAACCTTGGTCTCAAGCAGGCCCAACGGGAACAGGCCCCGCTGCCGGTGGTGCTCTGGCGCTTTGGCCTGATCAGCCTGGAGCAACTCGATCAGGTGCTCGCCTGGCAGGACAACCAACCTTGAAGGATGGGGATCAGGAATAGATAATCAGCGACTCAACCGGCACGGCATCCGGCAACTTGGCGCGGCCGCCCAGGCCTGCAAGCTCAAYCACAAAGGCAAAGCCGCAAAGGSTGCCGCCCACCTGTTGCACCAACTGGGAACAGGCACTGGCGGTGCCGCCAGTGGCCAGCAGATCATCAACGATCAGAACCCTGGGGCCGTTTTCAAAGCCATCGGCCAAGATTTCAAGCCGATCCGTGCCGTACTCCAGGCTGTAATCGATGCCATGGACAACGCCTGGCAACTTGCCGGGTTTGCGCACCGGCGTGAAGCCCAGGCGCCGATCTGTGGCCAGGGCCGTGCCCACGATGAATCCCCGCGATTCAATGCCCACGATCAGATCGGGCTGGAGRCGATCGCAGATCACAGCCAATTGCCGCACGACCTCCTGCCAGGCACTGGCCTGGCGCATCAAGGGAGTGAGGTCGCGGAACAGGATCCCCGGCTTGGGAAAGTCAGGAACATCGCGCACCAGCAGGCGCAGATCTATGGCAGACATGGTGAAAAAAGATCGTCAAGGGCCCTGGGGCTGGTCGAGACAGCGACCCCCCCAGATGACGGATTGGCTCAGGCACTGGCAGTATCGCAGCCATGGCTGACGTTTCTACCGCCTTGATCCGGCCCACCCCCCTTTCCAGGCGGGGAYTGGAGCGCCTCGATCTGATGCTCCTTTGCGCGGAGGCCCTCGACCTCAACGGSGGCGAGGCCATGGTTTGGATGAGTGAGCAACTGGGCTACCAAACCCTGTTCCCCAACCGGGTTGAACTCTGGAAGCGCCGTTGCCACAACCCCCTGCGCCGCTCCACCCGCCGGGGCCAGCTCGAGGTTCAGGACACCGATGCCCTGATCCGGATCCTGACCGCCATGGCCGAACGGCTCTATCCGATGCTGCGCCAGCTGCTTTCGGCTGCCGAGCCGGCGTCGGTGAGCGACCAGCGCTGGACCCTGTTTCGCTCGCGCCTTCAGGAGCTCATTGAGGAACGGTTGAACCTGCGCCGGGTCGGCGTTCGCAACCTGTTAGATCCAATCGAAGGGCCCCAGATCTGTCGCCAGCTGATCTTGAGCCTGGCCCTCAGTGCCGGCAGCGGTGGGGTCGAGCGGCTCAAGGCCAGCCTGCTGGATCCCGAACCCTGAAGCCAGCAGCCGCGGTTGAACCACCGTTGCCCCTAGCCCCGATCCGCCCAGACCCCTCCCCAAGCTGCCCGCCGTGATCAAGCTCAGCCTCCGCTACGAACAGATCAGCTGTCGCCTGACGGTGGAGGGGTACCCAGATGTGTCAACGGGCCAGGGCAGCCAGGCGATCGGCATCCTCACCGGCTGGACTCTGGCCCTGGCCGGCCACACGGAACTGGAGGGCAAACGGGAGCATCTCGAAGCCCTGCTGCAGGTGGTGGCCCCCTATGCCCGCCACCTRA
>NSII01000042.1 GCA_002737305.1 Synechococcus sp. Baikal-G1
GGCTCGCCGGCGCCATCTCCTGGATGGTGCCAACCCCCAAACCGGGCAGCTTCAACCCGGCCCAGGAGAAGGGGACCATCACCCCAATGGCCGACCCTGGCAAGGCTGGGGGCCCCTCCGGGGCCAGCCAGCCCCCCCGTTGACGCTGGCGCTGCGATCGCCACACTGGAGCAATCCAGCCCCTGGAATGCTCCAGCCAATACCTCTCCATCTTGGGCCCATCGGCCCGCCCATCCCCGGCCCTAGTGCGATGTCAATCCAAATGAGCTGGCCTGAATGTCGCCGCCGCGTCACCCGCCTTGGGGCCTCCCTCGATGTGGTGGTGCGCAGTGATCCAGAAGTTTGCGGCCTGAGCGGTGACACCTTTCGCCTCTCCCTGCACCATGGCGGCCATGGCGATTGCACCGTGGGTGACCTCTCCTTGGTCGATTGCCCCAACGAATTGGTGCTGATTGAGTTCGAGCGCTGGATGCGYGGCGCCGGCCACAGCATCAGCCCATGAGCCGAGCTTCGAAACGACTCACCCTGATCCGCCCCGGTCGCCGCAGCCAGRTCGGCCGCCAAGRCTCCCAGCGCAAGCGTCCGCCTGGCCGACTTCGCCAGCTGGCTGACGCCCTGCTGCTGCTCGCCGGCGGCGTTGGCCTGCTCCTCGCCCTCATGCGATTGCCTGAGCGCCTCGACACCCTGCTGCTGGTGAGCAATGCGATTGCGAACCTGATTGGCGGCCTCTCGAAACTGGGCTTGGGACTGTTGCAGCTATTGGGTGTGTTGGTGCTAGTTGGGGCCGTGCTTCTCGCCCTGGCATTCCTCGCTGGGGGGCTCGTTCGGCTGGCCCGGGCCCTCCTGAGGCCCAAACCAACCGCAACACCAAGCCCTAGGTAGGGCACTAACCAGAAGGCTGGGCCGCCTCGTGAAGCTCTGAACCGGTTTTGCACGCCGGCAGCGATTGCCGCTTAAAACGAGCTTGCACCCTCAAGCCCATGGGGAAAGGAGCTGGGAATGGGGAAAAACCATCGCAAGCCCAAGGGAAGTCCCAAAGCGATGTCCCCCCAAAGGCCCGTGATCAGCGATCGCCACTTCCCCCCGTCCCAGCTCGATRA
>NSII01000043.1 GCA_002737305.1 Synechococcus sp. Baikal-G1
AGGAACAGGAAGCCCGCTTCAAATCCCGGATTGAAGATGGCACRARACGCTGGAAATTAAGCGAAATGGACTTGGAAGCCAGGGATCATTGGGAGGATTTCTCCCGCGCCAAAGATGAGATGTTTGCCCATAGCAATATTCCCGAGGCCCCTTGGTTCACAGTGGAAGCCGATGACAAGCGCAGGGCACGCCTCAATTGCATTAGCCACCTTCTTRGCAAAATCCCCTACCACGACATGACACCGCCAGCCTTTAAATTATCGCCGCGCAAAGCTGCYAAGGGATACAAAAGACCTCCCTTTGATGAGCAGTTTTTCGTGCCCAATGCCTACCCCTAGCCAGGGGCGGAAAAGCTCGTTCTTGTCCTATTAGCGATGCAGTTGTTGGAACCAGAARCCAGCAAGCTGCCAGCTGCTCAACAGGAAGATCCCCAAAAAAAGCCAGTTCAGCCAGGGAGGGCGTTGATTGTTATCGACGTTCATGGGGCAAATTTAGAACCGCAGGGTGCCGGCAAGGGAGATCAGCAGGGAAAGGTTGATCGTCACAATCGTACCGATGCAGAGCCAACTCAAAACCTGCAGGASCAGCGGCGAGCGCAGRTTGCCCATGGTCCTCGCCTGGCCACAGAACCAAACCAGGGGCACTGCCGCAAAGGGAAGTTGCAGGCTGAGGACCACCTGGGACAGAACTAGGAGCTGGTTGGTGGCCCCCTCTCCCAGCAGCAGCACGGTGGCCAGGGCAGGGATGAGGGCCATACCCCGGGTGAGGAGGCGCCGCTGCCAGAGGGGCAGGCGCAGATCCAGAAAGCCTTCCATCACCACCTGGCCGGCCAGGGTGCCCGTAATCGTGGAGCTCTGGCCCGCCGCCAGCAGGGCCACACCGAAGGCCAGGCTGGCCAGGGAGGTGCCCAGCATGGGCGTGAGTAGGCGATAGGCCTGGCCCAGGTCGGTTACCAAAGGCAGGCCCTGGTCATGGAAGGCCCCCCCCGCCAACACCAGGATCGCCGCATTGACCAGAAAAGCCATGGTCAGGGCAATCGCCATGTCGGCTGTCGCCAGCCGCAGGGCCCAGTGGCGGGCTTTGGGATGGTCTGGCCACTGGCGGGTCTTCACCAGGGAGGAGTGGAGATAGAGGTTGTGGGGCATCACCGTGGCCCCGAGGATTCCCGCCGCCAAAAACAGCTGTTGGTGATTGCCCATGGCCAGGGGATTGGGCACAAAGCCATGGGCCACGGCGACCCAATCGGGCTTGAGCAACACCAACTCAACAACGAAACAGGCCCCGATCAGGGCCACCATGG
>NSII01000036.1 GCA_002737305.1 Synechococcus sp. Baikal-G1
CCACGCCACGAATCCGGCCCGGGTTGGCACTGAGCAGTACCACCCGATCACTGAGCAACACCGCTTCCTCAATGCTGTGGGTGACGATCACGATCGAGCCGGCCGGGAAGGTGCCACCGGCCCAGAGTTCATCAATATCCCGGCGCAAGTTTTCGGCCGTGAGCACATCAAGGGCGCTGAACGGTTCATCCATCAGCAGCAGGGCCGGTTCCATCACAAAGGCGCGGGCAAAGCCCACCCGCTGGCGCATGCCACCGGAGAGCTCACGGGGATAGGCCTCGGCACTGCCCTCCAGGCCCACCATCGCCAGGGCCCGCAGGGCCCGGCGCCGCACCTCCTTCTCTCCCAGGCCGCGGGCCTCCAGACCCACGGCGGTGTTGTCCAGCACCGTGAGCCAGGGCAACAGGGCAAAGCTCTGGAACACGATCGCCACATCCCGGTTCACGCCCCGCAGCGGCTGGCCGTCGCGTTCGATCMGGCCTTCGCTCGGGGCGATCAGACCGGCCATCAACCGCAGCAACGTGCTCTTGCCGCTGCCACTGCGGCCGAGCAGGGCCACCACTTCGCCGGGCTGGATGTCSAGGTCGATGTCGTCGAGMACSGCCACCCGGCTGCTGCCATCGGCGCTCCGAAACAACTTGGCGACGTGGCGCACCTTCAGCAGGGGCTGGGATGGCCCGGGGGAGGGCGCCAACAAAGCATCAGTTTCCATAGCGTTCCTCGGCGAAGCGATAGAGGGGCCGCCAAACCAGCCGGTTGCTGCCCACCACGAACAGGGCCATGACCACCAGGCCCAAGAACAGGCGGGGTTGGTCACCTTGGGCGGTGGCCTCGGCGATATAAGAGCCAATGCCTGGCGTTTTCAAGGTGTGGCTGCCCCAGGTCACCAGCTCGGCCACGATCGAAGCATTCCAGGCRGCGCCACTCGCGGTCACCGCCCCGGTGATCCAGGCGCTGAACATGGCAGGCAGAAGAAAACGCCGCCAGCGCTGGCGGCCCTTGAGCTGGAACACCTGGCTCATCTCACGCAGGTCATTGGGAATGGCGCTAGCTCCGGCGGTGACATTGAACAGCACATACCAYTGGGCYCCCATGGCCAT
>NSII01000044.1 GCA_002737305.1 Synechococcus sp. Baikal-G1
AGGTCATGGAGGCCTTCGAGCTGGTTGTAGACAGCCACGAGCTGGCGCCGGATGTGGTCAGTGTTCTCCAGCCGATCAAGGTTTAGCAGCACCGCCTCAATCTGGGCCTTGCTGTCAATCAGCAAACGGCACTCGCTAGATCCGGGTTCGTAGCCCATGGGTGGGTGTACTCAGTCAAGCAACTCTGCCATCAAAGCCCTCCTGCCCAAGGCCCGTGGTCAAAACGGATGCAGTTCTGCGGCAGAGAGACGAACGAAGACAAGCCAACCMGGTCGATAGGACTTGGACCTGGCCCGATCAGGGCGTATCAGGGTGCGGCCGGCCCCATCTGGGGCGCGGCAACCCGATTGCCGCCGGCTTGYACCAGCTTCTGCAGGGCATCCTTGAGGTTGCGCTGCATCACAAAGGTATGACCGTCTGTCACCACGACCCGCACCAAGGTGGGCAGCTCACTGTTTTTAGATTGCAGATAAATTGGCTCCACATAGAGCAGGCCGTCGCCCACTGGTAGGACAAGCATGTTGCCATGCACAACCTTCGATCCCTCCCGATCCCAGAGACCGAATTGGTAGCTGATCGCTGGATCTTGCTCRATCAGGGCCGACACCTGTTGGGGGCCCAGAACCAGTCGCTGCCTAGGGAAGCGCACCAACAATTGTTCGCCATAATTGGGCGGATCATTTCGCACCGCCAGCCAGCCAACCAAATTCGCGCGCTTCGAGGGAGTAAAGGGAATCAGCAAGACAAATTCGGGCTTGCGTTCACCCGGCAGCTGCAAGGTTGCGTGATAGGGTTGCATCTTGATAGTTTCAGATCCATAGATCTCAAGTGGGAAAGACCAGGCATCATCACCGTCATAAAAACTTTTCACATTTCTAACGTGATACTGCAGCAGCTTTTCCGCCTGAATTTCAAACTGACGCTGGGGWACCTGAATGTGGCTTAATAAGGACTTTGGCATGGCCGAAAGCGGCCGGAAAAGATCTGGGAAAATTCGTTGCCAAGTGCGTAGAATCGGATCACTAGGGTCACTGACATAGAGCCAAACCCTGCCGCTATAAGCATCTACTACAGCCTTAACCGGATTGCGCAGATAACGCAGCCCTGTAGAGCTTGGATCGGAATAAGGATAGCTACGGCTACTTGTGAATCCATCTAAAAACCAATATTGATACTGATCTTGCCTGTAGCCATCGCCTTTCTCAACCTTGGCTGTCACAAGATAGGGCTGGCTTTCAAAGTCGAGAAAGGGTACAAGGGCCTTTAGCCGCTGGTTAACTTGCTGCCGAATCAATAGCGTCGAATCGGGACTAAGGGAGGAAAGAAACAACAGCCTAGGCTCGCCCAAATAGATCGCGGCCATCAAACGATCGAGGTAATTATGCAGCTTAATGCCAACTCGAGCCGTCAAGCTACTATTAATGGCCCCCAACCCTGCATCGGGATAGTCAAATTCTGCAACCTTGCTAGGGGCAATCATATAGGGTTTTTTCATCGTGCCAAAATAGATGCGGGGTTGGCCCACCGGCAACGCTTTCCTTACCGAGGCAGAATCGATTCCCAACTTTGGAACTCCCAGAACCTTGGCGCTACTACCAATATCTTTAATA
>NSII01000037.1 GCA_002737305.1 Synechococcus sp. Baikal-G1
ATCACCGGCTGCAGCAGGGCCGCCCARCGGGGCCGCAGGCCAATGAGTACGGCCAAAGGCAGGAAAATCAAGGTGCTACCTCCGACCACGGCCAGCACCCGGCCGAAGGTGAGCAGGCCCTGGCCGAAAGCCTTGAGGGTCTCCCCCAGACCCACCTGCTCGAGGCTGTGGTGACAGGCCAGCACCGTGGCCACGGCACCGCCGAGAACCACCAAATTATCGACCCAGCGGGGCTCTTGCTTCTGCAGGGGCGCCGGGCCATCCCGGCCTCGGCTGCGGGTCCAGCGATTCAAGGAGGCCCCTAGGGGCAGCAAGTAGGAGGCAAGCCATTGGCCGAGCTGACGCAACAACTCCGATTGCTGCAGTGTCTCGAGGAACCAGGAATGGCTTGGGGCGGCCGCCGAGTTGGTATCCAGTCGGAATTGCTCGCTCCAAGTCACAATCGGTCGCCAGAAAAGCTGGTCGGTTACCACAATCAACAGCAGCATCATCAGCAGGGCCCAAAGCACACAGTCGAGACGTTGCTGCGCAATGGCGGCTGCCACATAGGAGCCGATACCAGGCAAGATATAATTTGAATTATTAACGCTAATCGCCTCACTTTGGGTGGCAAAAAACCAGCCCCCCGCAAAACTCATCATCGCATTCCAAACCATGGGGATGGCACTGGCTGGCAGCTCCAATCGCACCATTTGCTGCCAACCAGTGAAGCCATAAACCCGTGAAGCCTCACGCAGTTCGGCTGGAATCGTGCGCAGAGATTGGTGATAGCAAAAAATCAGGTTCCAAACCTGACCAGTGACGATTGCAAACAGGGCCGCCGATTCAAGTCCGAGCAAACTCCCGGGAAACAGGCCAATGAAAAAGGGCACAATCACGGCCAGGAAGCCGAGCACGGGCACGGACTGGAGCACATCCACCAAGGGCAGAACCAGCCGTTCGGCCACGGGCGAGCGGGCCGTGAGGGAGCCCATGGCCACCGCAATCGTGAGCGAGATCCCCAACGCGATGAACATCCGCAGGGAGGAGCGGGCCGCGTAGTAAGGCAACAACAGGGGGTTGAGGTCCACCCCAGGAAGCTGGGCATGGGGATGGAAGCTGACGGCCATCTGGCTGCTGAGGCTGCCGATGCCTACCACCACGGTGAGTCCCAGCAGAAGCAGGGCGAAATCAAGCAGCAGGGTGCGGGTCCGATCTGGCCGTTCGGCCGATGGGGACGCAGACCTGGCAGTCGATCGGGCCCGTTCGAAGCGGGGAACCCTGCCGGCCTCTAATGCCATTGGCCCCCGGGCAACTTCAGCCCACTCTGTCACTGCAGGGTCGCCGCAGAACTGTGCTGCAGCACACCTAGCTGGGCCTTCTGCTGGGCGCTTGCTTCTCCAGCTGCAAGGGCAATGGCGACGGCCCGGCCATGAAGCCCCTTGGGATGGACCTGCGGAGGCTGGGTCCATTCAGCCTCGACGCCTCCCATGAACGGTGGTGCCGCCTTCGCCACCTGAAGCATCGATGCCGAGATGGTCTTTTTGCCATGGGGCACCAAACCCTTCAACAACGAGGCGCTTTGAGTCGATAGCCAGCAGGGCAAGGGCCGTTGTTTTTAGGCGAAATGTCCATGGTTGCCCCTGACAAGCGATCGTCAGAACTCAACTGGACTCCTTTAGACCATTGCCCAGAAGGAGGGCTAGCAGGCCTTGCCGGTCAAACCGCGGGACGGCCGGGAGGGTCCTCAGCAAAGTCGATCAGAGTTGCGAAATAATCCCTACGTCATAGCAAGTAATAGGACGGTCTTTGCCCAAGCCTTGGGTCAACAATCTTGAGCGGAGTTTTAAGGGCAAAGCCAATGGCCTTATCAAAGCCAACCCAATCCAGTTAGCTCAATCCGCCATCAAGAGATCAACTTTCAGAAGGGTGTTCGGTGGCCCTCAAGCAGGCAAGCAAGCCAACCATTGAGCGCCAACCCCATGCCAGCGAGCTTGAACCGGCGCTACAAGTTCTGGCCAGGGGACCAGGGTTTCCTAAGGTAACCACCAGCTACCGCACCCTTGGCATTCGTTGCATGGCCGCGATTTTCAGCGATAACAGCCTCACCATCGGTCACACCCCCCTGGTGCAACTCAACCGGGTGGTCGGCACTGGCGGCGCACGGGTGCTCGCCAAAATCGAGGGACGCAATCCTGCCTATTCGGTGAAATGCCGCATCGGCGCCGCCATGATCGCCCAGGCCGAAAAGGACGGGCTGCTGGGCCCTGGCAAGGAACTGATCGAGCCCACCAGCGGCAACACCGGCATTGCCCTGGCCTTTGTGGCGGCATCGAAAGGGATCCCGCTCACCTTGACCATGCCGGAGACCATGAGCCTGGAGCGGCGCAAGTTGCTCACCGCCTACGGAGCCAAACTTGAGCTCACCGAAGGGCGCCTGGGCATGACCGGCGCCGTTAACCGGGCCAAGGAGATCGCCGCCTCGGCGCCTGATCGCTACGTGTTGCTGCAGCAATTCGTCAATCCGGCCAATCCCCAGATCCACCACGACACCACCGGCCCTGAGATCTGGGCCGATACCGATGGCGAAGTGGATGTGCTCGTGGCTGGCGTCGGCACCGGCGGTACGATCACGGGGGTTAGCCGCTACATCAAGCAGACCCTGGGCAAGCCCCTGGTGTCCGTGGCGGTGGAACCAAGAACCAGCCCCGTGATTAGCCAACTGATCGCAGGAGAAGCACTCCAGCCCGGACCCCACAAGATTCAGGGCATAGGCGCCGGCTTCGTGCCCGGCAACCTGGAAGTATCCCTGGTGGATCGGGTTGAACAGGTCAGCGACGAGGAGGCGGTGACCATGGCCCGGCGTTTGATGCGGGAAGAAGGAATCCTGGCTGGCATTAGTTGTGGCGCCGCCACCGTGGCAGCGCTCCGGTTGGCCCGGGAACCGGCGTTTGCCGGCCGCACGATCGTGGTGGTCTTACCCGATTCTGGCGAGCGTTACCTCAGCTCCGTGCTGTTTGAAGGCGTCTTCAACGAGCGGGGCCTGGCGCCTGAGCGCTAGGCCTGAAATTCGCCGGGGTACCTGGCGGAACCAACGGTTCCGGATGGATCCAACAGGATCGCCCGGGTCTTGCCATCGTGGCCGATCAGTCCGGCAAGGCTTCGACTGACTGGAGCCGTTCATTCAGTTGCATGGCCATGGTCTGGCGACCCACAGCAAGCACCTTGAGGGTGTCTTCGTGCAGGCGAAGTTGGGCATCGGCCACCTGCATGCCCCGAACCAGTTCCTTCAACTCTTCAGGCAGGGTATTGAGGTCGTAGCGTTTGCCCTCAAAGGTAAGGAGCGGCTGTTGGTTCTCTTCGGTCACGCGTAGGCAGTAGTAGGCGCCCCAGATTAGGGATCAACAGGCCCTTTCGGCGGGGAGGGTTGCCCAGATTCCTGGGCGGATTCCCGGATGGGCCGTTTGAAAAAAAACATCAACAGGGGTCCCACCTGACCGGTCTCGACCAACTCCCAACCGTCCTTGCCAAGCAAATTGAGGAAAAATTGGAGCTGTTCTGCCGGATGGCGGGGTAGGGGAGCAGCCTTGTATTGCTCGGGAAACTCCCGGGCAATGAATTCGGGGCTCAGCAATCCCCCAAGGCGTTCGCTGGCCACCTGGGGATCCGGCGCCTGGGGGGGTTGGCCGTTCTCCAGATTGATATGGATGACGCGGTACTCCCACTGGGCCATGGATCCAGCTGCTCCCACACCGGGCCAGGGTAATTGGACGCGGCAGCGGCGAGACCCTGGCCGGGAGGGACGCGTTTATCGCCAAAAGGGATCCAATACCCCAGGAATTCCTTGCTAGAAGTCAGTTGCCGCCGCCGCGGATCAATTGGCGTTCGCACAGGTCCCGGTAGCGGCCCGGGCGACTGATCAGCTGGTCGTGGCTGCCCTGGTCGACCACTCGGCCGCCATCGAGCACCAGGATCCGGTCGGCCTCCTGAACCGTGGCCAGGCGATGGGCGATCACCAGGACCGTGCGTCCAGCCATGGCCTGCTCGAGGCCCCGCTGCACCGCCGCTTCGGACTCGGCGTCCAGGGCGCTGGTGGCCTCATCAAGTAGCAACACGGCCGGATCGCCCAACACGGCCCGGGCAATGGCCAGCCGCTGCAGCTGGCCGCCAGAAAAGTTGCTGCCCCGCTCCTCAACCCGGGCCTGGTAGCCCCCCGGCAGGGCCTCAATAAAGCCATCGGCGTTAGCCAGCCGGGCCGCCCGACGGACCTGATCCAGGCTCACCTCCCGGCCAAAAGCAATCGCCTCCATCACCGTGCCGGAGAACACATTGCTCTGCTGGGGCACCAGGGCCATTGCCCGCCGCAGGTCGGCGGCCCGCAGGTCAACCAGGTCCTGGCCATCGAGCAACACCCGGCCCTGCTGGGCGATGTTGAAGCGCAGTAGGAGGGAAAAGAGGGTGCTTTTGCCTGCTCCAGAGGGCCCCACCAGGGCCACCACCTGGCCCGGTTGAATCCGCAAGCTGAGGCCGTGGAGCACCGGTTTTTGGGGGTCGTAGCCGTAGACCACCTGATCGAGCACCAGCTCCCCTTGGACGGCCCCGAGGGCCTGGGCATCGGCACGATCCGGAGGCTCGATCGGCTCGGCCTCAATCGCCCGAAGACGGCGCAGGGACGCCTGGCCCTGCTGAAACTCGTTGAAGTTGGTGGTGAGGTGCGATATCGGATCGATCAACATCAACAGGGCCGCCACGTAGCTGCTGAAACCCGCCGCGGTGAGCTCGTTGCTTTGGATGCGCGCTGCACCCATCAGCAGCACCGCCAGGATCCCGGCTGCCTCCAGGAAGCCCACCACCGGGTATTGAAGGGCCAGCAGGCGCTGGGTCCGGAAGCGGGCCTGGCGATGCAGGTCGATTTCGGTTTCAAACCGGGCCTGCAGCCAGGGTTCGGCCGCAAAAGCCCGCACCAGCGGTAGGCCCCCGATCGCCTCCCCCAGCAGGGCTGCCAACTCGCTCACCTGCTTCTGGCTGCGTTCGGCGGCGCCCATCACCCGGGCTCCGAACACACTCACCAGAATCGCCACCAGGGGCGCCAGCACCATGGTGCCAAGGGATAGGCGCCAATCGAGCCACACCATGTAGGCGAACACCGCCACCAGCTGCAGAACACAAGGGGTGCTGTCCTGAATCGTTTTGTAAATCACCTCGCCAACCCGATCGGCGTCTTCCGTGAGGCGGTAGGTGAGGTCTCCGGCGGAGAGTTTTTCCAGGGCGCCAAATTCAAGCCGCTGCAGGCGGGCAAACAGCTGGCGGCGCAGGTCCTGACTCACCTGCAGGGCCGGGCCGGCCAGCAGGGTGTCCTGGCCGAACTGGGCAATTTTCTGGAGCATGAAGACACCCAGGGCCAGGGCCACCACCTGGAACACCTTGGCGACATCGCCCGAGCCAATCGCCGGCACCAACTGACCGGCTAGCCAAGCCAAAACAGGCCAACAGGCCACGAAAACCAGCATGCAGAGACCACCACCCCAGAGCTGGCGGTGATAGGGCTGCAGCAGGGGCAGAAGACGCCGGAAGCCGGCCGGGGAAGGTGCGAGCATCAGGGCAAGCTATCAGCGTTGTTTTGTCCCTTCCCCCCGCCCCAGACCCGACCGGGGCATGCAGCGGGGACAGCGACACGGCCGCAGACGGTGCCCTGGAGCAGCTGAGCGAGCTGCGCCTCGATCAATTCCTTAAATGGCAGGGTCTGGTGGGCACGGGCGGCGAGGCCAAATTCCGGATCCAGCGGGGCGATGTGCGCGTCAATGGCGAGCTGGAGCAACGGCGTGGGCGCAAGTTGCAGCCCGGCGATCGGGTCAAGTTGGCCGGCCAGGAGCATGTGGTGCCTCCCTTTGAGGCCCGCCGCTGAACCCAAGCGGGGCCCTCGGTGGGTAGGGCTGGGAGGTTGGCGAGATAGGGGCTTGCTAACGGCAGGGAGGCACTGCCGCTGGCCCCTTAGGTTGGGAATCCAGCACTCGGGAAGGCAGTGGGCAAGTCGGTGATCGCGGGCAACTGGAAAATGCACATGACCTGCGCTGAGGCCCAGGCCTTTGCTAGCGCCTTCCTGCCCCTGGTCGCCAGTTTGCCAAGCGATCGACAGGTGCTGCTGGCACCGCCGTTCACGGCGATCGCCACCCTGGCCCAGGCCCTGGCGGGCAGTGGCATCGAGCTCGGCGGCCAGAACGTCCATTGGGACCAGTCCGGCGCCTATACCGGCATGATCTCGGCAGCGATGCTTCAGGAGCACGGCGTGACCCACGCAATCGTGGGCCACAGCGAGCCGCGCAAGTACTACAGCGAAACCGACGAACAAATCAACCTGCGGGCCCGTACCGCCCAAAAAGCTGGGTTGATCCCGATCCTGTGTGTGGGCGAAAGCGACTCCCAACGGGAAGGGGGCGAGGCCGAACGGGTGATCCGCCGCCAAGTGGAGCAGGGGATCGATGGACTGGATCCGGCCCTGCTGGTGGTGGCCTATGAGCCGATCTGGGCGATCGGCACCGGCAAAACCTGCGGCGCCGCGGAAGCTAACCGCATCTGCGGCCTGATCCGCAGTTGGGTTGGCTATGCCGATGTGGTGGTCCAATACGGCGGCTCGGTCAAGGCCGACAACATCGACCAGCTGATGGCCCAATCCGATATCAATGGCGTGTTGGTGGGGGGCGCCTCCCTTGATCCGGTGGGCTTCGCCCGGATCGCCAATTACCAGGTGCCCGTGTCGGCCTAGGAGCCCAGCTCTGGCGATCCCTGCGATGGTCCCCCCACGCCCAGCCCTAGCCTTTGGGAAGCGCACCCATGTGATGGGGGTGATCAACCTCACCCCCGATTCCTTTAGTGACGGCGGCCGTATCAAGGGCGCTGGCCAGGCCCTGGCGCTGGCCCGCCGCCTGGTCGCCCAGGGGGCAACGCTGCTGGATCTGGGAGCCCAAAGCACCCGACCCGGGGCCGAGGACATTGGGGTAGGCACCGAATTGGCCCGGCTCTTGCCGGCGTTGGAGCTGATCCGTGCGGCCCTACCCCAGGTGTTGCTATCAATCGACACGTACCGGGCCCCCGTGGCTGCTGCGGCCCTTGAGGCTGGGGCGGACTGGCTCAACGATGTCAGTGCCGGTCGCATGGACCCGAAACTGCTGGGCGTGGCGGCCGGGTGGGGCTGTCCATTGGTGCTGATGCACAGCCGCGGTACCAGCCGCAGCATGGACAGCCTCACGGCCTATGGGGACCTGGTCGATGACGTGATCGGGGARCTCCAGGAGGCCAGTGGCCGGGCCCGGGCGGCCGGCGT
>NSII01000038.1 GCA_002737305.1 Synechococcus sp. Baikal-G1
GCCCAGGCGTCCAAGCAAGGGCCCGGTCATCACCGTGGTGGCCAAGGCCATCAAGACGCCAATCGTGAACAGCTCGGTGCTGATCACCCCCTGGGCTAGCCCCACATTCAGCACCACCAATTCGGTGAGGCCGCGGGTGTTCATCAACCAGCCCAGGGCCTGGGCCTCGCGGCTTTCCACCCCACTGAGCCGGGCAATGGCCCAGGTGCCGAGGAACTTGCCACARACGGCCACCACCAGAACGGCAAGCAAGGCCAGCCATAGCGATGGGCTATTGAGGCTGCCGATACGGGTGCTCAGGCCACTAATCGCAAAAAACAAGGGCAACAACAGGCGCAACACAACCGATTCCAATTGCTGCTCCAACTTGCGCCGTAAGGGGGCGTAACGRGGCATGGCMARCCCCCAAAGGAAGGCCCCAAAGATCAGGTGAACCCCCAGCCATTCGGTCACCACCCCACTGAATAGGGCGCCGCTAAACAGCACCGATTGCAAGAGGGGGCCCAGTTCCCGRCCCTGTTTGTAGTGCTGCTCCAACCAGCGTCGTAACGGCCTGGTGCCGACCAGCACCACCAGGGCCCAGGCAGCCGTGCCGATAAAGGAGCCCAACGCTCCCCAAATGGAAGCGGAGCGGGAAAGGGCAACGACGGCCGCCAACAGGACCCAGGCGAGGGCGTCATCGATGGCGGCTGTGGTGATGGCCAGGGCACCCACGGGCTGGTGCTGCAGGCCCCTGTCCCGCAGGATCCTGGCCAGCACTGGGAAGGCGGTGATCGCCATGGCCGTGCCCATAAACAGGGCCCCTGAGAGSAGGTGATGGCCGGGCAATAGGTCGGGAAGCCAGGTTTCAAACACTCCTGCCAGGCCCACCCCCAAGGCCAGGGGGAGGAGTACGCCAGCGGCGGTGATGCGACTGGCCAGGGGGAGCCGACCGACCAACAGGTTGGGGTTGAGCTCAAGCCCGACTAAAAACATGAASAGCACCAGGCCCAACTGACCGAGCAGGTTGAGCTGGTCGCGCACAGCGCTGGTGAACAGATGGGTTTCCAAGCCCGGGGCCAAGGCCCCTAAAAGGCTGGGGCCCAGCACAATGCCGCCCACAATTTCGCCGACGACCCGTGGCTGGTGGCAGCGTTGGGCCAGGGCGCCAAACAGCTGGGCGGTGACCGTAATCACCGCCACCGCCAGCATCGGCGTTGCCAGATCAGCAGGGGCTGCCATGGTGATTAAGGACTACKGRATAAGACCGACGTGGATTATGCCTGCGGATTGCTGACGCCTTCGATGCGGTCTTCGATCTCTTGATAAATCTCTTGCAATTGGGCGATATTCTCATCGCTGGTCTCCCAGTAGCCGCGCCCATTCACTTCCAGCAGGGTGCCAACAATGCGGCGGAAGCTGTGGGGATTGAGTTCAAGCAAGCGCTTGCGCATTTCCGGATCGTTAATGAAGGTTTCGTTGGCTTCTTCGTAAACGAAGTTGTCAACGGCACCGCTAGTAGCGCTCCAACCCAGGGTGAAGTTTAGCCGTTTGGCCACTTCCCGCACACCYTCATAACCAGAATCAAGCATGCCCTCATACCACTTGGGATTGAGCAACTTGGTGCGTGAATCRAGGCGGATCGTTTCACTAAGGGAGCGCACTTGGGCGTTGGCCGTAGTGGTGTCGGCGATGTAGCTCGCTGGGGCCTTGCCATCGTCGCGCAAGCCAGCGATCAGCTTGGTGGGATCGGAATCGAAATAGTGACTCACATCGGTGAGGGAGATTTCGGCGGAATCGAGGTTCTGGAAAGTAACATCGGCGGTTTTCATCGCCGACTCAAACACCTCGCGGTTTTGATTCATCTCGCCAGGGTTGTCGGCATTAAAGGCRAAGGTTTTGCGGGAGAGATACATCTCCTGCAGTTCGTTCTCCTCTTCCCAGGTGCTGTTCTCCACCGCCAAATTGACGTTGGAGGAGTAGCTGCCGCTGGCATTAGAAAACACCCGCGTGGCCGCRTCCCGCAGGGAGACACCTTGGGCTATGGCCTGCTCCTGGGCGTGGCGGCGCACAAAATTCATCTCCAGGGGCTCATCGGCCTCCGCCGCCATCTTGACGCCCTGGTCGATCAGGGCCATCTGGTTAATGAACAGGTCGCGGAAAACGCCGGAGCAATTGACCACCACATCAATGCGGGGCCGGCCCAGCTCTTCAAGGGAAATCAACTCCAGCTTGTTGACCCGACCAAGGGAATCGGCCACCGGGCGCACGCCGATGAACCAGAGGATCTGGGCTAGGGATTCGCCGTAGGTCTTGATGTTGTCAGTGCCCCAAAGCACGCAGGCGATCGTTTCTGGCCAGGCGCCCTGTTCAGCCTTCTGGCGTTCAATCAGCCGATCCACCACCACCTTGGCAGCCGCAATCGCGGCCCGGGTGGGAATGGACTGGGGATCGAGGGCATGGATGTTCTTGCCACTGGGCAACACGCCTGGATTACGAATCGGATCGCCGCCAGGACCAGGCAGCACGTATTCGCCATCGAGGGCCCGCAGCAGGCTCTCCATCTCCATGTCGGCGCAGATCTGCTGCAGGCAGAAGCTCAGGTAGGTGAAGAGCTTGTCGAGTTCAGCCTGATCAACTGTGGCAAAACCGGAGGATTTGCAGGCCGAGAGCCAGGGGCTGGGGAACTGGACGCCAAAGCGTTCCAGCAGGGCAAAGAACCAACCAAAGTTCTGGCGCATGCTGACGCGGCCATCGGCGCCAGTGACCTGGCGGACCATGGCGCCAACGGCGGTCCTGCAGATTTCGGTGATCGTGCGATTGAGCTCCACATCGGCCAGCACACCTTGGTCGTTGCCGCGGTAAATCTCATCAATCGTGCGGCCAAGGCTCTCGGCCAGGAGCGCAGGCAAGGCGCGCAGGCCGTCATCGGTGCGCTCGAGAGCGGCGATGCTCACCAAGGTGGCGATCGCTTCCTCGGCCGTGGGCGGCTTGCCAATGGTGTGAAGGCCGCAGGGCAGCAGGCGGCTCTCGATCTCCATGAGCTGGCGATAGACCGCCCCAACCACGCCATCGCGTCCATCGAGATCCAGCTCCGAGGCGTCGGCATCGGAGAACTGGATGTCCTTATCGAGGTTGCACTGGCGCGCCGTTTCCACAATCGCATTCACGATCTGCACACCCCGGGAGCTTTCGCGCAGCTGTTGATAGGAGCCCACCAGTTCCCCCAGCTCCTTAAGACCCTTGTAAAGGCCTGCATTTTCCGCTGGAGGTGTGAGATAGCTGATCGTGGAGGCATAACCACGGCGCTTAGCGATCGTGGCTTCTGAAGGATTATTGGCAGCGTAGTAGTAAAGATTGGGTAGGGCTCCAATCAGGGAATCGGGGTAGCAGGTTTCGCTCATGCCCATTTGCTTGCCAGGCATGAATTCCAAGGAGCCGTGGGTGCCGAAATGGAGCACCGCATCGGCATGCCACACCTTCTCCAGGTAGGTGTAGTAGGCAGCAAAGCCATGGTGGGGGCTGGCGCTACGCGAATAGAGCAGGCGCATCGGATCGCCCTCGTAGCCAAAGGTGGGCTGAACCCCCACAAACACATTGCCGAAATGGCGGCCGTAGATCAGTAAATTAGTGCCATCGGAATTGAGATTGCCGGGGGGTTTGCCCCAATTCTCTTCGAGCCGTTGGGAATAGGGGGTGAGCCGCTCATACTCTTCCACGCTCATGCGGTGGGCGATCGCCAGTTCGGGGGAACCCGCCAGGGCCTCGGGATCACTTAACACCGCATCCATCAGGGCCTTGGGGCTGCGCGGCATCGCTTGCACGTCGTAGCCCTTGGCTTTCATTTCCTCGAGTACCCGATAGATCGAGCCGAAGACATCGAGGTAGGCCGCGGTGCCAACGTTGCCCTTGTCAGGGGGGAAGCTGAACACCGTGATCGCCAGCTTCTTCTCGGCGCGGGGCTTCAASCGCAGCGATGCCCAGCGAATCGCCCGTTCAGCGATGGCCTCGACCCGGTCCTGGAGGGTGTGGGCCTTACCGGTGGCRTCGTCCCGGCCAGATAGCACGATCGGCTCAATGGCGCCATCGAGTTCCGGGATAGCAATCTGCAGGGCAACCTGGACCGGGTGCAGGCCCAGGTCGCTCTCCTCCCATTCCTGGGTGGTCTGGAACACCAGGGGTAGGGCCACCATGTAGGGCCGATTGAGGCTCTTGAGAACCTCGATCGCCTTGGGATGGTCCTGGCGGGCAGGGCCACCCACTAGGGCAAAGCCGGTGAGGCTGACCACCGCATCCACCAAGGGGAAATCGGGGTTGAGGG
>NSII01000039.1 GCA_002737305.1 Synechococcus sp. Baikal-G1
CACATARTGGGCCTCGTCACCGGTGACGATGTGGCTGCGTTGCAACACCAGGCCAATCACCGGACCCTTACGGGCCTTCGCAGATAGATCGCTGCGGCTGGATGTCCAATTGAGGTATTCCTTGAGATCCTCAAACATGCCTGGGGCTAGGGGATGCCAAATGCCGAGGTCTGGGAAAACAACCGGCTCGGCGACGATCAGTTCAGGGCGATCGGAATCTCCCCTGGGATACACATATTTATCGGCCAGCATCAACAGGAAGTTGCGCAGGTTGTCGGGCGTGCCGCCGAGCCAATACTGAAAACTGAGCATGAAGGAGCGGGCGTCCTGGGCCTTCTCCACCGGCAGATACTTCAATACCGTGGGCARGGTATTGAGCAGCTTGAGCATGGCGTCTTGGAAGCCAGCGCCRCCCGCCTCCTTGCGTTTTTTCATGAAGCTGGCAATGGCGCTCTTGCTCTGACCCAACTGGGCCATCGAAAAACTGCCCAACTTGTTGAGCCGCATCACCTCCGGCATCGAGGGGAACACGACCACGGCTTTGAGCCGATCACGGTGGGGGGCCACGGCCTCCACCACCTTCTGGGCCAGATCTTCGATGAAGATCAGCGAAGCGATGAAAACGTCGGCCTCGGCCACATCAGCGCAGAAGGAGGCGTAGTTCTCGCTCTGGCGCAGTTCTTCGATCAGGTAGCCGCTCAGCTCGATTGCCAACGGACCGTTCTGGTCGTTGAGGGAGGTGGCGGCCTGGGTGAGGGCGTTCTGGTACTGGGGCTCTAGCACCACATACACGGCCTTCATCACAGCGCGACCATTCACGGCTTGGGGGCTGACCCGGCGGCTGGCGGAGCGGACCTGCGTGAACATCTGGCCAGATTGAGCAATGTGAAGCAGCCTACGAAGCACCATGGCCTTACGTGGCCCGTTGCGTCAGAGCGTTACGGGCCTGCCCGAGGCGCCTCGACTGAGCCATGCCGTMACCCCAGCCCTGAAGCAACGCCGATGGCCCGCCTAAGCCTCGATTTCATGGGTCCCTGGGTACCAGGCGCCTGGGGTCTGCGCCGGCCCCGCTCCTTCCAGACCACCCTGGTGCTGCTGATCCTGCCCCTGATCCTGGGTAGCGGCTTCCTGCGCTCCCTGATCCACGCCGACTTCGCCAAACGCCTGATCACCCGTTCCAACGATCAGTTACTGGCGGCCATGGCGGGCGAATTGGCCGCAACCTTGACCCTGGCCCTCAACCCGGCCCTGACCAAGGCCCAGCTCAATCGACTGGCCAGCCTGGCCCCCAACGGCGACATCCAAGCCGCCACTGGCCAGCTGCCGGCCTTGATCGCAACCCTGGAGCAGGCCCCCAATCTCTCGGCCCTGTTTGTTGCCAACGACTTCGGCGAGCTGTTGCTGGTGTCCAGGAGTTCTGCGGTAGCGCCGAACCAAGTGATGCCAGCTGGAGCCGCCTGGACCGTGGTGACCCTCAGCCAGCAAGCCGGACGCCCCCAGGCCCGGCAGTGGCTTCTGGGCCGCGACCAACGGCCCCTAGCCGCCCCCCAGCTCAAGCCCCTACTGCCGGCGGGCTTTGATCCACGCCTGAGGCCCTGGTACCAATTGGCTCGTCATGGGGGTCAGTTGGTGCTGGCCCCGGTCAGCCGCCTGGCCCTGGGGGGACGGCTCGGCCTGACCCTTTCCCAACCGATCGCCCAAGGACAAGCGGTGGTGGGTGCCGCCATCGATCCGGGCAACCTGGCTGCCGCCCTGGCCCGCCACCGGCTACCGGCTGCCACGGAGCTCGCCATTGTTGATCGCCAGGGCCTGCTGCTGGTCACTAGCCCCAACCTCGCCAGCGCTGCCCTCGCTTCCCAGGGTGTCGCAAAGCTGAGTCAATTGGCCAACCCCGCCCTGG
>NSII01000040.1 GCA_002737305.1 Synechococcus sp. Baikal-G1
CGTACTGGTGGATTTCACCCATCCCAGCGTCGTTTACGAGCACACCCGTGCCGCCATCGCCTACGGGGTGCACCCGGTGATTGGCACCACGGGACTGGCCCCCCAGCAACTGCGCGACCTAGCCCTGTTTGCKGAGAAGGCCTCCATGGGGGGGGCCGTGATYCCCAATTTCTCCGTGGGCATGGTGTTGCTGCAACAGGCCGCCGCCGCGGCAGCCCGCTTCTATGACTTCGCCGAACTGACCGAACTGCACCACAACCGCAAGGCCGATGCCCCCAGCGGCACCTGCATCAAAACCGCCGAATTAATCGAAGAGCTGGGCAAGGACTTCAACGCCCTCCAGGTSSAGGAACACGAAACCCTGGCGGGCTGCCGTGGCGGCCAGCGCCCGAGCGGTCTAAGGCTCCACTCGATTCGCTTGCCGGGCCTGGTGGCCCACCAGGAGGTGATGTTTGGCTCCGACGGGGAGACTTACACCTTGCGACACGACACGATCGAACGCTCCGCCTACATGCCCGGGGTCTTGCTAACCGTGCGGCGGGTGCGCCAGCTCTGCGGTCTGGTCTACGGGCTGGAGCGTTTGCTGTGATCGGGTCCAGCATGGAGGCGTGAGAGAAGGGCCATGCTGCTTCCCCTAAAAGACGGCGAACTGCAGCGCCTGATTCCGGCGATTGCCACCGGACCCCAGTTCAACGCCAGCAGCGGATCCCCCCAGCAGGTGCTGCAGCGGGTGCTGATTGCCGTTATCGGCGGTGTGCTGGCCCTCCTGGTCAGCCAGAGCCAGTTCTCCACCCAGTGGGGTGGGGTGTTCATGGTGGTGGGCTTTGTCTTTTTCTTCTACCTGCTCTGGGGACCGATCCTGGCGGCAGGCCAACGCAACAACGTCCTGCGGCGCTACCCGGCAGCGGCGATCTTTGAAGGCCGCATCGCCGACCTCTTCACCCGGGAGCGGCTGGAGGGGCGCCAGGAGCAGACCGACCAGAGTGGTCGCCTGGAGCTGGTGGAAAACCGCCGCACCTGGCTCTGCCTGGAACTGGAAGATCAGGACGGCTACCTGGGCCAGATTCGCTTCCCCTACGACAAGAAGCACAAGCCGATCCGGCCGGGCATGGTGATTCGYTGCCTGGTGCTGAGTGAGCGCAAAGACTTTTCCCGCATTAGTGCCCTCAGCGATGGCTGGATTCCCCAGCTGAAACTCTGGGTGGGTGACTATCCCTACCTGCTGCGGCCCGCCTTTGAGGAGCTCTGCCTCAGGCGCCTGCGCTGAAGCAGGGCCCAACCAGCCCGAACCCCCAGGCCA
>NSII01000203.1 GCA_002737305.1 Synechococcus sp. Baikal-G1
TCGCTGCAAAGGCGCAGGTGGTTGCCCTGGCGGGTCGCCCCGGGACCGAGCAGCTCCAGGGCCGCCGTCAGCACGGGCTCCAACTGCCGCCGGGGCACATCCACGTACCAGAGCGGTTCGATCATGGCGTCAGCGGCTGGGGCTGGGAGAAGGAAGGGAAGGAGCGGCGGCGATCAGGCTCTGCAGCGAGGCCAGGATCTCCTGGCTGTGGCCGGACGGACGCACGGCCACCCAGCTCGCGCGCAGCACGCCGGCCGGATCAATCAGGAAGCTGTGGCGCTGGGAGTAGGGAGAGATCCAGGAGCCATAGCGGCGGCTCACCAGCCCGCCCGGATCGGAGAGTAGGGGAAAGGCCAGGCCCTCGCTGCCGCAAAACGACGCATGGGATTCGGCTGAATCGGCGCTGATGCCCACCACCTCAGCGCCGAGGCTGTGGAACTGGGCCAGGTCCTTTTGGAAGCCCCGGGCCTCGAGGGTGCAGCCTCCGGTGAAATCCTTGGGATAGAAATAGAGGGCTAGCCAGCGCCCGGCGAAGTCTGAGAGGCGGCGCTCCCCTTCCGTGCCCGGGGGCACAAAACCCGCCAGGACGAAATCGGGAGCCGGCTGATCGAGGTCGGGCAGGGTGCCGCCCAGGGCCCGGGCCTGTTTTGGCGCAACTAGCAGGCTAGACAAGCCACCTGCCGCTGGAACGGCAGCCAAAAGCCCCTGCAAAACAAGACGGCGCTTCATTGCAGGGGCTCAGGGTTTGGGATGGTCAGGGCCTAATTGGGCGCAGGCTCAAATCTTGGCCAAGTTGACGCCCAGTTGTTTGGCGTAGGCACCCAAACCCTTTTTCTGGACGGTCTTAAGGGCGCGGGTGGAGATGCGCATCCTCACGAAGCGGTTGCCTTCGGCCCACCAGAGGCGGCGCTCCTGCAGGTTGACCTGCTGCAGCTTCTTGGTGCGCACATGGGAGTGGGAGACGGCCATGCCGTTGTTGGCGCGCTTGCCGGTGAGCTGACAAACCCGGGACATGACAATCAACCTGTGGATAACAAACGGGGATTAGCCCGAACAAAGAGCTTACCAAAGCGCAAGGCGGCCGTGGCTTGAAGCCGCCTTGCGGGGGCTGGGCAAGCCCCCCGGGGACCCTGGGCTCAGAGGCCCCGGGCGAGCAGCTGGGAGAGCAGGTCGGTGCTGCGCTGCTGGAAGCCGGCCAACTGGTTGGGCTCGAGGCCGCCCACGGCCAGGCGGGCCATCTCATAGAGGTGTTGGCCGAGCTGGTTCGCCAGCTGCTGGCTGGGGGAGCTGGTGCCAGCCCCGGTGATCACGGCCCCGGCCGAGAGCTTGAGCAGCCCTTCCACCAGGGGATGGCGGCGGTTGATCAGCAGCACGTGGTACTCGGGCAGGCCCGGCAGGCGCTGCTCCATCAGGGCACCCATGTCGTTGATGCGGCGCATCTGCTCGGGCAGCAAAATCAAGGCCGCCGGAGCGTTGTCCCCCTTGAGGGATTGCACCTGCACCGTCACCTTGTCGCTGTTAAGCACCTCCTTAAACAGGCTGCGCAGCTGCTCGCTGGCGTCCTTGCCCTCGGCGTCACTGATCTCCGCTTGTTTGTCTTGGAGGCTGTCATCGAGTTCGCTATCGACCCGCTGGAAGGTGAGCTCCTGGTGACGCGATTCCAGCCAGGGAATGAACTGGGCATCGATCAGGGTGTCGGCCAGCAGCACCTCGGCACCCTGGCCCTTCCATAGGGTCAGCGGACCAGCCTGGCCGGCCTCATCGGTGCAATAGAGGATGCGTTTGGCGTTGGCCTCGCCCAGGCGGCTGCGGTAGCCGGCCAGGGTGGTGTAGGCCAGGTCGCCGCTGGCGATGGGGTCGGGATTCTCCTCCTGCTGGCCGGCGGCGGCAGTGGTGCCATAGAGCACCAGGTCAGCCACCTGGTCGGCGAACTTGTCGTCCTCCATGGCGCCGATCTTGATGAAGGGGGCCAGGGCCTCCCAGATTTCGGCATAGCGCTGGGGCTCATCGCGGTGGAGCTCCTTGAGCCGATCGCCCACCTTCTTGGCCACAAAGCCGCCGATTGAGCGCACGCGGCGATCGGTCTGGAGGGCGCTGCGGCTCACGTTCAGGGGGATGTCGGGCGAGTCGATCACGCCGCGCAGGGGTACCAGGTAGCGGGGCACCACCTCCTTGATCGAATCACTCACGAACACCTGGTTGCAATAGAGGCGAATCTCGCCCCGCTCCCAATCGGTGCGGCCGGTAAGCCGCGGGAAAAAGAGAATGCCCTGGAGGTTGTAGGGGTAATCGGTGTTGAGGTGCACCCAGAGCAGGGGATCCCCCTGGAAGGGGTAGAGGTAGCGGTAGAAGTCGATGTAGTCCTGGTCGGTGAGATCCCGGGGGCTGCTGCGCCAGGGGGCCTGGCGCTTGTTCACCGTTTCGCCTTCGAGCTGCACTTCCACCGGTAGGAAGTCGCAGTAGGTGGTGATCAGGGTGCGCAGGCGGCTCGGCTCGATGTATTCGAGCTCCTCCTCCTGCAGGTGCAGGATGATATCGGTGCCGGGTTCGCTGCGCTCACCCCCTTCCAGGGTGAAGTTGGGGGAGCCATCGCAGCTCCAGCGCACCGCCTCGGCAGCGGGCCGGGCAGACAAGCTAACCAGCTCCACCTGGTCGGCCACCATGAAACTGGAATAGAAGCCCAGGCCGAAGTGGCCAATGATGGCGTCGTCTTCGCTTTTGTACTTTTGTAGGAATTCTTCGGCGCTGGAGAAGGCCACCTGGTTGATGTAGCGCTTCACCTCATCGGCCGTCATGCCGATGCCGTTGTCGCTGATGGTGATCGTTTTGGCCTCGCGATCGATGCTGATGCGGATTTTCCCTTCTTCGCCTTCGCTGCAATCGCCGCCCATGGCCGCCATGCGCCGCTTGCTAATGGCGTCGACGCCATTGCTCACCAGCTCACGCAGGAACACCTCATGGCCGGAATAAACGGCCTTTTTGATAATTGGAAAAATATTTTCCGTATGGATCTGGATTTGGCCCTGTTCCTTCACAGTCACGGTCAATCGACGACTGGCGGGACCTTAGGCAAGGGCTGGCGCCAACTCAAGCGCGGCCAGGGAGGGGTCCCCGAACCCCCAAGCTGGGGACTGGGCCAGGGGCGAGCGAGATCGGGGCCCTTCCCCAAAAACCCTTGATTTAAGCTGGTGGGCCTTGGCGCATCACCGGCCTGGCCAGCACCCTTTGGATTTCCCTTAAAGCCTGGCGCCACAGCCTCACGGTGCCCCAATTCACGCTGGTCACCGGCGCCCTGGTGATTGCCGTGGGCACGCTCGTGCTTGCGAGCCCCCTCTGTTCCAGCGACGAGGTTGGGCTGTGGGAAGCCCTGTTTACGGTGACGTCTGCGATCACGGTGACGGGCCTGTCGATCATCGACATCAGCCGGGACCTCACCGCCTTTGGCCAGGTGACCCTGGCCGGCCTGATCATCACCGGTGGCCTGGGCCTGATGGCCATCACCACCTTTCTGCAGGGGTTTGTGCAGGGGCGCTCCGGTCTGCGCCACCGGCTCGACAAGGGCCGGGCCTTGGACGACTTCGGCGTGGGCGGGATCGGCCCCACCTTCAACAGCATTTTGATTACGGGCTTTTGTGTGATGGGCCTAGGCACGCTGGTGCTCTACGGCTTCGGCTTTACCGACATCGCCAATCCGCTGGAACGGTTCTGGGCGTCCCTGTTCCACTGCATCAGCGCTTACAACAACGCAGGCTTTGGTCTTTGGGGCGACAATCTTGTGCGCTACCGCGATAACCCGGTAGTGAATGGTGTGATCGCCACCATGATCGTGGTGGGCGGCATTGGCTGGCGGGTGATTAACGACATTTGGTCGAATCGCGCCAGCTTCCAACAGCGACGCGGCTTCAACCGACGCCGATTCAGCCTTAATAGCCTCAAGCTGCGTGGGCTGAGCCTGCACAGTCGGTTGGTGTTGCGCAGCACGCTTCTCTTGGTTGGGATTGGGGCCCTAGGCCTCCTCTTTACCGAACAGTTCGCCTCCGGGGGCGTGATCGAGGACCTGCAGTGGTGGCAGCGGCTGCAGGTGACCCTGTTTCAATCGATTTCGGCGCGCACGGCAGGCTTCAACACCGTGCCGCTATCGATTCAAACCTTCTCCGACGCTGGCCTGCTGCTGCTGATCGTGCTGATGTTCATCGGCGCTAGCCCGGGGGGCACCGGTGGAGGGATCAAAACCACAACCTTCGCCGTTTTGATGGGGGCGACCCGTTCCACCCTGGAGGGGCGAGATGAGGTAATCATCCAGCGGCGCCAGATCCCCGATACGATTGTGCTGCGGGCTGTGGGGGTGACCTTGGCCTCAGCCCTGTTTGTGATCCTGATGACCCTGTTGCTGGGCCTGGGGCCCACGGCCTCAGGAGAGCCCACCCGCACCAGCTTCAGCTTCCTAGAGAAGCTCTTCACCTGCATGTCGGCCTTCGGCACGGTGGGGCTGGATTTGGGCGTGACGGCCCAGTTGAACCGTTGGGGCCAGCTGGTGCTGATGGTGGGGATGTTCGTGGGCAGATTGGGCATTTTGCTTCTGCTCTCGGCCATCTACGGCAGCCGGCCCCCCTCCCGTGTGGGCTATCCCCGCGAAGAGCTTTTCATTTGAAACGTCCTCCCATGACCCTTTTCCCATGACCAGTTGGTGGCAATGGAACCCGGCTGAAGGCGCCAGCAGGGGTGGCTTTGCCGTGATTGGCGTCGGTCGTTTCGGCTTGGCCGTGTGCTCGGAGTTGGTCAAGGCCGGCGCCGATGTGCTGGCCATCGATGCCAGCCAGCGGGCCATCGATGCCCTGCGCCAGATCGATCCCGGCATCGAGGCGCGGGTGCTGGACTGCACGGACGAAGACGCCCTGCGCGCCGCCGGCGTGCTCGACATGGCCACCGTGGTGATTGCCATGAGCGAGCCGATCGAGGCCAGTGTGACGGCCACCTTGATTGTGAAGGACAGCCCCGGCACCAAGGTGAAGCAGGTGATCGCCCGGGCCACCAGTGATCTCCACATGCGGATGCTGCAGCGGGTGGGGGCCGATCGGGTTGTGTTCCCTTCGAAGATGCAGGGCGAACGGCTGGGGCTGGAGCTGGTGCGCCCGAACCTGCTGGAGCGGCTGCGGCTTGACGACCGCAACAGCATTGAAGAGATCCGCGTGCCGGAGGCGTTCATCGGCCAGTCGTTGCGCGAGATTAATCTCCGCAAGACCTACAAAGTGAGCGTGCTCGCCGCCGGCCCCGACAACCAGCTCATCGTGAATCCGCCCGCCTCCCACGTGCTGGCCGCTGGTGAATTGTTGGTGGTGATGGGTGCCAGCGACGCCTTGGCCATGCTGCCTGGCCATTGAAAGGCTGGTGGGCTGCTTCTGCTTAAAATTAAAACGATGAAATTAAATTGAAACTCGAATTAAGGGACTCTTTTTTTAGGATTTACTTCCGGCATCAATCTGCCTACATCGCGATCACGGCATGGTTTGATCTGCCCTGACCAGACGCGGCGCCGTTGTTTTTGGCCCCTGGTTGGAGCCTTCGGGGCCGCTTAAGGGGCTTTGGCTCTCCACCGCGTTGGGGCCGGTGCCAGAGTTGTTTCCCCCAGGCCAGCCCCTGGGCCGAGGAGCAGGGATGCCGGTGGCCATTGTGGTGTTGCAAGGTTTGGGGCTGATGGCTTGCCTGGGGCTGGGCTTGATGCTGCTGTTGCTTGAGTGGCAGCTCGGCCGGGCTCCACGCCTGGGTCCCAACCCCAATCCAGGCCCCCTGCAGGCGACGTTCCTGCGGCTGGTGATTCCCGTTTACAACGAAGAAACCAACATCTCTGCCTGCCTCGATGCGGTGTTGGCGAGCCAGGATCCCGGCCTGGCCTGGGAGCTGGTGGTGGCCGATGACGGCTCCAGCGATGCCACGGCGGGGTTGGTCCAAGGGCGTTTCCAGGCCGATCAGGGCGGCGGGGGGCCGGCCCGCCGTCTGTTGGATGTCGGGCCCCGGCCCGAGGGGGAGCGCTGGTGTGGCAAGAACTGGCCCGCCAGCCAGGCGGCGGCCCTGGAGTGGCCCGCCGGCGATCCCAGGGCGCAGTGGCTGCTGTTCATCGATGCGGATGTGCGGCTGGAACCAGCGGCCTTGGTGGCGGTGCTGCAGGAGGTG
>NSII01000204.1 GCA_002737305.1 Synechococcus sp. Baikal-G1
TGGGGGATTCCATGGGTCAGGCGGGTCGCTCCATGGCCAAAGGCGGCATCAAGGTGGGTGTGACCGTGGCCGGAGTGGCCAGCTCGGCAGCACGCAACGTCGCCAAACATGCCGCCGAAGCCGCTGAAAGCCTGGTTGATCTGGTGGCTGAGGCCAAAGCGGAAATGGAGGCTACCCCGGTTGACGTGACCGTAACCAAACCTGCTGCTGCCAAGAAGTCCAGCAAAGCGGCCGTTAATTCAATCCCCGTTCAGTAATTAATCCACTTCGCAGCATTGAGTTGGTCCAGTCAAAATTCACCTGCCCGTAAGTCGTGTTAGCCCAGTCTGTATCAACTAGCAGGAAACCGGATCTCAGAGTCCTGGCCGATGGACAGGCGAGCGCCCCACCCCCCTACCTACTAGCCATTCCCTTCAAAGGCCCTACGCGGCTGCGCTTCAAGGTTGCCCTTGACGGTCCTGGCCTGACAGCCCTCGAAGCCCACCTCTCGAGGCGCCCTGAGGTCAGCCAAGTTCGCATCAATCGCTTCGCCGCCAGTTGCGTGGTGAGCTTTGGGCCTTCGGCCCAGCCCGAGCTGGATCAATGGCTGGCCCAGCTACCCAGCGAGCGGCAGCTGCAGCAGGTCGATGGCGACACCAGCCGTCCAGGCCAAGGGTCCGCACTCCCCCTAGCGGACGCCTCCGAGGCCGGCGGAGACGAACCCTTTGTCCCCACCCGGATTGTCCTGCCCGTCGCCTCCCTTGGCCTGGCCCTGCTGGCAGGGCCGCTCTCCCTGCCCCCCCTGGCGGTGGCTGGTTTCATCCTGGTGGCGGCCCAACTGAGCTTCCGCCGGGCCTGGCAAGGCTTGCGTGAGGAGCGCAAGATCAACGTCGATTTTCTCGACAGTCTGGCCGTTGTCTTGCACAGCCTCGATGGCTTTCTCGTCGGCCCGGCGATGATGATCACCATGATTGAGGGGGGGGAAGCCGTTCGGGACGCCACCCAGCGCATCGCCCATTCCGCCAACACCGATCTGCTGGCCAGCCTCCAAACCGACGTGCGCTTGCTGCGCGATGGGGCCGAACTGATCGTGCCCAGCAGCAGCCTGCAGGCAGGCGATCGCATTCAACTCTTTGCTGGAGATCAGATTCCCGTCGATGGCCTGATTGAGAGCGGCGAAAGTTCCCTTGACGTCGTCAAATTGACGGGCGAATCAGTGCCCCGCGAAGCAGGGCCTGGTGACGAGGTGCTGGCAGGCTTCATCCTGCTGGAAGGCTCGCTGATCATCCAAACGTTGGCTGTGGGTGAGGCGACCCGCATTGGCCAGATCACCTCGATGATCGAATCGGCCCCTGTTTTTGACACGCGGGTAGGCAACTACGCCGGCAAAATCGCCAATCGATTTGTCCTGCCCACCCTGGCCCTCGCGGGCCTGTCCTTGCTGCTGAGCGGCGGCAACATTGGCCAAGCGGCGTCTCTGCTGATGTTTGACCTGGGCACGGGCCTGCGGGTTTCGGTGCCCACGGCGATCATGGCGGCCCTGACCAAGGCCGGCAGCCAGGGGCTGTTGATCCGTAGTGGTCGGGCCCTCGAACAATTGGCCGATGTGGATGTGGTGGTCTTTGACAAGACCGGCACCTTGACCCAGGGCCATCCCTCGGTGGTGGAAGTGGCCCTGCTCGGTCATGCCGATCGCCATCAGTTGATTCGGCTGGCCGCCTCGGCCGAACAGGGCCTCAATCACCCGGTAGCTAAAGCAGTGATTAACCATGCCGCTGATCTGGGCATCGAGACCCTGCCCTGTGACCTCTGGGACTACCGCATTGGCCGGGGCGTCAGCGCCGAGATTCAGGGCCACAGCGTGCTCGTGGGTAATGCCCGGCTGCTGCGCGAGGAGGGCCTCGAACCAGCTTCCGCCAGTACCGACCCTCGCCTGGCCACGGCCACGCCGGTCTATCTGGCCGTGGATGGGGTGTTGGAGGCGGTGATCTACGCGGCCGATGCGATTCGGCCCGACAGCCGCCAGTTGATTGCGGAACTCCACCGGCGCGGCATCCAGGCCCACATGCTCACGGGTGATGTGGCCGCGGTCGCCCATGCGGTAGCCGAACGGTTGGGATTGGCCCCTGAAGAAGTCCATGCCGAAGCGCTGCCTGATCAAAAGGCGGAACTGGTGAAATCCCTAGCCCAACAGGGCCACAAGGTCGCCTTTGTGGGCGATGGCATCAACGATTCGGCGGCCCTGGCCTACGCCGATGTCTCGATTTCCTTTGCGTCCGGTAGTGACCTGGCCCGGGAAACCGCCGACATCGTGCTCACCAACGACAAGGTATCGGGCCTGCTCGTCGCCCAAGACCTGTCCAGACGTACCTTCGAGCTGGTCAAACAAAACATCGGCATCGTCGGAGTGCCCAACCTCTCAGCACTCCTGGTGGGCACCATCATCCCGATTAGCCCGATGCTGGCGGTGATGCTGAACAACGGCTCGAGCCTCGTGGCTGCAGCTAACGCCATGCGGGTGCTCGGCTTCCGCTCCAAGGACTTACCGCCAGCCAACCTTGAAACCGTTGCACCGGTTCATGCGGTTCATCAAGGTTCTGGCCCGGAAGCAGAACCTGTGGACCCCAGCAGCAATCCTGCACCCAGTTCCACGGCCGTCCTTCGCTCCCGCAGCAGCGTGGCGGTGAGCCTGGTGGAACTCTCAAGCCGCCTCAGCCTCAAGCATCAAGCCATCACGGCCCGGCGCCGACGCGCCGATTTTGCCCATTGGGTCCGCAGCCACGATCCCGAAGGCCACAGCTGGAGCTATTGCAGCCAGACGAAGATGTACCTCAGCATCGTGGCCTAGGTGTCGACCCATCCTGCGGCCCTCCAGCTGGAACGCTGCACCCAGCTGGTCCATGCCACCCCCCTGCGCAGGCGCTATCGGTTGATCTCCACCAAGCCGCTCGATTGGCACCCGCTCGAACGGCACCTGGCGGAGCACCTCCCTGGCCGGGGCCTGGCCTGGCGGTTGAACCAAGCTGCCCGCTCGATCGTGATCAGCGCCCTAGACGACGGCAGCTCCGGGCCCCTGGAGCAGGGTTTACCCATCCTGATTGCTGCCCTAGCCCGGGCTGGAGCTCGCCCCCCCGAAGCTTCGGTCGTGCGGATTGCCCTGGGCAAGGCTCCACGGGCCGAGGCTCGCTGGCGCTGGCTGCTCATGCCCGTGAATCTGGCCAGCCTGGGACTCAGCCTATCCATTCTCTCCCTAGCGGCGATCATGACCCTGGTGGGGATCCTTGGCCTGATGCTGCCCCTGGTGCCGGGGGCCCCGTTCTTAGTGCTGGCCAGTCTCGCCGTGGAGCTGGCCTTGCTGTTGCGCCTTCCGTTTCTGAGCCAGCCCGCCACCTGAGACCAGCTAATCCGTGACCGAGCATCCCCATGGGCAACCGCGATGACCCCTAGCCCTACCCAGGTCGCCATTCCCGACCATTGCACCCTGGTCAGCGATTTACCGGGGCGCATCCGGATGCGTTCCGAGCACCTGGTCACGTCAGCCGTCCTCCGGCGCCACTGCCGGCTGACCCTTTACAGCTGCCATTGGCTGGTGTCCTTTCGGATCAATCCACTCAATGGCTCCCTCAGCATTCGCTTTCCCGATGGGCAGCGGCAGGAGTTGGGCCTGCTGCTCAAGGATGCCTTCGAACTCCCCAAGTTGGTGCCAGCCGTTCCCATCTCCGAGGGGCACTTCAGCCTGGGTGAAGGGATTAAAAAACTGAACAGCCGCCAGGCTCTCCGCCACGGTGGTGTAGCCGCCTTGTTGGTGGGGGTGGATCTGCTGTTTCCAATTCCGGCGATCCTGTTATCCGGTGCCACGGCCCTACTGCTGCTGCCGTTGATGGGAAGCATCATCCAGCATGTGCGTCAACGCCACGACATACCAGCCGATAGCTTGGATCTTGGTTTTTCAACCGTCTTGATCAGCCAGGGACTGGCCGGTGAAGCCCTGGTGGACCTGGCCATCGGAGATGCCAGCACAGCCCTCCAGAGGGTCTTCCTGCAGGGAAGCCTCGATCCCCTAGCCCGGGGCCTGGTCGACCGCCTCGGCCAGGCCATCACCGTCCCCATCACGGCGCCATGGGCAGGGGACAAACAATTGCTGGAGGTCAAGGCAGGGGATCGCTACAAGGCAGAGTCCCAGACCCTGATTTATCTCAACAGTCGTATCCTCTCCGGTGAGCTAACGGTGTTCAACCGGCTGGTGGATGGCGAATGGACGCCCCGTTTGCTGCGCGCTGGCGATTGTTTACAACCGGGATCGTTTGTGATCCAGGGCGAAGCCGAACTGGAAGTCGAGCTCAGCATGCTGAGCCATGCCATCTATGGCCCATCCCACAGGCCCTCCGGAGCGAGGCTGGAACAGTCCCGGGTCCAGAAGGGCCTGGGGCTTTACAAACGCCTCATGGCTCCTGCGCTGCTGGCCTGCGGCACCTACTGGTATTTCAGCGGAGCGATTCAACGCTCCTTAAGCGCCTTCCAATTCAACCCCCTCAACGACTGGCAGAGCAGCAATCTCGCCTCCAGACTCACAGCCATGGCTGAACTGCGCTTGCACAGCCTGCAGGTGCGCGACCCGGATTCCCTCACGATCCTTGGCAAGGTCAGCCATGTGGTGATCAGCCGCAGTTGCCTGGACCAGATCGGTGGCATTCGTCCGATTGAGCACCCCCAACCGGCTAGCCGTCTGGCCAAGGGGACCTTGCTGAGGCTGCTGGCCGGCATCCAGCGGTATCTGGTGACCCAGGACAGCATTCCGATCTGGTCCAGCGAATTGAGCCTGGGCGAAGACCCCCTACCAGTGGAGAGTCTGGATCTGAAAAACGGATCAGGGGGCTGGCGGGTGCGGTTAGCCGATGGCCAGGTATTCGATGTGGCCGAACAGGCCAATCCACCCGCCTCAATCCCGCACGACCATCTCAATCCCCTGGAAATCCGCCAAGGCGATCAGGTGATGGGCTACGTGGAACTGCGCACATCCCCGGATCCCAGCTGGATCGAGCTGGGCAAAGCCCTAGGCGAACTGGACGTGGCCATCCATATCGTTGGCTCAGGCAAGCGGGAGCCCATCGCCAAGATGGTGGAATCCTTGGAACTCCCCGATCCCAGCAACATCCACGGGGAGTTCGGTTGGGCAGAGCGGCTGGAGTTGGTTCAACAACTCCAGGCCGATGGGTCCGGCGTGGCCTATGTGGGTTACGTCCTCAATGACATGCCCGCAGCCTTCCAGGCGGATGTCTCGATCAGCGTCGATGTCGATGACGACAGTGCCTTCAGCGCAGAGATCTGCGATGTGGTGATTGACCAAGATGCGGCCTGGATTGCCCGCCTGATTGACATGAGCCGCCGGTTGGAGGCCACCGCCAACAGTAATTTCGGGCTGATCGGCATCACCCACCTGCTTTCCGCTGCGGCGACAGCAAGCGCCCTAATCAATCCCCTGCAAACGGTTCTGCTTGCCGACCTACCCCTGGTGCTTGCCGAATTGCGCAATTTGGCGGTGATAGCAAATCTGAAGGGCCGCAAACGCTTTAATTATCCTCGCGCAGCCTAAAAAAGCGAAATCCCGCCTATTTAGCCTCCATCCAGTTGGGACCCACTCCCGTTTCCACCCTTAGGGGCACGGAGAGCTGGACCGCCGTTTCCATAGTGCGGCGGGTCATTTCTAAGACCGCATCAAGCGCTTCTGGGGCCGCCTCCAGCACCAGTTCATCGTGCACCTGCAATAACAAGCGGGCTGGCAGGCCAGCTGTGGCCAGCTCCCGGTGCAATTGCACCATCGCCAACTTGATGATGTCGGCGCTGGAGCCCTGAATGGGCGCATTGGCGGCTGCCCTCAGTTGCTGGGCCTCCATGCCGGCACGGCGGGCCACCTCTAGATCGATCTCAAGGGGATCCTTGCCCAGCAGGCGGCCCAGGCCATTGGGATCAAAGGCAAACGGGCGCCGCCGGCCCAGGATCGTCTCCACGTAGCCGCGGCTGAGGGCAAGACGCTCCTGCAGTTCCAAAAAGGAGAACACCCGGGGATAGCGC
>NSII01000205.1 GCA_002737305.1 Synechococcus sp. Baikal-G1
AGGCGCTGCAGGCTCTCAATCGGTGGTGCCTGGACGCACAGCACCCCATCCGCCCCTTCCCAGGACAGGCCATCCTCCGGAGCCAGTTCGGCCCCGACGGCTAGAAAGTCGTCGTCTCGAAAACCAGCCTTCAAGCCGGCTCCTCGCTCCACCGTCACGCTCACCCCCTTCCCCTTGAGCCGCCGTACGGTCTCGGGCGTGGCGGCCACTCGCCTTTCACCGGGGGAATGCTCCCGCGGAACCAAAAAACTCAGCATGGATCCACCTGCCACAGGCCTCTTCCACTTGTAGGAAGGACGTCACCAGGCCCAACCTAAGCCTCTCACCTTTGCGAACTCGCGCAAAAGGGGACATCGGGACAGGGTTCCCGGTTGGCAGGGGTCCGGGATGGCCAGGGCGCTCAGACCATGCTCCAGGCTCAGAAGCATGCCGCGTAACGCCCCAGATGAGCAACCGTGATTTGCCGCCGATCGCCGGCCATGAAGCCGAGATCCTGGCCCTGGTGGGGCAGCACCAGCGGGTGTATCTGAGCAACGACCAGCTCGATCTGGCTTCGATCAACTCGGTCTTTGCCTGCGCCCTGCACATGCATCAGCCAACGATCCCCGCCGGGGTCGATGGGGAGCTCATCGGCCATCTGCAGTTCATGTTCGACCATTCCGGCATGGGCGACAACCACAACGCAGCGGCGTTTGCCCACTGCTACATGCGGATGGCCGATCTCCTGAGCCAGCTAATCGCAGACGGATGCCAACCCCGGATCATGCTGGATTACTCCGGCAACCTGCTCTGGGGGTTGAAGCAGATGGGGGACGAGGGCCTTCTCGAGGCACTGCAACGGCTCGCCTGTGATGCCAGCCTGCAACCCTATGTGGAGTGGTTGGGAACATTCTGGAGCCATGCCGTGGCCCCCTCCACCCCCATTCCCGATCTAAAGCTACAAATTCTTGCCTGGCAGCACCACTTCGCCGCCCTGTTCGGACCGGAGGCCCTGCAGAGGGTGAAGGGATTCTCGCCACCGGAGATGCACCTTCCCAACCACCCAGACACCCTCTATGAATTCGTAAAAGCCCTCAAGGAGTGTGGCTATCGCTGGCTACTGGTGCAGGAACACAGCGTTGAAAATCTCGATGGCAGCAGCCTGCGCCAGGACCAGAAGGTGGTTCCAAACCTGCTACAGGCACGCAACTCAAAGGGGGAAACGGTCACGATCGTTGCATTGATCAAAACCCAGGGCTCCGACACCAAGCTGGTGGGCCAGATGCAGCCGTACTACGAAGCTCTGGGTCTTGGCCAGCAAGAGCTGGGGGGAATACCAGTACCCACGATCGTGACCCAGATCGCCGACGGCGAAAATGGTGGCGTGATGATGAATGAATTCCCGCCGGCTTTCCTGCAGGCCCACCACAGAATCGCCCAGCAGGAGGGTGGCCGGTCAGGGACGGCGGCCATTAATGGCACGGAATATCTCGAGTTCTTGGAGGCCGCTGGGGTGCAGCAAAATGATCTGCCAGTGATTCAGGCTGTTCATCAACACAGGCTGTGGCAACACCTTGGTGATGCCCCAACCCCTGAAACGGTGGCAAAGGCAATCGACGACCTCCAGCACCAGGATCCCCCCCTTTCCATGGCCGGAGCCTCTTGGACCAACAACTTGAGCTGGGTGGAGGGCTACGCCAATGTGCTGGAGCCGATCATTAGCCTCAGCGCCCGATTCCACCAGCACTTTGACGACTTAGTGGCACAGGATGCCGCCGTCACCCAAACCGAGAGCTATCAAAAGGCGCTGCTATACCTGTTGCTACTGGAAACAAGTTGCTTCCGCTACTGGGGCCAGGGTATCTGGACCGACTACGCGCGCGAGATCCACCGGCGGGGTCTGAAGGCATTGGAAGAGGCGGGGGCGCCTGGAGAATGAACCTGCGATGATCAACCCGAAAACCACAAAAATCGACTGACAACATGTCAGAGTACTTATTAAATAATCGATGGAACCAAAGAATGTCCTATTCAAACAAATGAATTCTTAGATCCTTCAAGATGGGCTGAGCGAGCCCAAGCCCCGCAACCGCCCCCAGACCGTCCCCCACGGGGCGCCCTCTTCAATGGGATCCGCAGGGTTCTTCCTGCTCCGTCAGGATGCCGTCCATGACTTCCATTCCATGAACCAGCGCCCCAGGCCACCGAGGGATCTCCCTACGCAACCGATCGACCCAGAAGGCTGGGATAAAGATCCTGGCCGGCCCCTAGCTCTGCGGCTGTTAGCCCTACTCGGCGCCGTCTCCTTCCTGGCCCTGGGCATCGGCAGCCTTCTGCCCATCCTGCAGCGCCAAGATCCAATCCCCGAGCACAACGGCACCAAGACGCAGCCGCTCACTTGAGCAGCTCGTGTAACTTAAAGATAAGTGAGCAGCGAAGCAGTTGGCTAAGACCTGAGATTGCGTGGTATCTGCCACTGCCACACTAAACCGTCCCACTAAAATGACAAAAGTGACAGCAGCAAAAAGGTCCTACAAGGTAGTCGGTTGGGGAGCTGAGCTTGCCTTCTACAAGGGTCTCACCCTGGACAAACTCAAACCAAATGCAGAGGAAGGAACAGACGGACTGGAAGACTTAGAAGCTGACGAATACGAGTTCCGTGTTGGTGGGGTCTGGGTTGTCGGAGACGCAGGCACCGCCTACGAAGCTGGGTTTGAACACCCAGAAGTCGACTACACGAGCGAAGGACTGGTTCGCCCCTCCCTGCGTAAGTGGTGGTGGGAGCTGGACCTAGACAGCGAGTTTGACCCGAAACTGCTGAGCTTTGAAAACAGTGTCCTGACCTACGACGGCACCGACTACGAACCGAAATGGGCGACAGCAAAAGGCGCAGACGAACCTTACGAGGTGTGAGGTTGCTCAATGGACCCGCCTAAATAGGCTGGGATCAGGCTCGGGGAGCGACTGCATCAAGGCGGCATTGCCCTGGCGTAGGGATCAGGTGCTGGTGTAGAAAAACTCCCCCGCCAGCCGTTAGAGCGAATCAGCCTTGGCCGCTGTAATGGCCTTGAGGTCCTGCAGCTCCGGGTTCACCTGGCGCGGGCTTCTGTGGTGGTGCCGTAGCAAGCAGCCAACACGGCCAAGCTGTCGCCGAGGCCGATCACCGGCACCCGGGGTTGAGCTGTTACGCCAGCCGGGACCTCCTCCAGCCCATGGGGAGACCAGGGGCTGCTTCATCAGAGCATCCTGATCGCCCTTGGGCGATCGACGGGAAGTCAGAGGCACTCCTGGCGCAGCAGCAACGCCGCTTCCACCGTGAGGCCCGGACCGAAGCCCAAGGCCAGGCATGGCCCGGAGCCGGCCCTCATGCGCAGGCGCTCGAGGATGAACAGGATCGTTGCTGACGACATGTTGCCGAACTGGCTCAACACCTCGGTGGACAGATCGACCTGAGCTGCTTGCAAGGCGGCGCTCTCCAGCACCGCCCGCAGGATGCGGGGGCCACCGGGATGGACCGCCCAGGTTTCCAGCTCAGGCAGGGTCAGGCCCTGGCCCGCCAGCCAGTGATCCAGCCAGGGACGCAGGTGGGCGGCGATGCGGCTGGGCACCTGGGACGAAAGGACCATCGAAAAACCATGGTCTCCAATGGTCCAGCCCATTAGCTCTTCGCTGCCGGGGAGCACCGTCGATGCTGAGGCGATGAGCTGCAGGCCGCTTCTTTTACTTGTGCTGCCACCACCGTGCTCACGAGCCACCTCGCAACCCACCGCGACCACAGCACCAGCGCCATCGGCAAAGAGGGCATTGGCCACGATGTGGTCGGGGTTCCAGCCCGCCTGCAGGTGCAGGCTGCACAGCTCCACCGCACACAGCAGCACGCAGGCCCTGGGATCGGCCTCCACAAACGCCCGCGCCACCCGCAGGCCGTTGAAGGCCCCATGGCAGCCCATGAAGCCCACATGGGTGCGGGCCACATCCATCGATAAGGGCAGGCTGGCGATCAGGGCCAGGTCGAATCCCGGCGCGCCGAAGCCCGTGCAGGACACGGTGATCAGGTGGGTGATCGCGCTGGCCTCGATGCCGGCATCATCGAGAGCCAGGCGGGAAGCGCGTTGGGCCAGATCCAGGGCCGCCGGCTGGTAGCGCCGCATGCGCTCAGCCGTGCTGGGGTTGGGGGAAACCGAAGGGGGAATGCAGTGGCGGTAGTTCACCCCTGAGCGCTGGTAAATGCGCTCGAGCAGGCGCTGTTGGCGGGGGCTGGCAGTGGCCATCTGGGGTGCAAGGGCCAAGGCCTCTGCCTGGCTGAGCCGCCCCTGGGGCACCGCGGTGCCAAGACCAATCACGGACAAGGGCATGGTTGGTCAGTCCGTCAAGCAGGGCAAGCTGGGCCGCTGCACACGCCCAATGATGGAACTGGTGATCGAGGGGAAGGTTGCAGCCAGCCTGGAAAGTCCCCAGGTGGCGCGAGGGTTCCGCAAAATCAAAGCGAGCGTTCGGCAGAAACCCTGGCGCTGGCTCACCCAGCGGTGGTGACGGCGCCGCCAATCCGCCTCGATGGCGCCATCCCAATGCTCCAGTCCGCGCATCACCAGGGGCAGGGCCGCCAAGGAGGAGGTCAGGGCCCAGCCCATGCCTTCGCCGGTGAAGGGCTCCACGTAGCCGGCGGCATCACCCAGCAGCAGCAGCCTGTGGCCCGCTAAGGGGCTGGTGCGGCGGCTCAGGGCTGCGGTGAGCTGCCAGGCCGCCCCATCCAGGCCGGGCGGAGAGGCAAAGCCCGCTTCCGTGAGGATCGCCTGGCAGGCCCCGGCCGCACCGCCGCTGGAACGCAGCAAGGACGGATCGAATGCGCAGGCCAGGTTGATCTGGCCCCCTTCCACCCGAACCAATCCCCCATAGCCGCCCCGGCCCACGGCCATCTGCAGCACTCCTAGCGGAGGCCCGTCAATTTCGGCGGGCAGCACACAACCAGCTCCTACCCGGCTAAGCGGATCAATGCTGCTGGTGATCTCCGCCTCACCATCGAGGCAGCGGTGGGTGAGGCCCGCCGCGATTAACACCACCTTGGCGCGGACAATCCTTCGGGCGGTGCCGTTTTGCAGCACCACCTGCCGATGGGGGGCTAGGCCAGCGGTGGCGGCGCCCAGGACGGCCCGGGTGCCCGTCAGGACCGTGGCACCCGCAGCCTCAGCCGCTTCCAGCAGCGCCTGATCCAAGCGGGCCCGGGACAGCACCTGACCAGGGCCCAGGGCGATCCGGCTCACCAAACCAGCCACCCCCAGCTGCAGCGACCCCAGGGCCAGACCGCCCTGAGCCACCACCAGCCCCGCAAGGCCGGCGGCTTCAAGGGCTGCCAGGGCCTGGGGGCTGAGGCAGGCCCCACAGACTTTCCAACGCGGAAAAACCCGCTGCTCCACCAGCACCACCCGCACGCCGCGACGGGCGAGGCCATGGGCCGCCAAGGCGCCAGCCAATCCAGCACCGACCACAACCACATCCCAGTCGGACGCGATCGGCAATGGCGGTGATAGTGGCAGGAGCTCAGGGGCTGGGGGCATTTCGGCTCCAGGAGAGCAGGAAACGCTCGGGCCAAAATCGGCTGATCTGCACGCCCGCCAGGCCAGCGGCGGCGGCCAGATGGGCCACTTCATCCAGCTGAAAAGCTCCCCCCACCGAGAGGGGACCATCGATGTGCACGATCGCAGAGCGGCTCAGCAACCGGGTGCCGATCCAGGTGAG
>NSII01000206.1 GCA_002737305.1 Synechococcus sp. Baikal-G1
GCGGCGATTGAGCGGCTGCGGGCTTGGCCTGGCGAGCAGCGGGTGGCGGTGGGACTCTCGGGTGGGGTGGACAGTTCCCTGACGGCGGCCTTGCTGGTGGAGGCCGGTTGGCAGGTGGAGGGTCTCACCCTCTGGTTAATGAGTGGCAAGGGGGCTTGCTGCGCCGAGGGGCTGGTGGATGCGGCCGCCATCTGCGACCAGCTGGGGGTTCCCCACCATGTGGTCGATTCCCGGGCCACGTTCCAAACCCAGATTGTCGAGTTTCTGGTGGAGGGCTATGGCGCCGGGGTGACCCCGCTGCCCTGCTCCCGTTGCAACCGGGAGGTGAAATTTGGGCCGATGCTGGCCTGGGCGGCCGCGGAGCGGGGGATGGGCCGCATCGCCACCGGCCACTACGCCCGGGTCCGCCCTAGGGAGGCGGCCGATCCCCTGCCCGTGCCGGGCGACGGCAAGGGCCGCCACCAGTTGCTGCGCGGCCTCGATCAACGCAAGGACCAGAGCTATTTCCTCTACGACCTACCCCAGGAGATCCTGGGGCGGCTGGTGTTTCCCTTGGGCGAGCTCACTAAGGCTGACACCCGGTTGGAGGCTGCCCGCCACGGGCTGCGCACCGCGGAGAAACCGGAAAGCCAGGACCTCTGCCTGGCCGATCACCACGGCTCCATGAAGGCCTTCCTGGATGCCTATCTGCCGCCCCGTCCTGGCCAGATCGTCTTCAGCGACGGACGGGTGCTGGGCGAACACGACGGCATCGAGCACTTCACGATTGGCCAGCGCCGCGGCCTTGGCGTGGCCTGGAGCGAACCGTTGCATGTGGTGCGCATTGATGGCGCCATGAACCAGGTGGTGGTGGCTCCCCGGTCCGAGGCTGCCCGCCGCGGCGCCCTCGTTGGCGCCGTCAACTGGCTGTCCATGGCCCCGCCCGAGGCGCCGATCGCCGTGGAGGTGCAGGTTCGCTATCGCAGCGGCCCTGAGCCAGCCACCCTGGTCCCCCTGCCCGCCACGGAGGCCGACCAGCGGGCGGGTCGGCCCCACCGTTGTCGGCTGGAGTTTGCCGAGGAGCAGTTCTCGATCACCCCGGGCCAGGCGGCCGTGTTCTATGCGGGTGAAGTGCTCCTCGGTGGGGGTCTGATTCAAAAGGACCCCTCTCCTGCCTAGTTGGCAGCCTTGATTTACCAGTAAGGATCACTGGCCCAGGCCACGCTCAGGGGTCCTGCGGGGCTGGGGGGCACTTGGGCGATGCAGGCCCGTTGGATCTCGCCGTTGACCTCGATTTCGCAGGCGCCGCAGCTGCCCCCCAGGCAGCCGGTGGGGATGGCCAAGCCTGCGGCCGCTGCCGCCCCTAGCCAGTCCTGACCGGGGAGGGCCGTACTGATCTGGCCGTCGGGCCAGTGGATCGTCACCGGTCCCAGGGACCCCATCCCCGTCATCGCAGCAGCGGCTCCAGGTTCACATGGGCTTCAAACGCATCGGCGAGCCGATCGAGCAGGGCCTCCCGTTGCTGGCTGTGGTGGGGCACCGTTTCCGGTAGGGGAGCCAATCCCTTGCGTTGCCGCAGGCCATTGAGCCAGCGGCGGCGCCAGGCCCCACTTTCAAACACCCCATGCAGGTAGGTGCCGGCCACCAGGCCGCCCTGGTCGCCCAAGGGCTGCCACCAGCCCAGATCGACGGCGGCGGCGATGGGCTGGCAGGCTTCCCGGGCGTCCGGGTCTTGGAGCTGGCTGTGGCCCCGATGCAACTCAAAGCCCTCGAGTTCTAGGGATGGCTCCCCTGCCGGCCAGAGGGCCAAGCTGCGGCGCTGGGTGAGGGCCTTGGTGTCCGTAAACACCGTCTCCAGGGGCAGCAACCCCAGGCCCCTGGCTTGGCCGGACCTGCCCCCTTCCAGGCCCTGGGGGTCGTGTAGGGATGCGCCCAGCATCTGCAGGCCGCCGCAGATGCCGAACAGCTGGCCGCCGCTGACGCCGTAACGGACCAGCTCCTCCCCCAGGCCACTGGCCTGGAGCGCGGCCAGATCCCGCAGGGTTTGCTTACTCCCCGGCACGATCACCGCATCGGGCTGGCCCAGGGGTTGGCCGGCCTGGAGCCAGCGCATCTGCACGCTTGGTTCGGCCTCCAGGGGGTCGAGATCGGAGAAATTGCTGAGCGAGGGCAGGCGCAGCACGGCGATCTCCAGCTCGGCGTCCGCCTTGCGGCCGCGGCGTTCCAGTAGGTCGAGGGAGTCTTCCGGGGGGAAGAGCTCATCGAGCCAGGGCATCACCCCGAGCACCGGCACACCGGTGTGCTGCTCCAGCCAGGTGCGCCCGGAATCAAAGAGTTCGCGGCGGCCGCGGAAGCGATTGATCAGGAGCCCGCGGATTAGGGGCCGTTCCACCGGCCTTAGCAGGTCCAGGGTGCCTACGAGCTGGGCGAACACCCCGCCCCGCTCGATATCGGCCACCAGTAGGCAGTGGGCCCGCAGGTACTGGGCCAGCCGCAGGTTGGTGAGATCTCGAGATTGCAGGTTCACTTCCACCGGGCTGCCGGCCCCCTCGAGCACCAACCGTCCGCCCGGATGGGCCTGCTGCAGGCTTTCGAGGCCAGTGCGAATCGCCGCCCAGCCGGGCTTAAACCAGTCGCGGTAGTAGTGCTCGGCCCGGGCCGTGCCCACCGATTGGCCCAGGTGAATCAACTCGCTGGTGCTGTCGCCCTGGGGTTTGAGCAGCACCGGATTCATGGTGCAGTTGGGCTCCAGGCCAGCGGCCCAGGCCTGCAGGGCCTGGGAATAGGCCATTTCGCCGCCCCCCTGATCCACCCAGGCGTTGGTGCTCATGTTCTGGCCCTTGAAGGGCAGGGGCGTTTCGCCGCGGCGACGCAGCACCCGGCAGAGGGCAGCGGTCATCAGCGACTTGCCGGCCCCACTGGAGGTGCCAAGCACCATCAAGGGCCTTGGGGAGGGAGGGCTGCTGGCCATCAGAGTCGGGGCCGGTGGCGTTGCAACCAGCCCCAGAGCCGCTGGCCGGGGTTGGCCCGCGGGATCTCGGCGGTCCAGGGCTCCAGCACCTGCCGGCCCAGGGGGGTGAGCCGCACCCGCTCGGTCAGCCCCTGGCCATCCACCTCCCGCCGCAACACCCCCAGCTGGATCAACCAGATCAAATGGCCCTCCGCCTCGTTGGCGCCCACGGGGCTCGAGCACCAGCCGGCGGCCGCTGGGGCCCTGGCCAGGTCGTTGCTGCCCAGGGCCCGGGATTCAAGGTGCTTGTAAAAGGCCTGGCGAAACGGCAGGCAGCGCAGGGCCAGTCGGCCCCGATGGAGCGCCCGCGGGGTTGTCGATCCGATGCCGTCCTCGCCCACGCCGCCTGCTCGCCTTCAGGGCCATTCTCTGGCCTGGAGGTCCCGATTGCGGCTGGCGAGGGGTCCTGCACCAGGCTGGAGTCCTTGATCCGCCTGGCGCCATGTTGGTACTCGCTTCCGCCTCCCCAGCCCGGCGCCGGTTGCTGCAGCAGGCGGCCATTCCCCATCGGGTCCAGGTCAGTGGCGTTGATGAGGGGGCTATCACCGCGGCTGATCCCAGCGAGCTGGTGCGGTTGCTGGCCCGGGCCAAGGCCCAGGCGGTGGTGGAGTCGCTCGAGCCAGACGCGGGCCAGGCCGTGCTCGGCTGCGATTCCCTGCTGGTGTTTGCCGGTGAGGTCTTTGGCAAGCCAGCCGATCCCCAGGAGGCCATCCGCCGCTGGCAGCGCATGGCTGGAGGGTGGGGCGAGCTGCATACGGGCCATTGCCTGGTGCAGTCGCCCTGGCCTGGGGTTGGTACCAGGCTTTCCCAACCAGGGGCGATCCAGCTGGAAACGGTCACCACCCGGGTGCAGTTTGCGGCCCTCACCGCCAGCGAGATCGAGGCCTATGTGGCCACGGGGGAACCCTTGCAATGCGCCGGTGGTTTTGCCCTCGAAGGCATCGGTGGCCAGGTGGTGGAACGGATCGAGGGTTGCTTTAGCAATGTGATCGGCCTGAGCCTGCCCCTGCTGCGCCGTTGGCTGGCGGCTTGATCGATGCCAAGGCGCGCCCTGCCCAGGTGAGCCTTTCCGAGGAGCAGGGGCTAAGGGCCTCGTTCTTGGGGCTTTGCTGCTGGCCTGCCCTGGGGCCTGACCATGAAAAAGCCCCCGCTTGCGGCGGGGGCAGGGGTTGGATTGATCCAGGGAACGGAGCCCCGAACTCAATCCAGGTCAGGCATGGCCAAGGTGGGCTCGGCCTTGCGGTCGATGCCTTTTTCGAAGCCGGCGGCTGCGGCGCGGGCGCGGCCCGCATGCCAGAGGTGACCGACCAGGAAGAAGAACGCCAACACGAACTGAGTGGAAGCGAGCCACTGACGGATGTTGACGAAGTTCACCGAGTTGGGCTCGGTGATGATGCCGCCCACGGAATTGAGGGAAGCATTCGGAGCGTGGGTCATGTATTCAGCGGCCCGGCGCACTTGCCAGGGCTGAATGTCGTTCTGGAGCTTGTCGAGGCTCAGGCCGTTGGGGCCACGCAGGGGCTCCAGCCAGGGACCGCGGAAGTCCCAGAAGCGCATGGTTTCACCACCGAAGATGATCTCACCGGTGGGGGAGCGCATCAGGTACTTGCCCAGGCCCGTGGGGCCCATGGCCGAACCGATGTTGGCGCCCATGCGTTGGTCACGCACCAGGAAGGTGAAGCTCTGGGCCTGGGAGGACTCGGCGTTGGTGGGGCCGTAGAACTCGGAGGGGTAGGCGGTGTTGTTGAACCAGATGTAGCCAGAGGCAATGAAGCTCATGAAGCTCAAGGCGCCCAGGCTGTAGCTCAGGTAGGCCTCACCGTTCCAGATGAAGGCGCGACGCACCCAGCCGAAGGGCTTGGTGATCACGTGCCAGATGCCACCGAAGATGCAGATCAGGCCAAGCCAGATGTGGCCACCGATGATGTCTTCCATCGAGTCCACACCGATGATCCAGCCCTCACCGCCGAAGGGGGCGCGGGTCAGATAGCCAAACACCACGCCGGGGCTGAGGGTTGGGTTGGTGATGAGGCGCACGTCGCCGCCACCTGGGGCCCAGGTGTCATAGACACCTCCGAAGAACATGGCCTTGAAGACCAGCAGCAGGGCACCCACGCCAAGAAGGATCAGGTGATAGCCAATGATGTTGGTCATCTGGTTTTTATCACGCCAATCTTGCGAGAAGAAAGCGGAATAGTTCTCCAGAATCTCAGGACCACGCAGGGCGTGATAGAGACCGCCCAAGCCGAGAACGGCAGAGCTGATCAGGTGCAGCACCCCAACCACAAAGAAGGGGTAGAGGCTGGTGACTTCACCACCGGGACCGACGCCGTAGCCGAGGGTGGCCACGTGCGGAAACAGGATCAGCCCCTGTTCGTACATCGGCTTGTCGAAGGTGAAGTGGCTCACCTCAAACAGCATCATGGCGCCGGCCCAGAAGACCATCAGGCCAGCGTGGGCCACGTGGGCGCCAAGCAGGCGGCCGGAGAGGTTGATCAGGCGGGCGTTGCCAGACCACCAGGCGTAGCCGGTGGAGTCGAGGTCCTTGCCCCCGACAGCCACTAGGGAGGGATTAGAGAGCGTTACCACGGGGCAGAACCTCTTCAGGGAAGACGAAGTTTTCGTGCGGCTGGTCGGCCGGTGCCATCCAGGCACGCAGACCTTCATTGAGAAGAATGTTCTTCGTGTAGAAGGTTTCGAACTCGGGGTCCTCAGCGGCGCGG
>NSII01000207.1 GCA_002737305.1 Synechococcus sp. Baikal-G1
TGGGCACGAATCTCCATGATTTGGTTTTATTTCTCCTGAATCTAGGCATCGATTCTGGACGTTTTTGGCGGTTTCTGGGCCTTCGCAACAGAATGTTGGGGTCCGCCTTGGCGGTAGCGGTGCTGCCTGGCTAGGGCCCGCTGGCCCCAGCCACCAGCCAGGCCCCGGGACGCTTGTAACGCAGGCCCGGCCGCTGGGATGCCGGCAGGCTGCGGCAATGGTGCTGCGGCGGGAATCCGCCCAGGGGCCCAGTTGTCCTGTAAAGGCTAGAGCCAGCCTGGTTTTTGCTTGCCTCTGGCCGGCGGAATCCGTTTCCGGGCCCGGGTTCACCCGGTCTGCACCGCTGTGGAGCCCTAGGGAGCACACCCAACCCCGCTGGCGGGCTGTAAGGTGGTAGGGATTCTAAGATTTCTCTTGAGCGAGCTCATCACTTCCTGAGGGCTGTCGAAGGATCGGTTCATATCGTTTTCCGTTCATGACAATTTACGTGGGTAATCTTTCCTTCGATGCCGAAGTGGAAGACCTCCAGGGCCTGTTCTCCCAGTATGGGCAGCTGAAGCAGTGCAGCTTGCCCCTCGATCGGGACACGGGTCGCAAGCGCGGTTTCGCCTTTGTTGAGCTTTCCACTGATGCCGAGGAAACCAAGGCCATCGACGAACTCCAGGATGTCGAGTGGATGGGTCGCATGATCCGGGTCAACAAGGCTGAGCCCCGCGGTGGCGGCGGCGGCGGCGGCGGTGCCCGTGGTGGCGGCTACGGCGGCGGCGGCGGAAGCGGCGGCGGCTACGGCGGCGGCGGCGCTGGTGGTGGTGGTGGCTACGGCGGCGGCGGCGGTGGCCGCAGCCGCTACTGAGCCCTCGCCCAGTTGCTGAGCTAGTCGTTTAAGGGGGCTGGAGTCATGGCCAGGGGAATCCGCTGATTCCTCTGGTGATGCCCGCCCGTCCCATTTGAGCTTCACCCTGGACCAGGGCTGCCTGGTTCCGCCAGGCTCCCGGGCCCAGTCCCCCTGGCCTTCAAGCCAGGTGATTCACCATCCCTTCGCCATCTCCCTGCGGGTGAGCTGGCTGCTGGGGTGGTTTTTTTGTGCGAGTGCCCTTGTTGCCCCAGGGTTCCCTGGTCTTGGCTGCTGGCGATCCGCCGTTGCAAGGCCTGGCTGTCCGATGCCGGCGCCCTGTTTGGGGAGCCTGATTGGAATAAAGGCTTGAGCTTGCAACCAATCGTTTCGAGGCGCGGCCAGACTGCAGCCATGCAGGATTCCAGTACCGATGGGGGCCCCTATCGGGTGCGCTTTGCCGATCGCCACGAGCGCAGTGTTCCTGATGAGGTGGGCGGGCCGCGCTTTGGCTGCCTGAATGACGCCCTGGCCTTCGCCCACCTCCAGGTGAACAGTCGCAACGCTGCCCTGATTGTTGAAAAGCTGGCCCCAGGAGGCTGCTGGTTGCAGATGGCTCGCCTGGATTAGGGCCTCAGCGGCGGCCCAGGAGGTCCTCCCAGGTGGGAGCGGCGGCTGGGGCGCTGGGGAAGGGACGGGGCTGGGGCGTGGTGCTGGCTGGGCGGCTGGATCCGATCGCGCGCCGAAGGGCGGAAAGGGTGCTGGTCATGGAAAACAAACAGATGGTCGGTATGGATTTCGCACCGGGTGGCATTCCTTCCCGCAAGGGGAAATCACACGGGAATGCCTGGCATGGACCTTGTTGCTGGCCCCAGGAAGCTCGGGGCTTGGCACGGTGCTGGTTCTGGCGATGGCGAGCATCGAACCCGCCGGCTTCTGCCAGATCTCTGCACATTAGCTGGCCCTGCTCAGGAGCTGGTCGTTGTTGAAGAGAACCCGCACAGTTCTTCACTGGCCTGCCAGAGCCGGCGCCGCTGGCTGCCATCGAGGGCCGCCGCCGCGACCTTGCAGGCCACGGGCCAGCCGCCCAGGTTGGCCAGGCCATCGGGGCCATACAGCGCTCCACCGCGGGCGTCCGGCGCTACGGCGGCATGGAGCTGGGGGAGGGCCCCCATGGCGGCGCTCTGGAACAGGGGATCCAGCAGTCGGTAGGCCAGCCCCTCGATCCAGGAGCCCTTGGCCGCCACCGAGCTGGGTTGCAGGTTGGTGCGGGCCAGGCCCGGGTGGGCGGCGATCGACAGGGTGGAACTGCCTGCGGCGACCAGCTGCTCTTGCAACTGGAGGGCCATCATCACGTTGGCCAATTTGCTTTGGCTGTAGGCGGTCCAGGGGTCGTAGCGGCGCTCCCCCTGCAGGTCGTCAAAAGCGATGCGGCCGAAGTAGTGGGCCCCCGAACTCACGGTCACAACCCGGGCGCCGCTCTGCTGCTTGAGCAGGGGTAGCAGGGCGGTGGTGAGGGCGAAGTGGCCCAGGTGGTTAACGGCGAACTGCAGCTCATGGCCGTCGCGGGACAGGCGCCGAGGCGGCGCCATGACGCCGGCGTTGTTGATCAGCAGATCGAGGCGGCCGAATTCCCGTTGCACCTGGCTGGCCGCCGCGGCGACGCTGGCCAGGTCAGCCAGATCCAGATCGATCACTTCCAGGCCCGCCCGGGCCAGGGGCAGTAGCTGCTGACGAACCGCTTCGCCCCGGCTGCGCTGGCGGCAGGCCAGCAGCACGGTGGCGCCCCCTTGGGCCAGGGCCCGGGCCGTTTCCAGGCCCAGGCCACTGTTGGCTCCGGTGACCAGGGCGATGCGGCCGCTCTGGTCGGGGATGTCGGCTTCGCTCCAGGCCATGGGATTGATTCGCTGCGCTGGTGGGAAGGGGTGGACTGGCCTGGGGCGACTCAGTCCTCCGGGAACAACAGCGAAGCCAGTTCCTCCGGATCGACGTCGTAGACACGGGCCAGGCTGGTTTCGATCGCGGAGGTCACTTCGCCGGGCAGGAAGCGCATCGCATTGAGGGCGTCCTCGGCGATCTCCTCGCTCAGCAGGGTTTCTTCGCCCTCGAGCTTCTCGTCGTTGATCACCGCCATCACCCAGCTTTGGTAGGCGTAAACCAGATCGGAAAATTCCAGCTCAGGATCGTTGAAGTCCAGGGCCATGGGGCTGTAAGGCGCATGCCCCTGCAGTTTGCCGTGGGGGCGGGGAGGATGGCAGGCATGAGCGACACTCCCCACCTAGATCCCGAGCTCGGCCAGGCCAGCCCCGGGATCGAGCGCCCCAGCGCCCTGGCCCTGCAGGCGACCCTGGTGGATTTCGCCCTGGCCGAGCTTGTGCGCCAGCAACGCCAGAGTTTCCAGCCCCTCTGGAGCCGCGAAAGCTGGGCCAAGCTGTTGATCTGGCTAGCCCTCAACTGCGGCTGCGGCACCGATACCACCAGCCTGGAGGCCTTCGCCGCCGCCATCGGCCCGAGCCAGATGGCCCGCCTGCGCCGCCAGTTCTTCGAGCGGCAGCTGGAGGACCTCAACTTGATGATCCTGGCCGATCCGGCCGAGCAGCAGGTGTTGGTCTGGCCCCTGGGGCCTGCCATTGGTGCCGATGGGGCCGCTGACCTCGCCTTCGACCGGGTGGCGGCAGCCCTGGAGCGGGTCGGCCTCAGCCAGCAGCTGGTTGCCGAGCAGGGCCGCTGGCAGAGTTTGGAGGCGCTGGTCTCCGTGCCCTGGAGCTAGCCGTGCAGCTGATCCGTGCCTACCGCAACCCGGGCTACGAGGCCCTCGCCGATGGGGTGCTGGCCTTCTTCGATCGCCGAACCGACCTGCACAGCTCCGGCGTCTCCTTTGGCAGCGCCGACGACGGGTCCAGTGACGGGACCGCGGATGGCGCCGCTGGGGGCCCAAGTGGGGCCGGCCGGGTACCCGACAAGGTGTCCACGGACATCAGCCTGGTGGCGATCGACCGCTCCGACCCGGAGGCCTACGCCCTGGCCGATGTGATCTGCCGCGGCGTCACGGCCGCCCTGGAGCGCTACCTGCAGGAGCTGCCCCTGCTGCGCCAGTGCTGCCCCGAGCGCAGCCTGTTCGTGCTGCCGATTTTCAACCTGCAGCGCTATGCCCCGGGCGAGGGCTTCAAGAGCTGGCACTGCGATTGGACCACCAGCGAGGAGGCCACCGAACCGGTGCGGCGGGTGCTGGCCTGGATCCTTTACTGCAATGACCTGCCCGAGGGCGGCACCGAGTTCCACTGGCAGGACCACCACGAACCGGCCGAACGGGGCAAGCTGCTGCTCTTCCCGGCGGGCCTCTCCCACATCCACCGCGGCCGGGTCAGCCACCAGCACGGCAAAACGATCGCCACCGGCTGGATCAACGCCGGCACGCTGCCGGACTACGTGGGCCGGCTGGCGGCGGGCTGAGGGCTGGGGGTGCTTGGGCTGATCCGGGGCTGCCGGCGTGGCCCCGGCCCCTTTGAGACCATGGGACCACTAGCCCCACCCGATTCGCCGTGACCGAGCTGTCTGCCCCAGCCCCTGAAGCGGCCCTGCCCAAGACCTACGACCCGGCCGGCACCGAGAGCCGCTGGCAGCAGGCCTGGGAACGGGCGGGCGCCTTCCATCCCGATCCGCAGGCGCCGGGGGAGCCCTTCTCGGTTGTGATTCCGCCGCCGAATGTCACCGGCAGCCTGCACATGGGCCATGCCTTCAACACGGCCCTGATCGACACGATCGTGCGCTTCCAGCGCCTGCGCGGCAAGAACGTGCTCTGCCTGCCCGGCACCGACCACGCCTCGATCGCGGTGCAAACGATCCTGGAGCGCCAGCTCAAGGCCGAGGGCCTCCATAGGGACGACCTGGGCCGTGAGGCCTTTTTTGAACGGGCCTGGGCCTGGAAGGCCGAAAGCGGTGGCACGATCGTTGGCCAGCTGCGGCGGCTCGGCTATTCAGTCGACTGGCAGCGGGAGCGCTTCACCCTCGATCCCGGCCTCAACAAGGCGGTGGTGGAGGCGTTTCTGCGCCTGCACGAGCAGGGCCTGATCTACCGGGGCGAATACCTGGTGAATTGGTGCCCCGCCTCGGGATCGGCCGTGAGCGACCTGGAGGTGGAGATGAGGGAGCTGGAGGGCCACCTTTGGTACTTCCGCTATCCGCTCAGCGATGGCTCGGGCCACCTGGTGGTGGCCACCACCCGTCCGGAAACCCTGCTCGGCGACACGGGTGTGGCCGTGAACCCCAGCGACGAGCGCTACGCCGCCCTGGTGGGCCAGACCCTCACCCTGCCCCTGGTGGGGCGCCTGATCCCGATCGTGGCCGATGGGCACGTGGATCCGGCCTTCGGCACCGGCTGCGTCAAGGTGACCCCCGCCCACGACCCCAACGACTTCGCCATCGGCCAGCGCCACGGCCTGCCCCAGATCACGGTGATGGCCAAGGACGGCAGCATGAATGCCGCGGCGGGTCGCTTCGCCGGCCTCGATCGCTTTGAGGCCCGCAAA
>NSII01000208.1 GCA_002737305.1 Synechococcus sp. Baikal-G1
TAAGGCGTAATCCCCATCGGATCTAGGAACTCTTCGCGGAGCAGTTCGCCAGGAGTAATTGGTGGTAAGTGGACCATGGTGCCCTCGACGCAGTGCGTTGAATTCAGTGGTGAAGTAGTGGTCAGTAAGGGGTCAGTTAGTGGTAATCAACAATCTCCACTGCCTCGGCGCCGGCATCGCTCCACAGGAAGCAAAGGCGCCATTGGTCATTGATGCGGATGCTGTGCTGGTCGGCCCGATCCCCTTTCAGGGCTTCGAGGCGGTTTCCCGGGGGGACCCGCAGATCCTCAAGCCTGGTGGCGACAGCAAGCTGTAAAAGCTTGCGGCGGGCCACCCTCTCGATGGCGACAAACCGCTTGACGCGCTCTCCGCTAGCGAGGGCTTGGGTGTCCGCACAGCGGAACGATCGGACCATGCATCAATACTAACGCCATGCGATAGGGTTTGGATTGTTGGGCTGGTTCAGGCCACCCCAGCTGCGGCGACACTGCCCTAGTCCCTGGTTGCTCTGCGGTGCCCTCCCCCCTGCTGTCGATCACCCCAGCGCTGGAGGCCCAGCTCGCCGCCTGGCTGGCCGAAGACCTGGGACGCGGCGACCTCACGGCCCCGGCCCTGACCGGCCGCCAGGCCCGCGCCCACTGGATTGCCAAGCAGGCCGGTGTCTTTTGTGGGGGCGTGCTGGTGGAGCCGTTGTTTCGGCTGCTCGATCGGCAGGTGCAGGTGCGGTTGCTGGTGGCCGAGGGCGAGCGGGTGCAGCCGGGCCAGCGCCTGCTGGAGCTCGGCGGGGCGGCGACGGCCCTGGTGGCGGGCGAACGCACCGCCTTGAACCTGGCCATGGGCCTCTCCGGCGTCGCCACCGCCACCGCCACGCTTGTGGCCCAGTTGGCGGGCACGGGCGTGGGCCTGGCCGACACCCGCAAGACCACGCCGGGGCTGCGGCTGCTGCAGAAATACGCGGTGCGCTGCGGCGGCGGCCTTAACCATCGCCTCGGCCTCGATGACGCGGCCATGCTCAAGGAAAACCACCTGGCCTGGGCCGGGGGGGTCGAGGCGGCCGTGGCCGCGGTGCGCTCTGGGGCCCCCTGGCCGGCGCGGCTGATCGTGGAGGCGGAAACGGCGGCCGAGGCCGGGGCGGCGATCGAGGCCGGGGCCGATGGCGTGTTGCTGGATGAATTCAGCCCCGCTGCCCTGGCCGAGCTGGTGCCGCGCCTGCGGGCCCTGGCCGCCGCCCGCGGCTCGGCGGTGGTGCTGGAGGCTTCCGGGGTGCAGCCCGAGCAGCTGGCCGCCTACGCCGCCACCGGCATCGACCTGATCTCCACCAGTGCCCCGGTGACCCGCAGCAGCTGGCTGGATCTGAGCATGCGGTTCGAGGCTTGAGGCCCAGCCGTTGGCCGGGGAGGGATGATCGAGGGATTGCCTGCCGCTCTGCCGCGGTTCACCGCCGTCCATGCTGACCGTTCTCCGCGCCCTTGAAGGCCAGCTGCGCGCCGCCACCGGGCGGGCCTTCCCCGAGGCGGCGGCGGCGGCCGAGGCCAGCGGCAAGCCCCTCGATCCGGCCCTGGGGCCCGCCAGCAAGCCCGAATTCGGCGATTTCCAGGCCAATGGCGCCCTGGCCCTGGCCAAGCCCCTGGGCCAGCCGCCCCGCAAAATCGCCGAGGCGATTGTGGCCGAACTGGCCGCTGATCCGGCCTTCTCGGCGGAATTTGAAGCCCCCCAGATCGCCGGACCCGGGTTCATCAACCTCACCCTGCGGCCCGAGCGCTTGGCTGCCGAAGTGCAACGGCGTCTGGGGGATCCGCGCCTGGGGGTTCCGAGCGTGGCCGCGTCCCTTCCCGCCGCCGGCCAGGCCCCGGGCGAGCCGGCCGTGGCGCCGGTGATTGTGGATTTCTCCAGCCCCAACATCGCCAAGGAGATGCATGTGGGGCACCTGCGCTCCACGATCATTGGCGACTCCCTGGCGCGGGTGCTGGAGTTCCGCGGCCAGCCGGTGCTGCGCCTCAACCACGTGGGTGATTGGGGCACCCAGTTCGGCATGCTGATCACCCACCTCAAGCAGGTGGCGCCCGAGGCCCTCGACACCGCCGATGCGGTGGACCTGGGCGATCTGGTGACCTTCTATCGCCAGGCCAAGCAGCGCTTCGATAGCGACGAGGCCTTCCAAACCACCTCAAGAGAAGAGGTGGTGAAGCTCCAGGGCGGCGATCCGATCAGCCGCAAGGCCTGGACCCTGCTCTGCGACCAATCGCGCCGGGAATTCCAGCTTCTCTACGACCGGCTCGATATTCGTTTGAGCGAACGGGGCGAATCCTTCTACAACCCCTACCTCGAAGCGGTGGTGGCCGACCTGGAGGCCGCCGGCCTGCTGGTGGTGGATGACGGCGCCGGCTGTGTGTTTCTCGAGGGCCTGCAGGGCAAGGACGGCAAGCCCCTGCCGGTGATCGTGCAGAAGAGCGATGGCGGCTTCAACTACGCCACCACCGATTTGGCGGCGATTCGTTATCGCTTTGCTGCGGCCCCCGGGGGCGATGGCGCCCGCCGGGTGATCTACGTGACCGATGCCGGCCAGGCCAACCACTTCACCGGCGTGTTCCAGGTGGCGCGGCGGGCCGGCTGGATCCCCGCGGATGGTCGGCTCGAGCACGTGCCCTTCGGGCTGGTGCAGGGGGAGGACGGCAAGAAGCTCAAGACCCGCTCCGGCGACACCGTGCGCCTCAAGGACCTGCTCGATGAGGCCGTGGAGCGGGCCGAAGCCGACCTGCGCCGTCGCCTCCAGGAAGAAGAGCGCAGCGAGGACGACGCCTTCATTGCCCACGTGGCCACCACCGTGGGCCTGGCGGCGGTGAAATACGCCGACCTCAGCCAGAACCGGATCACTAATTACCAGTTCAGCTTCGATCGCATGCTGGCCCTCAGTGGCAACACGGCCCCCTACCTGCTCTATGCGGTGGTGCGCATCGCCGGCATCGCCCGCAAGGGCGGTGACCTGGACTCCGGCGGCGCTGATGACACCGCCGAGCTGCAATTCAGCGAACCCCAGGAGTGGGCCCTGGTGCGCCAGCTGCTCCAGTTCGATGCGGTGATCGCCGAGGTGGAGGAAGAGTTGTTGCCCAACCGGCTGTGCAGCTACCTGTTCGAACTCAGCCAGGTGTTCAACCGCTTCTACGACCAGGTGCCCGTGCTCAAGGCCGACGGTCCCGCCCGCCGCTCCCGCCTGGCCCTCTGCCGCCTTAGCGCCGACACCCTCAAGCTGGGGCTGGGGCTGCTGGGGATTCCGAGCTTGGAGCGGATGTGAGGGTGGTGGGGGGTTAGGGGAATTCAGGCAGCGGCTTTATGGCCCTCAGGCTGGAATTCTGCCTAGTCCATGCTCCAGGGTTCTGCATGGTCTCGCCAATGTGGGCTAACGCTGCTCCCGAGTGGCAGGCAAGGCGCCTCTGCTTGTGCAGCTGAGAGTTTGTGGTGGCCTCTCCACTCGAGGGGCCGGTTAGACAGCCATCTTCGCCTGGTCAGTAGCGCTGACATGCAGTTGCAAACCCAGCGCAGAGATCACCTTCAGTACGGTTGCCAGTTCTGGATTACCTGAAGAGGATAAGGACTTATACAGACTTTCCCTGCCTAGGCCAGCCTCACGTGCAATCTGGCCCATTCCTTTGGCCCTGGCAATATCTCCTAGTGCAGCGGCAATAAGCTGAGGGTCACCATCGTGAAGAGCAGCTTCAAGGTAAGCAGCAACATCCTCGATGGTGGCGAGGTGTGCGGCTGGATCCCAGATGGTTGTTGTTGTTTTTGTCATTGAGATCCTCTAAAGAATGCGAGCAAGGTCTTTGGCTTGTCTAATATCTGCCTGCTGAGTGCTTTTACTCCCTCCAGCAAGAAGGATGACAACTGTCTCTCCTTGCTTGATGAAATAGACCCGATAGCCCGGGCCGTAATGGATTCGGAGTTCAGAGACGCCATCGCCAACGGGTCGAACATCGCCTGGGTTGTTCAGTGACAGCCGTCTGATCCGAATGTCGATGCGAGCTTTGGCTACCCGGTCGCGCAGGGCGGCAAACCAGTCGGCATAGGCAGACGTCTCCCGGATTTCGAGCATACTCTACTGTATCCCAGGGGATACCGACGCGCAACCGGCGGTTTGGGCTGTCTAGCGCTCGCGATCAGCTGCGAGTAGCACTAGGGACTGATGCGGCCGGCGAAGGCCGGACGCCTCAGAAGCTCCCCTCGTCAGTTGCATCGCGTTGTTCGATGGCGCGCCCCTGTTAGGTCGTCTCATAGAAGAAGACACCCTTCGAGACCTCCTCTACAAACTGGTAACGGCTGCCGTCCGGTCTGGTCTTGCCAACCACAGGCTTCAGTCCGCCGTTGCCCAAGAAGAGTAGTCCCGACTCGTTGTCGCCCAGTCCCACACCGACGGCGCGAACTTGGGTCTTCTCGCGCACGAAAGCAGAGAGCCCGATTTCACGCATGCTCGAATCGAGCCCGCGTATGTCGGATTCCTTGACTCGTATCGTCGCGAGATAGGAGGCTAAGTCGGACCAGATGCGCCATTGGCCAGAGGGGACAAGTCCCATCACCGGACTCGGGATGGCCTCCTCTACCGTCTTGTCGAGGACGAACACATCGTTTACGCGGATCTCTCCCCGCGGAGCCCAAATGGAGATCACGTTGACCCCGCCCAGAGACTCAAACCGGGCCACGGCTGCCCGGACTTTCGTGAGTTGGCTCACGAGATGGTCTCGCCGATTGTTTGGACATTCCGGTCCGCAGAAGAAGTGACTTGTGACTGCCTCTCTGGGAATGTCGCAGGCAGAGGCCGCGACACCGAGATGGAAGTTGCGCAGGTCGCCTGCTTCCGTGGGGCCGGCCTTTCGCGCCTCCAGACTCAGTGGTCCGTAAGGAAACACCCGGAGCGGCCAGAGGCCCGGAGCCTCGAGCACGGGAGCGCAGGCTTCCTTGATGTGCGGAAACAGCTTCCTGAGCTCATCAAGACCCCGAGGCTTAGGGGGCTGAGCCACGAGCACGCCGGTCGAGATGACGACGAGGGAAGCGGTCAAGGTTATCGCCACCCATTTGCCTATTCGAGCCATGGGAACCTCCCTATGTCCGTCGTACTTGGCTTGGGCAGGTTCCGTAAACCGCGTCCATGGCCGCTGTGCTTTCTGTGAACCATCCCCAGGGCGGCTAGGTATCACTTTTAAAGTTAGCATAATTATTGGCTT
>NSII01000209.1 GCA_002737305.1 Synechococcus sp. Baikal-G1
GGCTGCCGCCCAGCGATCGCCGCCGCCTCCAGTTCGGCAGGTTCAAGCCTGCGGGCCCGGGCCTCCAGGGTTAGCCGACCCTGGATCAGGAGCCCCTGGCGCAGGGCCGCAAGGGCTGGCGGCTCTGGGGTGCCTTCCACCTGCACCCAGTAACGGCGCCAGTGGCCCCAGGCCGGATCGGTGAGCCGATGCTGCAGCCGGCCGTTGTCCGTTAACACCAACAAGCCTTCGCTATCGGCATCGAGGCGGCCGGCGGCATAAATCTCGGGAACCTGGATGTGGTCCGCCAGGCAGCCCCAGCGACTCCCAGGCTCGGGGGTGAACTGGCTGAGCACCCCGTAGGGCTTATGGAATAACAGGGTGGTCAGGGGCTCCAGGAGTTCTGGGATTTCAGGAAGCCTGGCGGGCCTTCCAAAGGTTGACAGCGCCGATGCAGATCAGTAACAGGCCCAGGTCCATCGCGAGCGGAGGCAGGATCATTAAGGGCTAGGGCCGGGTTGGCGCCAGGGATGCTGGCGTGACCCTAGGTGCCAGAACCGGGCCGCGCGGATGGGTTTCTCCCCCCTTGGCGGCAATGGCGCCCCCTAGGGTGGGTGGTGAAGTTTGAAATGGTCCTGGCGGCAGCGCATGATCGAGACATCCGGCGTGATCGAGAAGGAGCAGGGCAACGGGTTCTACCTGGTGACGCTCGAGCAGCCGGCCGGTCACCAGTGCCTCTGCCGGGCGGCGGGCAAACTGACGAAATTCCGCATCAAGCTGCTGGCAGGCGACAAGGTGTTGGTGGAAATCAGCCCCTACGACCTCACCCGTGGCCGCATCACCTACCGGGAGCGCAATGCCGGCGCCACCGGTCCCCGTCCTGGCGGCAACAGGCCCGGTGGTCCTCGCCGGCGTTGAGCAGGCGCACTTCCGTGGCAGAGAAGCTCTGAATTGGTGGGGGGGCTTCTGGGCCCTTCTCGCCTAGGGAATGGGAAAAAGCCCCTGGCCGGTCCAGCCATTGGGGCTTTTTTTGTGGTCAAGCCTGGGGCCCAAGCACCGCCCCAGGCCCTAGGCCCCAGGCCCATGCCCCAGGTAGGACCATGGCCCGGGCCAGCCCTAGAGCAGGGCCGCAATCGCAGCCTTAAATTCGCTGCGCTGTTTCACGCCCTTGAACTGCTGCTTCAGTTCCTTACGGAAGAACAGCTGCACCGTGGGGGTGCCGGTTACCCCGGCTTGCTCGGCAATCGCCTGATCGATCTCAATATCAATTTCCACCCCCTGGGCGGCGCCGGCGAAGTCGGCAAGCACCCGCTTGAGCTGGGGCTTGAGCACATGGCAAGGGCCACAACTGGGGGAGGAATAGACCACCAGCAGGGGGCCATCACAATCGTGATAAAGCTTGCGCAGGGCGTAGCTGCCCTTTTGCCATAGGGCTGAGGGGTCGTAGTTGGCCTCATCGCTGGTCGCCGTGCGCACGGGCTCTCCGGCCGGGGCTGGATCGACCGGGTTGTGACTAACGGTGACCGCCAGGTCATGGTGGGTGAGCCAGCGTTCCGCCGCCAAGGCCGCCTGGCAGCCACTGCCGGCGGCGGTGATGCCCTGGCGCCACTCGGTGTCGGCGACGTCACCGGCGGCAAAAACGCCCTCCACGCTGGTTTCGGGCCGGCCGGAGCGCACCTGCAGGTAGCCCTGGCTATCGAGCTCGATCTGGCCGGCCACCAGGCCCGTATTGGGGGTGTGACCAATCGCGTAGAAGAGCCCCTTCACGGCCAGGGTTTGCTCCTGGCCACTGGTTGTATGACGCAACTGAATCGTTTCGAGCCAGTTGCCACCGGCCACATCGACCAGATCCTGGTTCCAGTGCACGCTGATGGCGGGATTGGCCAGCACCCGATCGGCCATGGCCTTGCTGGCCCGCAATGCATCGCGGCGCACGATCAGATGGACCTTGCTGCCGTATTTGGTGAGATACACCGCCTCCTCGCAGGCCGAATCGCCGCCGCCAACCACGGCCAGTTCGGCGTTGCGGAACTGGGGCGTGGCCCCATCGCAAATGGCGCAGGCGCTGATGCCCCGGCTCCAAAAATCCTGTTCATGGGGTAGGCCAAGGCGGTTAGCGCTGGCGCCAGTGGCCAGGATCAGGGCCTGGGTTTCGATCACCTGGCCCTCCACCGTGACGCGATAGGGCCGCTCGAGCACGTCGATCGCATCGACGTCGGCCTCAATCAGGCGCGTGCCCCAGCGCACGGCTTGGGCCCGCATCCGGTCCATCAGATCGGGGCCCAGGATCCCATCGGGGAAGCCGGGGAAATTCTCCACATCGGTGGTGGTCATCAGCTGGCCACCGGCGATGCCGCCGGCCTGGAAGCCCGTGATCAGCAGGGGGCTGAGGTTGGCCCGGGCGGCATAGATGGCGGCGGTGTAGCCGGCGGGCCCGGAGCCAACGATGACCAGGTTTTCCGGGGCGACCTGGGGGGCAGCGGCAGAGACCATGGGCTTAGGCGGACTCACTTCGCTTTTAATCTAGGCCCCTTCCCCTGGCTGCAGGGGCCTGCCTCAGCCGGCAAAGGACCGCAAGGAATGGCCGGTAGTCCAAAAACTTGCCGGTCTTAGGGGGTCAGTTCCGGGAAAAATTTTAAATTTCAATCGGTCCGTCCGGGTCCCGGGCTGCTCCAATCGCGTAGACCCTCTCCTCCAAGGCGATCGCCCAGCCTGCCGCCAGGGAAAACCTTCGGAACCATCAACACCGATTCGGCCAGCAGCTCCGGCTGGTCATCCAGGCAGAGGATCCACTCACGAAACTCCTGGGTAAGGGCGAAGCTGTCCTCGTAGCGCTCGCGGGCGTCGAGGTTGGTGATACGTGCTACAGACCAGTTCATCGCCACCGAGAGGCGCCGTTGGATCGAACCGTGCATGATTCAGCTCCTTTAGGAGCCACGCTGGTCGACACGGGGCCGGGCCAGGGCGGCGGGTACGCAGAAGTTCGCATTGTTTCTGGATCCAGTGTGTAATCACGGCTGCAGCAGAAAGTTCGGCAGTTGGGGGCCGCGCAGCCGAATCAGCTCGCCAGCCCCCTCGGCCATGGCCTCCAGGGGCAATCCCGGCGCCCGGCCCCAGCCCTGGGGGTCTGCCGTTTCGGCCACCCCAGGCTTGCTGCGCAGGAGGTAGGGCTCACTGATCGACCAACTGCGGGCGTACTGCATCAGCAGCGGATCGGCTGGAGCAAACACATAGGAGGGATGGCGGGGCACGGCTTCCAGCTGGCTGCGCTCCCCATCGATGCGCACCGCCCGGGTGATCGCCTGCACGAAGCGGCTGCGGGTCACCACCGTGGTCAGATAGGCCACAACCCTGAGCCGCGGGGCATCAAAGCCCTCCGAGGCCATATCGATACTCACCAGCCAGTCGGCACGGCCGTTCTGGAACTCGGCCAGCCGGCTGGCGGCCTCGGGGTCCTGGGAATGGACGAGCACCACCTGGTCGCCCTCCTCGATCAGCAGCTGGCCCAGGCCGCGGGCGTGGGCGATGTCGCGGGCAATCACAATGCCGCCGGCGCCCGGATGGTGGCGCCGCACCATCTCCAAGCGTTTGCGGGCATTCAGCAACACCCTTAGGGCAATGCTGCTGCCATCGCCTAGGCGGATCGCCCGGCGCAGGTTGCGGGCCCGCCAACTTTCCCGCTCTTCGGCCGAAAGGGGGGAGCGTTCAAGGTCTGGATTGGTGCCCTCCTGGCGGCCGTGGTCGATCCAGCCATCTTGAAAGCGGAATTCAAGGGGCCGCACATCGCCGGCGGCAATCAGCTGGCGCGGTTCGACGCTGAGGTCCGGCGCGATCAACTCGACCATGGCGCCGGCCTCCTGAACCTGGACGCGACGGGCGGAGCAGAACCCCAGGTTGTCGGCCCGAAAGGGGGTGCCGGTGAGCCCAAGCCGCAGGCTGGCGCCGGCGGTTAGGGCGCTGAAGGTCTGCCCCCAGGCGCTGGCCTCCGGCTCTTCCGGATCGAGGCCCAGGTGGTGCACCTCATCGGCAATCGCCAGCCAGGCGCCAAGCCCAGCGCCAGCGAGCTGCTCCTGCAGGGCCGCCTGGTTGCGGCTGGCCGCCTGGTAGGTGAGCAGCAGGCCATGCCAGGGGCTCGGGCCCCCGGTTGGATCGGCCCCAGCAAAGGCCGGGTCCCAGTCGCGCAGGTCCAAACCGAGGCGGCTGGCGGCCAGGCGCCATTGGCTCGCAATCGAACTGCGATGGGTGAACACCACAAAGCGCTGCAGCCGCCCATCGGCGGCGAGGGCTTGGTATCCCAGGAGGGCGCCGAGGGTTTTGCCGGCCCCGGGACCGGCGTGGATGAGCACGTCCTGGCCGCCAGGTTCTTGGCGCTCCAGGCGGCGGCGCAGCAACTGGATCAGCTGGCTTTGCCACTGGCGCGGCCGGGGCGCCTGGACACCTTTGGCGGGGCCGGAAACCAGGGTGAAGGACGGTGCTGCCATGGCGCCATTGTGTCGCCGCTCCAGGGATCGGCATCCGGGCCGCAGATTGGGACCCCGATCGCTGATGAGAATGGGTGTTTTGGCCCATTCCCAATGGAGCCAGGCTCTCTAGTTTCAAGCCATCAGCCAGCTTCAGGGTGTTCCCCTGCCAGCCCATGGATGCCTGTTTGCCCTTCTCATTTACGGTGGACCATTGGCGTGAGCGTTTCGAGCTCGCTTGGCAGCAGGATTGCGATATTGATCCGATCATCCTGCGGACCCGTTTTCTGCGCCTAAGGGGCTACTGGCAGCAAGCCCGCTGCCTCGACCAGGAATTACTTCCCTATTTCTGAGGCACTAGCCCGGCTCGAAAGAGGTTCGCTGGAGGTCTTAGGCAAAAGCCGAAACGAGAACGGACGCCCATGGGTGCTGAACCAGGCGATTTTTCGATCTCAACGATCAGCTGGTTCTGCCCCAATAAGACGCGAACCTGATCCATGCTTGGCAAAGCTTTTGACTGGTGCTCAAAAGCCTATGAAGGCTGAAATGCCGTGCCTGCGAAACTGGTTCCTAAGGCGGTTTTTTGTCCCAGGCGGGTCGTGGCCGGCTGGGTGGCTGCCAAGCTGCTCCCCTAAAAGATTGGTCCTGGCTTGGAGTGTCCACTAGCCACAGAGCTGGGTTTGCCCCCATTTCGGCCGCGCTGGCCCTGGTGGAGCTCCGACCTCCAGACCCTGCGGGACACCCTGCGGAACCCCTCCTTAG
>NSII01000210.1 GCA_002737305.1 Synechococcus sp. Baikal-G1
CTACGCCACCAATGTGGAGAAGATGGCCCAAGCGATTGAGCTGATGGAGGAAACCTTGGCGGCCGATCGGCGCCGACGCGAGCGCCAACAGGAGGCCGATAGCAAACCCGCCACGCCCCCGCCAGCTCCAGCCGATCCCGGGTCCAACACCCCCTGAGGGCTGCCACAGTCCCAGTAGCAGCTGGCAGCTGGAGATTACAAGTTACAAACCAAGCCAAAACGACCTCAAGCCCTCAACGCCGCTGCCCCCCTTAGGGCAACTCCAGTCGTCCGGTTAGCAGGCTCGCTCCATGGCCCGAGGACCAACCACCCCCATCAAGGGGCCTGGCCCAAATCTGCAGGGACCTGGAGCGTTTCAGTAAGGGCGGGAGTCCCTGGGGCCAGAGTCCGAGGCGGTGCAAGGCCTGGGGTTGGGCCCACAGGCTCAGCATGCTGGCGGTGCCACGGTCAGCAGGATCCCAGCGAGGAAGGCCAGTGGAGCCTGGCTGCTCTCGCTTGGGCGCGGGGCCAAGGAACAGCAACAACACCCGAGGTTGGGCCAGCCCGCTGGAACCTTGGGAGCGTCCAGGGGGCCGGTTCAACCAGCGCCAGCCACCCACCTCGGCGCCATTGCCCCGCTGCCAGGTGCTGGCGCTGAAGGGGTCCCCCATCCCCTGCCGTTGCCATCGAGGACTCGCCTCCCTATCCTCCAGCCCCTGGGCCAGCAAGCCCTTACGCAGTCCTGCCAGCAGGGCCCGCCAGTCGGAGGCATTGGCGCCGAGGGCCAGTTGCAACTCCAGACTGGCCTGATAGGGACCCTGGGCCTGGGAGCGGAGCTTGAGCTGGAACGGAGCCTGGCGCAGCAAGCCCAGCTGGGCCGGACCCAGGCCATAGCTTTTTTGAAGCGGCTCGCTCACGAGGCGACTGCCCAAGAGCCCATCGACGAGGGGGGCCAGCCGCCCCCCCTGCAAGAGCAGTAGGCCATCGGCGTCCGGGCGGCGGAGGGGAGCTTTCAGGACGGCATCGCCAGAAGCCTGGGAGCTGGCCGCGCTTGGCCCGAGGGAGCTGGCCTGGCCCTGCCAGGTGAGGGCCTTACCCTCTCCGGCAAAAACAAAGCAACCCTGCTGAAAGGGCAGGAACAGGGGCGTTAGCGGTCCGAGTAATTCGCCGAGGGTGGGCCCCCCCCAATAGACGGCTTCCGAGCTCTTGAGCTGGTTGAGGCAGTGGCGCTGCAGGCCCTGGGGCGGCGCGAATTTGAGCCGCAACTGGTCCTGCAACCACTGGCGGTTGAGGGGATCGGCTGCCACCACCACCAGATCGTCCACCTGCAGGGCCTTAGGAGGAAGCGGCAGTGGTTTGACGCCGCCAAAGGCCCCGGCCGGCAGGACCAGGAACTCGGCCCCATCACCGTGGCCACCCCAGAACTGCCACCACAGGAGCGAATGGCGGAGCCAGAGTTGCTGGGCCAGGCCTGGGCCGAGTCGCTGAATCCAAAGGGGCGGCGGCGATGGCAGGCCCCCGCTGCGAAAGCTTTGCAGCAGGGCGGCGCTAGCGGCCAACCGTTCCAAGCCTGAAGCCTGGCGTCGGGGGGTGCGCCCTAACAACCAGCTGGGTCCTCCCAGCAACAGGGCCAGGGTTAGCCCAGTCACCAACAGGGGAGGCCGTGGGCGAGCGAGCGGCATCAGGGCCTCCTAGGCGAAAAAGCCGAAGGGTGATCCGTTGGCAGGGGAGGGGCCAACAACTGGAAGACCCACAGCACGGAGGCCAACCCAGAATTGCTGAGCGAATTCCTAGGCAGCAAAGGAAGGAACCAAAACTCGAGCGGCTGGCTTGCCAATCCCAACGGGATCAACGACGGGAGGCGGGAGCGGCCTGACGGCGCCGGCGATCCCGCCATTCGATGGTGGAGAGATAGATCACCCCCCCACTGACAAACACGAGTAGAAGGGCTGCCGTTGCCGCCAACAGCGTTGGGATGCCTAGGGAAAACTCAGGCAAAGCTCAGAATTTGAGGGTGCCGTCGCCGTTGCGGCCCCAGACCACCATGGCGATCGAAAAGCTGAAGATGGCGGCAAGCGAGGCCCAACCCAGGGTAATCAGCATGGGGGTTGAAGAAGGTGGCCCCAGTGTACCTAGGCTTGGACCTGCAGAGACCAGCCAACCCGGGCCATGACCAGCGCTCCTGCCCTCACCAGCACGCCCCTGCGTCCCCTGGCCCCGGCACCCCAGACCCGCCAGGCCGATGGGAGCCTGCGCGAACGAGAGCCCTATCCCCAGGCCCGGGTCATCGTTCTCGATGACGACTTCAATACCTACCAACATGTGGTGGAGAGCCTGCTGCGCCATATCCCTGGGATGGATCCCGATCGGGCCTGGCAACTAGCCCACCGGATCGACAGCCAGGGGTCAGCGGTGGCCTGGAGCGGCCCCTTGGAACAGGCGGAGCATTACCACCAGCTGCTGGCCGCAGAAGGTCTGACCATGGCGCCCCTGGAACGGGTCTAGGTCGTAGCCCCCCTGCCTAGATTTCTGAGTCTGCCGAACGCGTTGCCATGGGGCGGGTGGTCATCACCCACAGCACGTATGTCGAGGGACTGATCCCCTTGCTCCGCAAGCTGGCGCTCCATCCCCAGGTGGACACGATCACCCCGGCGGTGATCAGCCGGGTTCGGGGGCGAAGCCCCAGCCTGCGCCTGCGGGTCTCAGCCCCCCTGATTGGCGGCTGGAAGCTGGTGGCCCGCCGCGGCAGCTCGGCCCAGGAGGTGTTCCTCACGACCAGCCTGGATCGGGAGGCACTGCAGAACGCCGTGGACGCCCTGATCAACGCCGCATAACGGGGCCAAGGTCCCAACCCTTGCATCGAAGGGTGGCCCCAGAGCAAGCGCCACCCCCCCCACCAAGGCAATGGAATGGGGCGATTGGCAAGCCAGGGGAATCGCCTAAAGAAGCCAATCCTCCGGCTAAAAACCACTTATTGCACTTTTAGCAATAAGCAATAAATGAAGATCTGGGCCGCGCCTGACCCTCACTTGATGGCATGGGGGTGCTCGCTTTAGTTCGGCCCTCGAACCGGCAGAGACCAAAGAGAGTCGGGCACCGATCCAAGCGTCAATCCAGGGCCAAGCGGTTCTGCCCCAAGGGATTTACCAGGGTTTTAAACACTTCTATTGGCGGAGCCAACCTCACTATTTCTTGACAGAAGGGGGGCGATCTAAGTTAGTCTTGAAAATCAATTGCCATTGCGGCCTGCTCCCTTCGCAGCGTTACAACCGTGTCTCTCAATGAGGTCATCCCTTCTGCCCATGGTGACTTCAAGCCTGGAGTTCCTAAACCTGAGCCAGCCGTGAGCGAGCTGGCCCAGTCCCTGAATCATCTAACCAAGCTGATCTCCCTGTTCGATCCAGATCAGAGCCATCCCGTGGTCAACGCCCTTGACCAAGTGGCTGCTGCCCTGGGGGCCCAGATGGTGGTGCTGGTTGCCGATGGCCAGATCCGTGAATCCCCAGGGCTCCTCCCCAGTGATCGCGCCCTGGTGCTCCAGGCCAGGGGGCACCAGCCCGCAACCCTGGAACTGGGCATTGGAGTTCTTGACACCACCTGGCTTGACCTACCGGGCCAGGAGCTGCTGCTCGTCGGTCGCATCGGCCAACCCTTTAGCCCGGCAGAACGGGACCTGGTGGCGGCCTTTGGCCGCACGATCCAGATCGGCTCCAAGGGCTGGAGGGCCCTAACAGCTGAACGCCAGGCCCATCAGGCGGCCATGATCCGGGCCACCCATGACAGCCTCACCGGCCTACCGAACCGGGAGATGGCCCTGGAACAACTCAGCCTCTGGCTGAAGCAGGGCCAGCAACAGCCCCAGGTTGAAACCGTGATTGCGGTTCTCTTTATCGATTTGGACCGCTTCAAAAATGTCAATGATGCCTACGGCCATGTGGCCGGCGACCAGTTCCTGATCACGGTGGCGCGAATCCTGCACCAATTGGTCGGCCCCCAGGACATCCTGGCTCGCCTTGCCGGCGACGAATTCATCGTGGTCTGCCGCTACGACCTGGCCTATCAAGCCTTAAAACTGGCAGAGCGGATCATTACTGAAATCAGCATCCCAATCAATTTAGGCGGACGCCTTATCTCCCATTCTGCCTCGATTGGCCTGGCCTATGCCAACCCACGGGACACGGCGGATTCCCTCCTGGAAAACGCCGATTTGGCCATGTATGAGGCCAAGCAAAAGGGTCGTCAATGTGTAATCAACTTCGACCATGGCATGCGCGAATCGGCCCAGCAACGCTCCTCGATGGAGTCGGAGCTGAGACGCGCCCTGGCCAATGGCGAGTTGGAATGCTATTTCCAGCCGATCATGGAACTCTGGACCAACCGCATCAGTGGCTTTGAGGCCCTAGTGCGCTGGATCCATCCCCAGCAGGGCCTGCTTAATCCGGCAGACTTCATCCCGATTGCCGAGGAGACCGGCCTCATCGTTGATCTTGATGCCCAAGTTCTTGAACAAGCTTGCAAGAAGATCACCGAATGGAATCTGGTTTGTCCAGAAAAGCTTCTCACTCTGTCTGTCAATATTTCCGCCCGTAGTTTGCTTGATCTGGCCCTTTCTGATCGGGTCGCCAGCGCCATTAAAACCCATCAGGTACAACCCACAAATCTTTACCTAGAAATCACCGAAACCGCCCTCATTGACGATATCGAGCTAGCCACAACCTGTATCAATAAGCTGGAGAGCCTGGGCGTGCGTATGGCCATTGATGACTTTGGCACGGGCTATTCCTCGCTTCGTTATCTTAGAAATCTGCAGGTGGGCGTGCTCAAAATTGATCGTTCCTTTACCGATGGCCTCTCGGTTGACCACGGCGATGGCGTGATTGTCAAAGCAGTGATTGACATGGCCAATGCCCTCAACATGGCGGTGGTAGCCGAAGGAATCGAAACCCAGCAGCAACTTGATGTGCTCAAGGGGTTGGGCTGCGAATACGGCCAGGGCTACCTATTTGGCCGCCCCCTCAATGCCGCAGGCACCGAGCAACTGCTCAAAACCGTCTGGGCTGGCGTATCAAACAGCCGCTGAAATC
>NSII01000211.1 GCA_002737305.1 Synechococcus sp. Baikal-G1
CGGGCCTGTTCAGCCAGGACGAACCCCTGATCCGCCAGCGGCTGGAGCAGTTCCTCGGCCAGCCCGATTTCTACGCCGACCCCTGGCAGCTGCGCCGCAGCCTCGACGCGCCCACCGCCGGCCTACTAGAGAACTGGTTCCTGTTCCAGGGGGGGCGCGGTGCCCAGCCCAGCACCGGCAGCCGTAACCGCAATGCCCTGGTGGGGGCCGCCGCGATTGCCATCCTCGGGGACCTCTACGGCGAGCGCTTCCAAACCCTGGTGCTGGCCGGCCAGCCGGAGCGGCTGGGCGAATGGCGGCGGGGCCTGCAGGATTGCCTGGGCCTGGGCCGGGAAGATTTCGGCCCCAACAGCGGCATCGTGCTGTTTGAGCGGCCCGATGCCCTGATCGAGCGGGCCGACCGGCTGGAGGAGCGGGGCGAGCTGCCCTTCATCCTGGTGGACGCCGCCGAGCAGGTGGTTGATGTGGCGATCCTGCAGTTCCCGCTCTGGCTCGCCTTCGCCCCTGGCCCAAGTGAACTCGCCCTGGAGGACGACCTGCTGTGACCCCGCCCCTGCTGACCCTGCTGGCCCTGCTGGCCCTGCTGGCCCTGGCGGCCGGCTACCTGCTCGGCTCGATCCCCAGTGGCTACCTGGCGGGCCGCTGGATCCAGGGCGTGGACATCCGCAGCCTGGGTTCGGGCTCCACCGGCGCCACCAACGTGCTGCGGGTGTTCGGCAAGGGGCCGGCCCTGGCCGTGTTCCTGGTGGATGTGCTCAAGGGCACGGCGGCGGTGCTGCTGGCCAAGGCCCTGCTCCAGGGCGATGGCCTCGCCGCCACCAGTGACTGGGGGAGTGACTGGTGGGTGGTGGCGGCGGGCCTGGCGGCCCTGGCCGGCCATAGCTGGTCGCTGTGGCTGGGCGGCAAGGGCGGCAAGGCCGTGGCCACGGGCCTGGGCATGCTGCTGGGCCTGGTGCCCGCCGTGGGCCTGGCCTGCTTCGGCATCTTCTTGACCACCCTTAGCGCCAGCCGGATCGTGTCCCTCTCCAGCGTGGTGGCGGCCCTAAGCCTGCCCCTGTTGATGCTGGGCTCCTTTGCCGCCGCCGGCGGCGGCCTGCGGCCCGCCTACCTGGTGTTGGCCCTGCTCACCACCTTGCTGGTGGTGTGGCGCCACCGCAGCAACCTGCAACGGCTGGTGGCCGGCACCGAACCAAAACTGGGCCAGGCCAAAAGCCCCGCCGAAGGGGGCTAAGCAGGGGCCCTAGGACTCAGATCCAGGGGGCTTGGGCTGACCACCAGCCAAGTCAGGGCCCTAGGGGCGTCTCAGGCCAGCTGGCGGCTGCGCTCGGCTGCGGCCACCACGGCCTCGATCAGGGCGGAGCGCAGGCCGGCCCGCTCGAGCTGGCGCAGGCCGGCGATGGTGGTGCCGCCGGGGCTGGCCACCATGTCCTTGAGCTGGGCCGGATGGAGCTCCTGCTCCTGGAGCAGGGCGGCCGTGCCGGCCAGGGTGCGGTGGGCCAGGCGCAGGGCCAGGGCCCGGGGCAGGCCGGCGGCCACGGCCCCATCGGCCAGGGCCTCGGCCACCAGGGCCACGTAGGCCGGCCCGGAGGAGGTGAGGGCCAGGAAGGCATCGAGCTGGCTTTCGGGCAGGTCGAGCACCTCACCCACCTGGGCAAACAGCTGGCGCACCCAGAGCTGCTGCTCCGCCGGGATCCCCTCGCCCCAGGCCAGGCCGGTGAGGCCCTGGCGCACCAGGGCCGGCGTATTGGGCACGGCCCGCACGATCCGATGGGCCGGGAACAGGGCCTGGAGCCGGGCCAGGGTGACCCCGGCCAAGACCGAAATCAACAGGGGCCGCTCGCCCCCTCCCGCCCTGGCCCCGCCGGGGGTCACCCCTTGGGCGACTTCGGCAGCCGCGGCCAGCAGCTGGGGCTTCACCGCCAGGAGCACCACCGGCGCCTGCCAGGCCTCCGTGGGATCGGTTGCCACCGCCAGGCCGTGCTGGGCCGCCAGGCGGGCCGCCGAGGCGCCCGTACCCACCACCGCCCGCACGGCGGCAGCAGCCACCTGGCCGCTATCGATCAAGGGCAGCAGCAGGGCCTGGGCCATGCGACCAAAGCCAACAACCCCGAAGCGCTCAGGACAGAACCCGCCTAGCCCAGGGGATGGGGGAGAGCCGGCTGCAGGCGTGGTGAAAGGAAGCGCCATGGGCTGGGCCAGACCCGGTTCGGGAGTTTGCAAGGCAGGGGTGGGCGGCCCGTCGCCGGCTCAGCCCAGGCCGAAACCGGACTCGGTGCGGCCCCAGGCGGGGCTGGGGGCGGCCTGCTGCTCCTGGCCGGCGTCGCGGGACACGATTGTGGGGGAGGAGGCTTCCTCGTTGGCGGCGGTGGTGACGGTGACGCAGCTAGGGGCGAACAGGAAGATGCTTTCGCCAACCCGTTCCTGGTGGCCATCGATGGCGAAGGTGCCGCCGGCAACGAAATCCACGGCCCGCTGGGCCTGGTCCGGCTCCATCATCGTGAGGTTGAGGATCACGGTTTTGCGCTCGCGCAGGGCCTGGATGGCGCGGGGCATCTCATCGAAGCTGCGGGGCTCCATCAGGGTCACCTCCGCCGTGGTGGTGGAGAGGCCCGGCATGCCGATCACGTTGGTGCCGGCGAAGGGGTCGTCGGCCATGAAATCGGAGCTGAGCGCCAGGGAGCTGCTGCGACTGATCGGACTGGTGGGCTCGGGAGCGTCGTCGTGCTCGTAATCGAGCTCATCGTCGTAATCACCATCGAGGTAGTCATCTCCGGAGACGACGGCACGAAGACGGGAGAACAACGACACAGAAATTCCTTGTGACTTGGACCTAGATAGCGTCCCACGTCAGCGCTGGCAAGGTTTCGGTCCAAACAAACCGGAACCGATCCGCACCCAGGTGCTGCCCGCCGCGGCCGCCTCGCGCCAGTCGCCACTCATGCCCATCGACAGCTCCGCCAGGCCCAGCTCCCGGGCCAGGGCGGCGCACTCGCCAAACAGGGCCTGGCTTTCGATCCCAGAGAGGCCCTGGGGAGCCAGGGTCATCAGACCAACAATCCGCAGGGAAGCGAGGGATTGCAGCTGCGGCCAGAGCTGCCGCAGCTCGGCGGCAGCCCAACCGGTTTTGTTGGGATCAACGCGCAGCTTCACCTGCAGAAACACGGCCGGTGCCAGGCCCTCCTCAGCGGCGATGCGGGCCAGGCGCTCGGCTAGCTCCAGGCTGTCCACGGAGTGGATCGTGCCGAACTGGCGCAGCACGGCGCGGACCTTGTTGGCCTGGAGCCGGCCGATGAAGTGCCAATCGAGCCCGCCCAGGTCGGCCAGCTCGGCCTGCTTGGCGATCGCCTCCTGCAGGCGGCTTTCAGCGAAGCTGCGCTGGCCCAGGGCCGCCAACTGGCGCACGGTGGCGGCCGGATGGCCCTTGCTCACCGCCAGCAGCCGGGTGGCGGCGGGCAGGGCTGCCCCCAGGGCCGTGAGCTGCTGCTCCAGGCTCCAGGGTGGGCTGACGGGATCGGGCGCACTGGGCGCTCCAGCTGCCATGGGAAGACCGGGATGGGGTGGCCGGGGGATGGGGCCTGAGGGGCTACCTGGAGCCGGGCCTAGATAAAAGTCTGGTCGAAGAGCAGACGCCAGGGGGCATGGGCCTCGGCGCCCTCGCGGCGGGTGCGGGCCAGGTTCTGCTCGGCTAGGTGCCGGGCATCCATCAGGGGGATCACCTCAAACTGGGCGCCCCGGGGCTGGAGCGTCACCAGAAAAAACATCCGCTGGGCATACAAGGTGGCGTACAGATCACGACCTTCCCCCGCCAAGGCCACCCGATAGAGCAGCCCGAACAGCGGATGGTTGAGATAACGCTCTGCGCTCACGCTGTCTGTCTGGTTCGACACAACTTAGGAGGCACCGTACCGCCAGCGCAGCCCGATCAACAGCAGCAATGCGGCGCCGCCCGCCAACTGCAATAGCCCCCATCCCGATTGGGGCTGGCGCAACTCCGTCGGCGAGATCCAGCTGCCCCCACGGGCGAGCAGGGCTTCGGCCCCCTGTTCAGAGCGCAACAACACATTGGCCAGCAGCCGTTCGGCCACGGCCAACAGCAACCCGAATCCCCCCTTGAATCCGAGCTGGCGCAGATTCACAGAACGGGTCGCCAAGGAGCGCAACAGGTTCTGGAACTCCTCTTGCACCAGCGGCAAGAAACGCAAGGCCAAAAGCAAGGTGAACCCGAGCCGATCCACCGGAAGCCCCAGGCGGCCCAGGGGCGTGATCAGCCAGGCCAGGGCCCACACCAACTCCTCTGGCGGGGTGGTGAGCAGCAGCAGGTTGGCGCTGTGGATCACGGTGAACAGCAGGGTGGCGCTGTTGAGGCCCAATTCACCCGAGCGGCGGGTCACCACCAGGGGTCCCACGGCCAGGGGCCCCACTGGCAGGGGGCCCCAACGCAGCAACTCCCAGCTCAGGCCTGAGCGGCTGGGCGGCAGGCCATCGGCACCGGCCGGACCCAGGCGCAGTTCCGTTGGCGGGCGGCTGGGGCTGGCGGCAACGCCATTGCCGGCTGGCAGCAGGGCCGAGAGGCACCCCACGACCAGGGCCAGGCCCAACAACAGGGGCAGGCTGCGGCGCCACAGGCGCCAGGAAAGGCCGCTGAGGGCGGTGACCAACAGCAGCAGCCCCACCAGGGCCAGGCGCCAGAGGGGACCGGCCAGGATCGGCGTGAGCAGGAAGGCCAGGGTCCAGGCCAACTTCTGGCGCGCATCAAGCTGGCGCAACCAACTGCCGCTGCCCGGCACGTATTGGCCGATCGGAATCTGCCTCAGCCAGTCCATTGAAACGCGTGCCCTAGTGGGATTTGGCCTGCTGGCGCGCCAATTCCTTTTCGGCATCGCGCTGCTGCTTGCCCCGCCAGAACAGTTTCAGCGGGGAGCCCTCAAAGCCCAGGCCCTCGCGGATTTGCCGTTCCACATAGCGGCGGTAGGTGTCGCCAAACAGCTTGGGATCGTTGACAAAAAGCGTGAAACTGGGCGGCCGGGTGGCGACCTGGGTGCCGTAGTAAATCCGGCCCTGGCGACCGCCGCGGCTGGTGGGCGGCGAACGCCAGCTCACCGCCTCCTGGAGCACCTCATTCACCACCGAGGTGGTGACGCGGCGGCGATGCTGCTCCACGGCCACGGTCGCAACCGCGAAGATGCTCTCCACCCGCTGGCCGGACAGGGCCGAGGTGAACAACATCGGCGCCCAATCGAGGAAATAGAGCTTGGCGCGCAGCTCCTTCTCCATCGCCGCCATGGTGTGGCTGTCCTTCTCAACCGCGTCCCATTTATTAACGACGATCAAGCAGGCGCGGCCATCTTCTTCAATGCGGCCGGCCAGGCGCTGGTCCTGTTCGGTAACGCCATCAAGCACATCGATCACCAGGGCGCACACATCGCAGCGTTCGATCGCCTTGAAGCTGCGGTTGATGCCGAAATATTCCGGACCGTAATCAACGCTGCGGCGGCGGCGGATACCGGCGGTGTCGAGCAGTTTCCAGCGCTTGCCTTCCCGCTCGATCGTGGTGTCGATCGTGTCGCGGGTGGTGCCCCTGATCGGGCTAACGATCGCCCGTTTCTCACCGCAAACGGCATTGAGCAGGCTCGATTTGCCGACGTTGGGGCGGCCGATGATCGCCAGCTGGATCGGCTCCTCCTCCTCCACCTCCGGGGTGGGGGGCAGGTGGGTGAGCAGGGCATCGAGCAGCTCGGCGGTGCCGGCGCCGTGGATGGCCGACACCGGATAGGGCTCACCCAGGCCCAGGCTCCAGAACTCGGCCGCCATGGCCAGGCCCTGGTCGGGCGATTCGCACTTATTAACGGCCAGCAGCACCGGGCAGCTCATGCCCCGCAACCACTCGGCGATCGATTGGTCGGCGGCGGTGAGCCCCTGCTGGCCATCGGCGATCACCACGGCCACGGCCGCCTCGGCCAGGGCCAGGTTGGCCTGTTCGCGGATCTCCGGCAGAAATTCGCTGTCGTCATCGAACACCAGTCCGCCGGTGTCGACGACCCGGAAGGTGCGATCGCCCCAGAACCCCTCCTGGTAGGTGCGGTCCCGGGTCACCCCGGGCTGGTCATGCACGATCGCTTCCCGGCTCCGGCAGAGCCGGTTCACCAAGGTTGATTTGCCCACATTGGGGCGGCCAATGATGGCGACGACTGGAAGAGCCACGACGCCTTATTCCTACAACGCAAGTCCCGTCTTGACCCTACAGAGGGACAAGACGGCTGACCGTACCGAGCCCCCCATCCGCCGACCCGGTGGCCCCACGGGGGAACTCAGGCCACGGGCCGGTCGCCCGGATGGCCGACCACCGGATCGGGGGGCGAATCGAGCAGGGGCGGCAGGGGGCCGGAATCAGCGAGGGGCTCGCCCTGGCCGGCCAGGTGGGCCAGCAACCAGTTCACGGCCACCGCCCGGCGGGTGCGGCGGGGATAGAGCTCGCCGATGCGGTAGCCCCCAAAGCCGAGCTGCTCCTTGAGCAGTTGCTTGAAGGGCGCCGGGATCGAACGGGTGAGTTGCACATTGGCGGGCCGTTCCGCCACGAGCTCGGGGGCCCCAGGGAACCGTTCAGCCCAGGCCGCTGGCGTGGCTGGCGTGGCCCGCCAGGCGGCGGGTTGGGGCCCCGCCCCGCCATCGGCCGCCACGGGCCGGTAGCCCAGGCGCCACCAGATCAGTTCACACACGAAGCGATCGCTGAGGCGATCGTCGAGCACGGCCTGCAACAACGGCCGCGACAGGGACCAGGGGGGTGGTGCAGCGGCGGGGTCGATGGCGCAGGGGAGACGAAGGGACGGGAGCGGCTTCGGGCCGTGCCCTAACGATGGCGAGAATGGGCCCAGGGTGCTCCATCCGGCAACGGCTGGCCCATCCCCGCAGAACTCCGCCGCCCCAGGAGCCATCAGCAGCCCAACCGCCAGCCCCCCCTTCCAATCCCCCCTAGCGCTGCCCGGCCGGGGCACGCCGCGCCAGTTGGCCTGCCGGGTGTTGCAGTCCCCCCTGGCGGGGGTGAGCGACCGGATTTTTCGCCAACTGGTGCGGCGCTGGGCCCCCGGGGCCCTGCTGTTCACCGAGATGGTGAATGCCACCAGCCTGGAGCTGGGTTTTGGCCTCGAGAAGGTGGAGGAGCTCGCCAGTGAGGCGGGGCCGATTGGCGTGCAGCTATTCGATTACCGGCCGGCCGCCATGGCCGATGCGGCCCGGCGGGCCGAGCAGGCCGGCGCCTTTTTGATCGATATCAACATGGGCTGCCCGGTGAAAAAGATCGCCCGCAAGGGCGGCGGCAGTGGCCTGATCCGCGATCCAGCCCTGGCCCAGCGCCTGGTGGCCGCGGTGGCCGAAGCGGTGTCGATTCCGGTCACGGTGAAAACGCGCCTGGGCTGGTGCGGCGATTCGGCCGATCCGGTGGGCTTTGCCCTGGCCCTGCAGGCGGCCGGCGCCCAGGCCCTCACCCTGCACGGCCGCACCCGCCAGCAGGGCTTCCGCGGCCAGGCCGACTGGCAGGCGATCGCGGCGGTGAAACGGGCCCTCACGATCCCCCTAATTGCCAATGGCGACATCACCAGCCCAGACGACGCCCTGCGCTGCCTGGCCGAGACCGGCGCCGATGGGGTGATGGTGGGCCGGGGCACCATGGGCGCCCCCTGGCTGGTGGGCCAGATCGATGCGGCCCTGGCCGGCAGGCCGGTGCCGCCCACCCCCGGCAAAGGGGAGCGACTGGCCCTAGCCGCCGAGCAATTGCAGGCCCTGGTGGCGCGCAAGGGGGACCACGGTTTACTCATCGCCCGCAAACACATGGGCTGGACCTGCCAGGGATTCCCCGGGGCGGCCCAACTGCGCCAACAACTCATGCGCGAACCCACCCCGGCCGGCGCCCTCGCACTGCTGGAGCGGGCGGCCCAGGAGGACTAGGCGCCTGGGCGCTCAGGTCGGAGCGACCAATCCCGGGGCAATGGCCGTGGGGGCCCGCTTGCCAAAGGCGTCTTTGACGGCCTGGTCCAGGGCCTGCCGGAAGGCCTGGGAGGAGATGGTGGGTGCGCACTGCAGGGTGGTGGGGTCACAGCCGCGGAGGGCTGGCGCCTGCCAGCTCAGGGGAATGGCCAATAGATCGCGGGTGCCGGTGATCGCCACCACGGCCAGCAACACCGCCACCAGCACGTTGGCGCTGACATGCAGGCGCCGCATGCGCATCGAGCGCAGCACCTCGGCCCGGGCCGCCACAGAGAACAGCAGCAAGCCCGTGAGCAACACACCCGCCCAGTAATGGGAGCCCCAGAACTCGCCTGTTAAAGGGTTATCGGCTAGACGCCAAATTTCCTTTTGGCTGCCCAGGGCCAGCAGGCCTGCCCAGGTGAGCAGGGCGAAGCTGGCCCGCAGGGAGGCCTTTTTCACGAACCACAGGGCCGCATAGGCCAGCAGGGTGCCGGCGCTGACAAGCAGGAGCAAGCCGAGCCGGGCCGCACCGCCCGCGAAGGGCGTGGCCCGATCGAGAAAGCGGTGGATAAAGCTGTAATCGAGGGCGATCAGCACGGCCAGCACCACGCCACCAGTGAGCCAGCGGCCGTGGTCGCCATGCTCAATGCCCACACTTGGGGGCAGGGGATTGATCTTGAGCCGCCGCTCCCGCGCCAGGATCCCCAGCCGGATCGTCGCCCCCACCACCGGGTAGACGAACAGGATGATCAGCACTGGGTGCAGCAACGCCAGCCAGTCGATCGGCGCCATGGGCAGCTACGGGGTGGAATCCATGCAAGCATCCGGCGCCGATCGGGCCCAGGGCGAGGGCAGCCCTCTGCGGCCAGTCGACTCGATCGCCAGGGGGCTGCAGATGGAGGCCACCTTGGGGATTGTTATAACAATTCAACACCCCCTACGCTTACCGCCCTAGGCCGAGCACAAGCGGATGACCCTGTCTTTAAGACTGAGGGAGCGCCTGAATCCCAATGCTGACGAATGTATCGTCAGCCTGGCCAGTTCACTGGAGCACGATCAACTCGTCGAAATTTCCGCCGCAGACCACGGCTGGAAGGCCTCGCAAAATCTTGAGCAGTTGATCGGCATCACCGCCACAAAGACCTGGCCAAGGCCGATGCCCTTCGAACTCAAGGAAGTGCTGGAACTCATGCAATGGCATGGCCCCAACTCCTACGGCTGGCAACCCGGCGCCCAAAGCTATCGCAGGCGCGCCTTTTGCTGTGCAGCGTTATTAAGGGCAGGCGGAGACCCAGAGAACCAGAAAAGCCTGAATTGGGAAGGCGAAAACAGCACGATTGCCATCCTGCTTGAGAGCCTTGATGCCCTTGACAACCCCGATCACGCAGCCGCCATTAGCCTGCTGGCCTGGCGCCTAGAGAACGAACCCAATGACGAAAATCCGCCCTTTCTCTACCTGGCGATCCTGCGCAATGCCCTAAAAGCGTGGCCCGAGCTGGAAGCTGCATTGATTAGCGAACTGGTCGAGCGCTTAATGGAATCCGAAGCGGCGGAACAATGGGCAGACGCCACCTAGCTTCGAGATGGGATTGGCGATCAGTGGCTTTACCGCACAACCTACTTTGACCAAACGTTCGCGCTTTGGCATGGTTTTGGCAGAGAATTACGGCAATTATCCGCCCATCTCAGCGATGCCAACGCACGGGAAAAGGTGCTGCAAATCG
>NSII01000212.1 GCA_002737305.1 Synechococcus sp. Baikal-G1
CCCGGGGGCCGTTGGCCGCGACACCTTTTGGTGTCGCTTCAGCCATTAGCACTTGCTGAACCCGGCTGAGCCCCCTAATTTTCGCCCAGTTCACCCCAAGATTGTGGCCGCTCCGATTGCCTATGAACAGCCCACTTTGAATAAGGCCTGGGACGCGTTTGTCGCCCATATCCCCACCATCTTGGTCATCTGGATCGTTACGGCGGTCATCGGCGCGTTTGGCTACGGCGTCAAAATTCTTTTGATGTGGGTCGGCAATGGTGGCTCTTTAGAGGGCCTGGGGAGTGCCATGGATAGCGCTACGGCGTACCAAACCCTTGGATTTTGGTTGGGTAGCCTGGCCGAGCTTCCCTTCTGGCTTCTCTCCAATTTGGTTGGCGTTTTGTGTGCTGCGGTGCCGGCCTTGTATTACGCCACGGGTGAAACGATCACCGTGGATGCTGCCTTTCGGACCCTCTTTCGGCGGCCCTGGCGCTACCTGCTTGCCGGTGTTTTGCTGGCAGTTGCTGCCGTAGTTGGCTTTTGCTTCTGCATCTTGCCGGGTATTGCCGTGCTGCTAGTCACTCCGGTCTATGTCAACAAGATTTTCGCCACAGAGATGGCGATCCTCGATGCCTTCAGTTCCTCCTTCCAGGCGGTCTATCGCTCTGAAAATGGTTGGACCTTCGTGGGGATTCAGATCCTGGCTGGTGTTGTCGTTATTGTGGTCTCCATTTGCACCTGTGGCCTGGGCCTTTTGTTTGCCCCAGCCATGGCCGGCTTCTACGTTCAAAATGCCGCCTATCGCCAGGGCGTACTCACCTGAATCGCTCGTCGATCGCGCCTGGGCCTCAACCGCTTGGGAAGGCCTGCATCCCCAGCCCCTGGCTGAGCCCCATGCGCAGCGCCCAGTAGGCCACAAGACCCAACACAACCACCACCAAATGCCAGGCCTCTAGCCCCTGTGGGTAGAACCGCCGGCGGCGGATCGCCTGCACGCTCCAGAGGAGTAGGGCGGCGGCTACCAGGGGCCCGAAGGCGTGCAGCTGCAGGGCCTGGTGCCAATCGCCCCGCAGGCTGGCGCAGGTGGCCCGGGTGAGGAAGCAGGTGGGACACGGAATGCCGGTGAGGGCCCGCAACGGGCAGCTCAGGCCCGGGAGTTCCGGCCAGCCGCCCTTGAGCCAGATGTAGCCCGTGAGGGCTGCGGGCACCAGATAACCGCTTTGGCGGATGCGGTCGAGAAAGGCGGTTCTGGCCATGGAGCGAAAGCCTGGCAAAGGGGCTCGGTGCCTTGCCCAGCGCCCCATGCCAGAAGTATGACGCTAAGGAGAGTGGTGCTCCGCAGAGCGATGAAACCAACCCTGGCTCTGGCGAGCCCAGGGGGCCCGCCAGAGCCATCAAACAATCGCCAGATTGCTGAGGCTGCCCGTATAGCCGGTGATTTCCATGATTAGGTCCTTGCCCGCCTGGAAGCCCAGCTGGGAATCATTGAGGGCCAGGAAGGTGCGATCTCCCCCCGTGGAGCCCACCACAAAGGCAGCAGCGCCATTGGCTAGGAAGTTGTTGCCAAACAGCCTGCCGAGGTCACCGGCATTCAGGCTGGAGGCCCTGCCGATAGTGGTCACCGCCGTTGCGGCCCAGCCATCGATGGCATCAACCCCAATCTCCAGATCCGTTATCAGGTCAAAGCCGCTCAGCAGCGAATCGCCATAGCCGAACACAAAGGTGTCGGCGCCAGAGCCACCGGTGAGGAGGTCCTTGCCGCCCAGGCCCGTGAGGACATCTTTGCCGCCATTGCCGCTCAAGCGATTGGCCCCTTTGTCACCGGTGATGACATCGGCATTCTCGGATCCTTTGACATCGGTGAAGTTTTTCACCGTGAGGGAAGCGGTGCCGACAAAGGGCAAGCCCGTGATCGTTAGGTTTTGTTTGGATAGATCTACATTGAGGGCAGCTGTTACTCCCGTGGAGCCGTCAATCGTGTTGACCGCGCCCTTGGTGCCGACGATGGTTTCAACGCCAAAGTCGGCGATGGTGTCCACCGAGCCATCCGCCTTGATGATCGTGCCCCCCCGCACGAGGGTCACACCACCTGCGAAGGCTTCGTAGCTGAGGGTGTCGGCGCCTGCGCCGCCCCGGTAGAGATCGGAACCGCTCGAGCCGAGGAGCAGGTCGTCACCGCCGCCGCCGGAGATGGTGTCGTTGCCGCCGCCGCCATTGAGGATATTGGCCTTGTCGTCGCCAAGGATCACATCATTGTTTTCCGAGCCATTGACATTGCTGAAGTTGATGACCGTGAGCTTGGCGCTGCCAATCCCGGGCAGTCCGGTAATTTCCAGGGAATTGCTGGAGAGATCCACGTTGATGGCTGCAGTTGTGCCGCTACTGCCATCAATCGTGTTGATGCGCTTGGCATTGCCCTTGATCACTTCAATATCAAAGGCGGCGATGGTATCCACGCCATTGCCGCCAGATTTTGTAATCACCCCACCCCTGGAGAAGGTGATGTCAGCATTCAGCCCTGAATAGTCCAGGGTGTCGATGCCTGAGCCACCGCTCATGCTGTCATTGCCGCTAGAGCCATTGATTAGGTCAGCACCGGCGCCGGCCAAGTAGGCGTTGTTGCCCTTATTGCCGTAGAGGACATCATCTGCCTCGGTGCCAATCAGATTGATCGGTACGGGTAACTTTCTACCAGCGATTGCTGGGGCAACCGGTAGGGCGTTCAGGGGCTCAATCACAGGGGGTAGGACTACGGAAGCCATGCTGGGTCGGTGGAGACCAGGCAAACGTAGCGGCATGGTTGGCCCCAGATGCGCATGAAATGTGCATCAATGGCGCCCAGTTGTGACTAGATGTGCTTCAGCTCGAGCGGTCGCCTCCCGCTAGGGGGTGTCCCTCGCCCAATCAGCGATCGTGCCGGACTAAGGCCCAGCGAATCAGCGATCCACCGAGCCCATGATCACGTCGATCGAGCCCAGGATCGCCATGATGTCGGCCACCTTGGCCCCCTTAAGGATGTGGGGCAGGATCTGGAGGTTGTTGAGGTCGGCGGCGCGAATTTTGAAGCGCCAGGGGGTCACGTCGTCATTGCCCTGGATGAACACGCCGATTTCGCCCTTGCCCGATTCCAGCCGGGTGTAGAGCTCGCCCGAGGGAATCTTGAAGGTGGGTGCCACCTTCTTGGCCACGGTTTGGTAATCGAAGCCATACCACTCGCTTTTCTTGCCCTCGGCCTGGCGGCGGGCCTCCAGGTTTTCGGTGGGGCCGCCGGGGATCATCTTGATCGCCTGGCGCAGGATCTTCAGGGACTGGCGCATTTCCTCAATCCGCACCCGGTAGCGGGCGTAGCAATCGCCCTCCTTCTGCCAGGCCACATCCCACTCGAAGTCGTCGTAGCACTCGTAGTGGTCCACCTTGCGCAGGTCCCAGGGCACCCCGGAGGCCCGCAGCATCGGCCCCGACAGGCTCCAGTTGATCGCCATCTCGCGGCTGATCACGCCCAATCCCTCGATCCGTTTGCGGAAGATCGGGTTGTTGGTGATCAGTTTTTCGTATTCATCGATCTTGGGGCCAAACCAGTTGCAGAAGTCTTCGCACTTCTCCAGCCAGCCCCAGGGCAGGTCTGCCGCCACGCCGCCAATGCGGAAGTAGTTGTTGTTGATCAGGCGCTGGCCGGTGGCCGCTTCCCAGAGGTCATAGATCATCTCCCGCTCGCGGAAGATGTAGAAGAAGGGGGTCTGGGCGCCCACATCGGCCAGGAACGGGCCCAGCCACAGCAGGTGGTTGGCGATGCGGTTGAGTTCCAGCATCAGCACGCGGATGTAGCTGGCCCGCTTCGGCACGGGCACATTGGCCAGCCGTTCGGGCGCATTCACCACGATCGCCTCATAGAACATGCCCGCCGCATAGTCCATGCGGCTCACGTAGGGCACGAACATCACATTGGTGCGGTTCTCGGCAATTTTTTCCATGCCGCGGTGCAGGTAGCCGATCACCGGCTCGCAATCGACCACGTCCTCGCCATCGAGGGTGACCACCAGCCGCAACACCCCGTGCATCGAGGGGTGGTGGGGGCCGAAGTTGACCACCATCGGCTCCGTGCGCGTCTCCAGCTGCGTCATGGGACCGGGGCCTAAGGGGCGAATGCTGGGATCTTAGGAAGGAAGCCACGCCGAGGCCCCCCTTGTCTTCCGCAGGCCTGTCTGCTGAGCGCTTTGAGCACGTGCCGGTGCTGGCGGAGCCGGTGCTGGCCGCCTTTGCGGCCCTGCCCGCCAGTGGCGGCCTGCTGATTGATTGCACCCTGGGCGGCGGCGGCCACAGCGCCCTGTTGCTGGAGGCCCATCCCCAGCTGCGCCTGGTGGGCCTGGACCAGGACCCCAGCGCCCGGGCCGCCGCCGCCCAGCGCCTGGCACCCTTCGGCGACCGGGCCGTGGTCGTGGCCAGCAACTTCGCCGACTACCGCCCCAGCGAGTCCGCCGTGGCCGTGTTGGCGGACCTGGGCGTCAGCAGCCCCCAGCTCGACGTGGCCGAACGGGGCTTCAGCTTCCGCGCCGATGGCCCCCTCGACATGCGCATGGACACCGAGCGGGGCGAAACGGTGGCGCAGCTGATCGAGCGGCTGGAGGAAACCGAGCTGGCCGACCTCATCTATGCCAATGGCGAAGAACGGCTCTCGCGCCGTATCGCCCGCAAGATCAAGCAGCACCTGGCCGAGAGCGGCCCCTTCAGCGGCACCGCCGCCCTGGCCTACCTCGTTGCCGGCTGCTACCCACCCCCAGCCCGGCGCGGCCGCATCCATCCCGCCACCCGCACCTTCCAGGCCCTACGCATCGCCGTGAACGACGAGCTGGGGGTGCTCGATCGCCTGCTGCTGCAGGCCCCCGATTGGCTGGAGAGCGGCGGCCTGCTGGCCGTGATTAGCTTCCACTCCCTCGAAGATCGCCGCGTCAAAACGGCCTTTGTCAGTGACGACCGGCTGCAGCGGGTCACCCGCAAACCCCTGATCGCAGGCGACGCCGAGGCCGAGGCCAACCCCCGTAGCCGTTCGGCCAAGTTGCGCGTCGCCCAGCGGCGTTAGGGCTGGGGTTTGATCAGCCCCAGCCGATCCTCGGCCCCGAAGAGCTGGCGGTAGGCGGCCAGGTTGATGCAACACACCACCGGGGCGAGGGCAATCGACAGGGCATTGGCGCTGGCGCCACTGCTCACCACGATCACGACCACCAGCAAGCAATGCAGGCCCCACACCCGCCACCATTGGCCGTGCACCCCCTGGATGCCGCTGCCCAGCGTTGCGAGGGGTTTGGCGCTTCTAAACAGGCACAGGGGGTTGAGAAAGGTTTGGGTAATCCCGAACCAGGCGCAAAAGACCAGGGCCAAAAGGCCGATCGGCCACCAGAGCGCCGGACCCAGCCCAAAGGAACCCAGGCCCCAGCCGACCAGGCCCAAGGGGACCAGCCCTACCAGCAGCAGGAGCTGGGAGGCGCTCCAGGCCAGGATCAAGCGGTTGATGGCCGCTCCATCCCAGCGGATCAGGTCAGCGAAACGGGGCTTGTGGCCCTCCAGGGCCAGCCAGGCGCCGCGGCAAAAGCCCAGGGTGGTCACCAGCATCACCAGCCCCAGGAGCAGCACTCCCCCCAGTCCAGCGCCCAGGCCGACCAGCATCACCAGCAGGCTTGGCAGGGTCCCAGCCTCTAATTCGTTGGCCTGGGGTGCGATCACCAGGGCCGCGGTCCCGAGGACAATGGGGAGTAAACAGGCCCCCATCACCACGGAACTCAGAATGGAGAAGAGCAGGAAGGGCCCGGGGGCCTTGCCAAAAGCGCTCCAGCCCTCGCGGCAGGCTTGCCACACCCGTAGGCGTCCCGAACTGATTGGCGTGGGCGCCATGGGGAGCGAAGCAGGGGCACCAGCCTAGGGATGGCCATGGTTCTGGCTCTGTTCATGCTCCTGCCGCGATGACCAGCACCGACCTGCTCTGGTGGGCTGCCCTGGCCGTGCAGCTGTTGGCGATCCCGGGCACCCTGTTGCCGGTTTTGCCGGGGCTGGTGCTGTTGCCCCTAGGGGCCCTGATCTGGTGTTGGGCGGTGGGGTTTGGCCTGGCTTGGCCCGTGCTGCTGCTGGCGGTGGTGCTGTTGTTGTTGGGCTGGGGGGCGGAAGCGTTGGGGGTGGTGCTCGGGGCGGCCCGGCTCCAGGCCAGCCGCTGGGCCTACGGGGGCGCTGCCCTGGGGTTGCTGGTCGGCGTTCTCGGCCTGTTGCCGGCCCTGCCGGTCGGCGGGCCGCTGCTGGGCGCTTTGGTGGGTCCCTTGCTGGGGGCCTCCCTCGGGGAGCTGGTGGCGGAGCTGGGGCCTGGGCGGCGAGGAGCCCCTGGCGGCCCCGTCCCGGCCGCCGGCCGCGGGGGGCTGGCGGTCCTGGGCCGCTCGCTGCAGGTGGGGCTAGCGGTGGTGAGCGGCATGCTCGTCAGTCGCCTGGCCCAGATGGTCTTGGCCGTGCTGGGGGTTGGGGGCTTCTTGCTGCTTAGCCTCTGGGGCCCCGCAGCTGGCTGAGCGCCCCGGCCACCGCTTCGATGGCCTGCCCGATCTCGGCGGCCGTGGTGGCGCGGCCCAGGCCAAAGCGGATCGAGGCGGCGGCCTCCAGGCGGCTGAGCCCCAGGGCGGCGAGCACATGGGAGGGCTCGCCGCTGCTGCAGGCCGAGCCGCCGCTCACGGCCAGCTGGCGGCGCAGGGCCCGGTGCAAGGCGCCCCCCTCTACCCCTCCCACGCAAACGTTCAGGTTGTGGGCCAGCCGCGGCGAAGCGGCCCCATTGAGGCCAATGCCGCCCAGGGCTTCCAGCCCCTGCCAGAGCTGATCCCTCAGGGCCCCGAGCCGCTGCTCCCGCTCCAGGCGGTCGGCTTGGGCCAGGTTCAAGGCGGCGGCCAGGCCCACGATCAAGGGCACGGGCAGGGTGCCGGCCCGCAGGCCCCCCTGCTGGCCGCCGCCATGGAGCTGGGGGGCGAGCGTGAGGGGCCGGCTGATCGCCAGGGCACCGATGCCCTTGGGCCCATAGAACTTGTGGGCGCTGAGGCTGAGCAGGTCGATGCCCAGCTCAGCTGGCTTGAGGGCGAGGTGGCCCACGGCCTGGGCCCCGTCGCAGTGGAACGGGATTCCCCGCTGGCGACAGAGGGCTCCGATCGCGGCCAGGGGCTGGAGCACGCCAATTTCGTTGTTGGCGGCCATCACGCTCACCACCAGGGTGTCGGGGCCCAGGGCCGCTTCGAGTTGGTCCAGATCCACCAGGCCATCGCCGCCCACCGGCAGTTCGCTGAGCCGGAAACCATGGCGGGCCAGATACCGCAGCGGATCGAGCACGGCCCGGTGTTCGGTGGCCAGGGTCACGAGCTGGCGCCGGCTGCCGCCCGCCGCCAATTCCGCCTCGGCCAGGCCCTTGAGGGCCAGGTTGTTGGCCTCGGTGGCACCGCTGGTGAAGATCACTTCGGCGTCGGCTGGGTCATGTCCAGCCAGGCCCAGCTGCCCCAGAACCTGGGCCCGGGCCTGGTCCACGGCGGCGGCGGCCAGCAGGCCGGGCCGGTGCAGGCGGCTGGCCGGGTTGGCGAACTGCTCCGTCCACCAGGGGGCCATGGCGGCCACCACGGCCGGATCACAGGGGGTGGTGGCCTGGTGGTCGAGGTAGGCGAGCATGGCCCCATGTTGACAAGGGCGTTCTGCGATGGCTGGTGATCCCCGTTCGGGCCTACCGCTGGCGCTGGCCCTGGCTGCTTGGCTGGCACCCTTCCCCGCCGGCGCCGACCAGGGCGACATGGTCAACCCGATTGATGCCCGCCCCCCCGGCCTGGTGGTGCTGTGGGAGCGGCCCGGCCGCGGTGGCCAGGAGGCCGTCGGCGTCTATGCCGTCAGCAAGGACGCCAACGACCCGGAGGTGCGCCAAATCAAGGTCTGGCTGGAACTGCCCAACAACCTGAGGGTGCGCCAAGAAACGATCCGCTGCTCCCCATCCCAACCGATGCGAATGAGCAGCAACGGCCGCGAATTCATCCTGCGCGAGCTCAACCCCGGCGGCACAATTACTAGCGCCAACCGGCTCGATCACCAGATCTGGTGGGCCGCCTGCCACCCGGAGCAGGCCGGCAAGGATCCCGCTGGCCTGGCGGCCCTGGCCCGCAAGCTGGGCTACTCCGGCCACCTGGTGGAGCGCCAACAGGTTTTGCCGGGGAACACTCGATAGATTTCGGCCACCCTCCCCTCACCCCCCGCGGGTCCATGCCCCCCGAGCCCGCCCATCCCCCGTCCCCCGGATCCGGCCCTGCCGGAGCCACCCCGGAGCCGGCAACGCCGGCCGAAGCGCCCAAGCCCGTGCCGGCCCGGCTGCTGCTGGTCGATGACGAACCCGGCCTGCGCACGGCCGTGCAGGCCTACCTCGAAGACGAGGGCTTTGATGTCACCACGGCCGTGGATGGCCTCGATGGCTGGGAGAAGGCCCAGGCCCTGCTGCCCGACCTGGTGCTCAGCGACGTGATGATGCCTCGCCTCGATGGCTACGGCCTGCTCAAGCGCCTGCGGGCCGATGAGCGCCTCGGCGGCACGCCGGTGATCTTCCTCACCGCCAAGGGCATGACCGCCGATCGGATCGAAGGCTTCCAGGCCGGCGTGGACGACTACATCCCCAAGCCCTTCGACCCCGATGAGCTGGTGGCCCGGGTGCGCAATGTGGTGCGCCGCCAGGAGCGCCTGCTGGCTGAGGCGGCCCGCTACGCCGACGCCGACATCGGCCAGATGGCCAAACAGATCACCGAGATCCGTTCCCTGTTGCAAACCGGCGGCCCCAAGAAGGCGGCCGGCCCCGTGCGCCATGAGTTCACCCCCCGGGAAGCCTCGGTGCTGCAACTGGTGGCCGAGGGCCTGATGAACAAGGAGATCGCCCGGCGCCTGGAAACCTCGATCCGCAACGTTGAGAAATACGTGAGCCGCCTATTCACCAAAACCGGCACCTCCAGCCGCACCGAATTGGTGCGCTACGCCCTCGAAAACGGCCTGGTTGAGTAATCCCGAGCCCCGGCCCGATCGTCCTCCTGCGGGCTGGCTGCCCCCAGCCTTCAACCAGGGTTGGACCTACCGCGACCGCCCCGGTCCCGGCCTAGCCAGCGGCACCAGCGTCGCTGGCTATTACGCCAGCCGCTACGGCCATTCCGATTTGGCGGTGTGGCTGGGGCGGATCGCCGCCGGCGAGGTGCACTGCAATGGCCACAGGCTCCTGGCCGATGGGCCGCTCGCAGCCGCCGATCGGCTGGCCTGGCAGCGCCCCCCCTGGCAGGAGGCCGCCGTGCCGGAGCTGCCCGGCCCCCTCTTCGATGACGGCGACCTGCAGGTGATCGACAAGCCCAGCGGCCTGCCCGTGCTGCCGTCCGGGGGCTGGCTCGAGCACACCGTGCTGCGCCTGCTGGAGCGGCGTCACCGGGGCGACCCCGCCGGCGTGCCCCGGCCCGTGCACCGGCTCGGCCGCTTCACCTCAGGGTTGTTGGTTTGCGCTCGCCAGCCCCAGACCCGGGCCTGGCTGAGCGCCCGGCTCAGGGAGAGCACGGCCCAGGATCAAAGCCAGG
>NSII01000045.1 GCA_002737305.1 Synechococcus sp. Baikal-G1
ATGTTCAACACCCTGCACCTGATGTTTGAGGGGCAGTACAACGAACTCTGGGATGCCCTCGATGGGATTGCTGAGCGAATCCGCTCGCTTGGCTGTCCCGCCCCCTTTGGCGGAGCCAACTTTGCCAACTTGGCCTCGATCAGCGAAACCCAGGGCATCCCTGCTGCCACCGCCATGGTTCGCGAACTGGTGCTCGGCCATGAGGCCGTGGCTCGCACCGCCCGGGCTGTCTTCGCCCTAGCCGATGAGTACGGCGACCAGCCCAGCGCCGACCTGCTCACCCAGCGCCTCCAGATCCATGAAAAGACCGCCTGGATGCTGCGCAGCCTTCTGGAGGGCTGAAGCCCCGTTCGGTTCGCCCTGGGGCCCCGACCCTGGCTCCCTGGCGCGGCTCCGCCAGGAAAGGGGTCCTGGCCCGGGCTACCGGGCCTTTGTTATGAACCGATAAATTGGGGCTTCGCCCGAGGTGCCATGGCCAAATTCGTCTTCGTGACCGGCGGCGTGGTGTCCAGCATCGGCAAGGGGATCGTGGCGGCAAGCCTGGGGCGGTTGCTCAAGTCCCGCGGCTACAGCGTGTCGATCCTCAAGCTCGACCCCTACCTCAACGTCGACCCGGGCACGATGAGTCCCTACCAGCACGGCGAGGTGTTCGTCACCGAGGACGGCGCCGAGACCGACCTGGACCTGGGCCACTACGAGCGTTTCACCGACACGGCCATGTCGCGCCTTAACAGCGTGACCACGGGCTCGATCTACCAGTCGGTGATCAATAAGGAACGGCGTGGTGATTACAACGGTGGCACCGTGCAGGTGATCCCCCATATCACTGGCGAGATCCGCGAACGCATCAAGCGGGTGGCCCTCAATAGCGGCGCCGATGTGGTGATCACCGAGATCGGCGGCACCGTGGGTGATATTGAATCCTTGCCATTTTTGGAGGCGATTCGCGAATTTCGCGGCGATGTCGGTCGCAACGACCTGGCCTATGTGCATGTGACCCTGCTGCCCTTCATCGGCACCTCGGGCGAACTCAAGACCAAGCCCACCCAGCATTCCGTGAAGGAGCTGCGCTCGATCGGCATCCAGCCCGATGTGCTGGTCTGCCGCAGCGACCGGCCGATCAACGAAGACCTCAAGGCCAAGATCGGCGGCTTCTGCGGCGTGGCCACCAAGGCGGTGATCCAGGCCCTCGATGCCGACAGCATCTATGCGGTGCCGATCGCCATGGAGAGCGAAGGCCTCAGCCGCCAGGTGCTGGAGGTGTTGGGCCTGGAGGATCGCGACAGCGACATGGCCCGTTGGGCCGAACTGGTCCACAAGCTGCGCAACCCCGGTCGGGCCGTGAAGGTGGCCCTGGTCGGCAAGTACGTGCAGCTCAATGACGCCTACCTCTCGGTGGTCGAGGCCCTGCGCCATGCCTGCATCGACCGGGATGCCTGCCTCGATCTCCATTGGGTCAGCGCCGAACGGATTGAAAGCGAGGGGGCGGAGGCCCTGCTTGAGGGCATGGATGCGGTGGTGGTGCCGGGCGGTTTCGGTAACCGCGGCGTTGATGGCAAGGTGGCGGCGATCCGCTGGGCCCGGGAGCAGCAGGTGCCCTTCCTGGGCCTGTGCCTGGGCATGCAGTGCGCCGTGATCGAGTGGGCCCGCAACCAGGCCGGCCTGGTGGGGGCCACCAGCGCCGAGCTCGATCCCCACACCCCCCACCCGGTGATCAACCTGCTGCCCGAGCAACAGGACGTGGTGGATTTGGGCGGCACCATGCGCCTGGGGGTGTACCCCTGCCGCCTGATGGCCGGCACCCTGGGCCAGGAGCTCTATGGCGAGGAGGTGGTCTATGAACGCCACCGCCACCGCTATGAGTTCAACAACGCCTACCGGACTCCCTTTGTGGAGGCGGGTTACCAGATCAGTGGCACCTCCCCCGATGGCCGGCTCGTGGAACTGATTGAGCTCAAGGGCCATCCCTTTTTCACCGCCTGCCAGTTCCATCCCGAATTCCTCTCCCGGCCTGGCCGGCCCCATCCCCTGTTCCGGGGCCTGATCGAGGCGGCCCAGCAGCGGCTGCCGGCCCGGCCGGAGGAGCAGCTCTTGGCGGCCTGATCCGTGGCGATTGCCCTAAGCAGCGCCAGCTTGCCGGTGGTGGAAACCTTCCATTCCCTGCAGGGGGAGGGGGCCCATGCCGGCCGCAGTGCTTTTTTCATCCGTCTAGCCGGCTGCTCGGTGGGTTGCCCCTGGTGTGACACCAAACACTCCTGGCCCAGCGCGGTCCATCCCCAGCGCCACCTTGCTGAGCTGGTGGCTGGGGTCACTGCGGCCGCCGCTGCTGGAGCCGGCTTCGTGGTGATTACGGGCGGGGAACCGCTTGAACACGACCTGGAGCCCCTCTGCGCCGCCCTGGCCGCTGCCGGCCTGCCCCTGCACCTGGAAACCAGCGGCGTCAACGCGCTCACGGGCCACTTCGACTGGATCACCCTCTCCCCCAAGGCCCATCGGCCGCCCACAGCTGAGCTGTTGGCCCGCTGCGATGAGCTCAAGGTGGTGGTGCACAGCCCTGCCGATTTGGACTTCGCCCTGGCCATGGCTGCCGCCGCCAGCTCCCGGCCCGTGAACGCCCCTGCTAACGGGCTTCAGAACCCCTCGCCTCGCCCCCTGTTGCTGCTCCAACCCGGCTACGACTGCCCCGAGGGCCAGCAGCTTGCGGTCGCCTTTGTGCAGTCCCGCCCCGATTGGCGCCTCAGCCTGCAGACCCACAAATGGCTGGGCGTGCGCTGAACGGGCTTGGGAGTTGGGGCGCCCTGGTGGCGGCGCTTTACGGCGCCATCATGGGGCTGGCCAACCCTGGCTCCGGCTTTCCGTCTGTCCCCTGTCCTTGAGCACCCCCACCACCATCGCCCTGCTCTCCGGCGGGCTTGATTCGGCCACGGCGGCGGCCCTGGCGGTGGAGGCGGGCCACCGGGTCATCGGCCTCTCCTTCGACTACGGCCAGCGCCATCGCCGCGAACTGGTGGCAGCCGATCGGCTGGCGGGGGAGCTGGGCCTGGCCGAACACCACACGATTGCCGTCAACCTGGCGGCCTGGGGCGGCTCGTCGCTCACCGATGCCGCCATCGCCCTGCCCAGCGCCGGGGTGGAGGCCGGGGTGATTCCTTCCACCTACGTGCCAGGCCGTAACACCGTGTTCATCGCCCTGGGTTTGAGCTTGGCTGAGGCCCGCGGCGCCGAGCGGTTGTTATTGGGGGTGAATGCGGTGGATTACTCCGGCTACCCCGATTGCCGGTCCGATTATCTGGAGGCCTTCCAAACTCTCGCCGATCTGGCCAGCAAGGCCGGCCGGGAGGGCCGGGGCGCCCAGCTCTGGGCCCCCCTGGTGGAGTGGCACAAGACCCGCATCGTGGCTGAGGCCCTGCGGCTCGGGGTGCCGATCGCCCAAACCTGGAGTTGCTACAGCGGCGGTAGCGAACCCTGCGGCCTTTGCGACAGCTGCCGCATTCGCGATGCGGCCCTGATCGAGGCGGGCCATCCGGAGCTGGCCACCCCCCTGGGCCGGCAGGGCCACCACCAGCGCCGATGAGGCGCCTGGAGCTGCCCTGGCGCGATCCTTGGCCGCTGGCCTGGGGCCTGGCCGAACGTTTCGGCCGGGAAGGCTTGGTGTGGCTGGATGGCGACGGCAGCGACCTGGGCCGCTGGAGTGTGTTGGGGGTGGCGCCCCAGGAGCTGGTCGTTTGCCGCGACCAGGACCCGTTTGAGGCATTGGCGGCCCTGGCGGCGGGCGGCGGCCATTGGATGGGCTGGTTGGCCTATGGGGCCGGGGCCTGGGTGGAACCGGGCCACCATTGGCGCCAGAGCGACATGGCCGTGCTCTGGGCGGCCCGCCATGATCCGGTGCTGCAGCTCGACCACCAGGAGCAGCGGCTGTGGCTGGAGGGCAGTGACAGCGCCCTGTTCAACGAGCTGGTCGCCGTGATCGAGGCCCTGCCCCACCAGGCCCCCCCCGAACCCGCCGGCATCCCCATGGCGGCCTGGCACTGGCACACCAGCGCCGCCCGCTTCGCCGACCAGGTGGGCCAGGTGCGCGAGTTGATCGCCAGGGGCGACCTGTTTCAGGCCAACCTCAGTGCCTGTTGCGAACAGGATTTGGCAGCTCCCGCCGATCCCCTGGCCCTCTATGGCCAGTTGCGTCGCCACTGTCCGGCCCCCTTCTCTGGCCTGGCGATTGCCGGGGGTGGTCCCGCCAGAGCAGGCCGCCCCGCCAAGGCTGGAGAGGGCTGCAGCCTGGAGGCCGTGCTCTCAGCCTCGCCGGAACGGTTTCTACAGCTTTCAGCCAGCGGCGCGGTCGAGACCAGGCCGATCAAGGGCACCCGCCCCCGCAGCCCCGATCCCCTGGCCGATGCCGATGCCGCCGCTGATCTGGTCACCAACCCCAAGGACCGGGCCGAGAACGTGATGATCGTCGACCTGATGCGCAACGACCTGGGCCGGGTCTGCCAGCCGGGCTCGATCCGGGTGGACCAGCTGGTGGGGCTGGAGAGTTACCGCCAGGTGCACCACCTCACCTCGGTGGTGCGCGGCCAGTTGCGGCCTGGCCTGGGCCTGGTGGACCTGCTGCGGGCCAGCTGGCCGGGGGGCTCGATCACCGGTGCCCCCAAGGTGCGCGCCTGCCAACGCTTGAGTGGGCTGGAGCCGGTGCCCCGGGGCCCCTACTGCGGTTCCCTGTTCCGCCTCGGCACCGATGGCAGCTTCGACAGCAACATCCTGATCCGCAGCGTCATGGTCAAGGGCCAGCGCCTGCGGGTCCACGCCGGCTGCGGCATCGTGGCCGATTCCGATCCGGCCGGCGAAGCCGAGGAACTGGGCTGGAAACTGCAACCCCTGCTGGAGGCCCTGGCACGGGAGGCGCTTCAGTGAGTCCAAATGGCCAGGCCAGGCCAGACGGTTCCGCCAGGCCAGGCGGTGCCGGGTCCCCGGGGGAACCTGGGCCGATCCGGGCTGTAGCTGGCGTGCCAGGAGCGGGCAAGCCCAATCCCCAGGCGATCGCCTGGATCGGCGATCCCAGCCAGCCGCCGCAGCGGGGCCAGTGGGGCCGGCCCGACCAGTTGAGCCTGCCCCTCGATGATCGCGGCCTGAACTTGGCCGATGGCCTGTTCGAAACGGTGCTGGTCGAGCAGGGGCAGGCCCGGCTGCTGGATGCCCACCTCGAGCGCTGGCGCCGCTCTGCCGCCCTCCTGGGCATGGAGCCGCCCCCCACCCGCCAGGTGCTCGAGCCCCTGATCGCGGCGGCCTTGCAGCGGTCCCAGGCTGCTGGCGGTGCCATGCGCCTGAACTGGAGCCGGGGGTCTGCGCCAGCCCGGGGGATCGATCTGCCCGCCGATGGGGAGCCGCCCCTGCTCCACCGTTTCTGGTTGCAGTTCACGCCACTGCAGCCCAGCTTCAGGCCAGTAACGGTGTGGATCAGCCAGCTTGAACGGCGCCAGGGCGCCAGCCTGTTGAGCCAATGCAAAACCTTTGCCTATGGCCAGGCGATCCAGGCCCGGCGCGAGGCCCGCAGCGCCGGAGCCGAGGAGGCCCTGCTGCTGGGCACCGGTGGCGAGCTCTGCTGTGGCGCCACGGCCAACCTCTTGCTGTTGATCGACGGCACCTGGTTGACGCCGCCCTTGGCCAGTGGCTGCCTGCCGGGGGTGATGCGGGCCCGGGCCCTGGAGCTCGGTCTGGTGCATGAAGCAACGCTCGATCCTGGGCTCCTGCTCCAGTCAGTCGATGGTTCAGTTCATGACCCAAGCAAGGACTCGGTCACGGATTC
>NSII01000051.1 GCA_002737305.1 Synechococcus sp. Baikal-G1
CCCARCTGCTGCACTGGCGCCAGGGCGAGGCGGAGCTGGAGATCCGCCGCAGCCTCGAACCCTGGCCCCTGCTGTGCGACACCCCGGTGGAAGGCGGCAGCACCAGCCGTTTTGTCGACAGCTCCCTGCGCCGCTTTGAGGTGATCACCTCGCCGGCCTTCCGCCAGCGCTACGGCCTGGTGCTCCAGGGACGCCCCCTGGCCCTGCCCGCCGCCGAGGCCTCCCGGCCCGTGGCCGTGCGCTATCGGCTGGAGCGCCTTTACCCCTGTCTGCACCCCACGATTGCGCCCCACCTGCCCCTGGAGCTGGCCCTGGTGGCCCGCCCCGATGCAGGTTCAGGCCCGGGCGGCGGCTCCCCAACCAGCAGCCCAACCCTGCAGCGCTGGACCCTGCTCAGCGAAGACGGCGGCTTCCTCCCCCAAGGTCCCACCGGTGGCGAAGCTCCGTTTGAACCAGCGGTTGCCCCCTGGCGCGGAGCCAGCGCCGAGGCCGTGACCGTGGACCTGCGGTTGCCCTGATGGCTCGACCGCAATGGCTGGCTGCGATTACCAGCTGACACCGTGCAGTTTGGGCAGGGGAGCGGTGCGCGAGGTGGTGGCGAACAGGCGCGGAATGCGGCCGCTGTTGTAGACGCGGAATTCGCGCAGCACGCTGGCGCCCTGGCCGCGCACCGCCTGGTTGAGCACCACCGAGCCATCGGGATCGGACACGGAGCGATGGAAGGTGCCCGGCGGAATGCGCAGGATGTCGCCGCCGCTTTCCAGCCGCACGATGTGGAAGGGGTAGTTCCAGCCCAGGTTCACTAGGAAGAAGSTGCGGCCGCCATCGAGGGCCAGCAGGTTGTCCTCCTGGTGGGGATGGAGATAAAACTGCCAGGCGCCTGTGTCGCTGTCATCGGGGGGGCTGATCGCCGGGCCGCTGTGCACCACCAGGTCGCGGGCATTGGAGGTGGGCACGGTGATGTCGTAAAAGCGCACCGCGGGGGTATCGCGGAACTTCTCGTAGGGGATCAGCTCAAACATCGGCGCCGGCCGCGGTGCCGCTGGCGATTGGCCAGCCTGGTTGACCTCCAGCAGGGTGGTGACCATGGCGGTTGCCACCGGAGGTGGGCGAAAAAGTTGACCCAATCAACCCAAGTGTCACCAGGATCTGGCGTTCGAACGGCTACCAAACCCCTGATGGGGCCAGGATCGGGGACGGATACCCGACTGGCGCCTCCAAGTYTGGCCCCAGGTCCAGGCGAGCATGGGTTGATCGATCGTCCCTTTGATCCGGCCGCAATGACCCCAAACCGCCGCAG
>NSII01000052.1 GCA_002737305.1 Synechococcus sp. Baikal-G1
CGCCCGGCACGCCCCTGGGCCAAGCCCACCGTGTCGGTGCCGGAGTTCAAGAACACCGTGACCCAGCCCACCTGGTGGTGGCAGGGRTCGGTGGCCCAGGACCTGGCCGCCGCTTTGGCCAATGAACTGGCGGCTACCGGTGATATTCAGGTGGTGGAGCGCAGCAACCTCAAGCAGGTGTTGTCGGAGCAGGAGCTGGCCGAACTGGGCATCGTCAAAAAGGGGGGCAATGCTGCCAAAAAGGGCCAGATGACCGGCGCCCGCTACATCGTGCTGGGCACCCTCACGGCCTACGACAACAACGTGGAGAACAAACAGTCGGGCAGCAACTTCGGCCTGCTCGGTTTTGGCACCGCTAAGCAGCAGCTGGAAACCAGGGATTACGTCGCCCTCGATATCCGCATTGTGGATAGCAGCAGCGGTGAGATCGTCGGCTCCCGCACCGTCGAAGGGCGGGCCACCAACACGGCTGAAGCCCGCGCCAATGGCGGCAGCCTGGCGCCAGCCGCCGGCCTCGCCCTCTGGCTCGCTCCCAATATGGGCACCACCGGTCAGGCCCTCACYGCCGCCGCCGGCACCCTGCAATTTGGCTCGAACAACAGCCAGTCCCAGCGCACGCCTGCGGCCAAGGCGATCCGCGCCGCCCTAATTGATGCCTCCAACTACGTGAGTTGCGTGCTGTCCCCCCGGGACGGCTGCCTGGAGGCCTACCGCGCCCAGGACCGCCAGCGCCGGGAGCGCACCCAGGGGGTGTTGCGGCTCGAGTAGGGCTGTTGCTTTAAAAGGGAATTGGCATCTCCACCAGGGCCGGTTCCGGGGCGCACTGGGGAATCCGCTCCGCCACCACGGCACCGATCACCACGATGGCGGGGGAGCCGAAGCCTTCGGCCTCGACCCGCTCAGCCAGGTCGGCGAGGGTGGTGATCAATTGGCGTTGGCCCGTCACGGTGCCCTGCTGCACCACCGCCGCCGGGGTGCTGCCGGTTAAACCGCCAGCCATGAGTTCTGCGCAGATTTGGGGCAGGTTGTGCAGGCCCATGTAGATCACGAGCCCATCGCTGCTGCGGGCCAGGCCGCGCCAGTCGACGCCAGGGCGACCCTTATCGATCTCCTCATGGCCGGTCACAAAAGTGACGCTCGAGCCGGCCCGCCGGTGCGTCACGGGGATGCCCGCGTAGGCCGGGGCGGCGATGCCCGCCGTCACCCCAGGCACCACTTGCACAGCAACCCCCTGTTTGACCAGGTGCGCCGCCTCCTCGCCGCCGCGGCCGAACAGGAAGGGGTCGCCTCCCTTGAGTCGCACGATGCAGCGGTGGCGTTGGGCCAGCTCCACCAGCACCGCATTGGTGGTGCGTTGGGGCACGGAATGGTGGCTGCGGCGCTTGCCGACGAAATGGCACTCGCAGCCCTCCGGCACCAGGTCGAGCAGGGCCCGGGGCACCAGGGAGTCGTAGACAAGGGCATCGCAGCTGCTGAGCAGCCGATGGGCCTTAAGGGTGAGCAGGTCGGGATCGCCTGGACCGGCCCCCACGAGGTACACCGTGCCCGGCAAGGCGTGGCCTAAGCCATCGGGCCCGCTGACAGCTTGGCCTAGGGGTTCGGGACCGCTGTCTTTTTGGCCGCGCGCATTGGTGCTCATGGCAAGGCCTCAAGCGCCGTGAGCAGGAATTGGCGGATGGCGGGCTGCTGCAACAGGGGAGGAAGGGGCTGGGGGGGGCGGGCTTGGCCTGGGGGGAGAGCCAGCCGTTGGCCGGCTTCAAGCGTSTCGGTGAGCCGGTTGCTGGCCAGGGTCAGGGGCAGCACGGCGACGGTCCCCGCGTYGGGGCGATCCCCAGGCCAAACCAGATCCGCCAGCTGTGCAGTGTATGGAGTGGCCAGTCCAGTACTGCCCAGCACGGCGCCCAGGTGGGCCAGATAGCGCTGGGCCAGGGGGCCCTCCAGGGGGTGGTGAAGCCAGTGGATGGCCCCAAACCCCTGGCGATCCGCCAATTGCCCAGCCAGCAGGTGCTGCCAGGCCGGCCAGGCCCCCAGGAAGGGATAGCGCTGCAGGGCGATGGCCAGGCCCGGGTCCAGGCGGCTGCGCCAGGCGCGGGCGATCGCCGGCAGGTCCTTACGCACGTGGCCCCCAGGGAGGAGCAGTAAGGGCACCAGGCCCACTGATCCAGCCCGCTGGGCTCCCGCCCAGAAGCCTGGGCCAGGGTCGGGGGCGCTGCTGCTGAGGGCTTGCAGGAGCACGGGGGCGCCGCGCCGCTGTTCCAGCTCCCGGGCCCAATCCTGCAGCTCCTCAGGGATCAGGCCGCCGCTACGGCCATGCACCACCAGCACCAGGGGGCAGCGCCGCAGGCGCCGCTGCAGCCGGCCTTGCACCGGGGCCGCCAGGGGGCGTTGGGCCAGGCGCCGCAAYTGGCGTTGGCCCTGGGGTAAGCGGGCCAGCAAATCCACGGCCTTGGCGGCCAGGGCGGGATCCAGGTCTTCCGCCAGGGTKGCTAGGCCGGATTGCAGGGGCTCTAGGGGCCAGGCCGAAAGGCCAAGGGCCAGCCCTTCCAAGGCCCCATGCCGGAGGTTCCGGGGGCCGGGAGTAAGGCTGATTGTGAGGAGCAGGGCGCCATCTTCGCCCTGGCGTTGATGGCCGAGTCGCTCCAGGAGTGGGGCGTCTAGGGAGCGGGCCAGGGCCTGTCGCAACCGCTTAGCGACCCGGGG
>NSII01000053.1 GCA_002737305.1 Synechococcus sp. Baikal-G1
GGCAGGGCCTGCYCTAGGGCCTGCAGCAGCAGCGGYAGGCCAAAGTGCGCCGCCAGGACCAGCAGGCGTTCGGCGCCTTCCCGATCCACCCGGCCGGCCAGGGTGACCAACAGATCCAGCTCGGGGGCCAGGCTCCCCGAGGCCAGGCCAGCAAGCCAGGGGCCGAGGTCGCTGGCGCCGCGTCCCAGCTCCTGGAGCCGCTGCCAGCGCTCCAGGCTGCCCTCGGGTGGCAAGGGCGGCGGGTCGGACGGTTCAGATCCCAGGCGGAGCATGGTTACCCACCGGGCAGCTGGATCCACCCTGCCAGTTGCGACGACCCGGCCGCGCGCGGAGCCGGGCGGTGCCGGCGGCAGGGGCGGCTTGGACAAGGACGGATCAGCAACGGAGCGAGGGACTTTGGGGGCAGGGTTTTCTCCGGATCGGGGGATGGGGCAAGCCTCCGGCTTGGCAGCCCGCCCGCCTAGGTCCAGGGGCCCGGCTGGAAGCGCTTTGGGCTTCAGGGGGCCTGGCTGCGGCGCCGGGCTCCGAAACGCTCCACCAGCAGGGTTTCCAGCACATCAGGCAGGGCAGTTAGGGGAACGGCCGTGCCGTGTAGGGCCGCCAGCTGGGGCTCGGCCCCCATCGATCCCCCCAGGAAAATCTTGGCGGCTTCCACCATCTGGCCGTCCTGGCGGACCTTGGCGCCCATCAGGCCGATCTCGCCCATGTAGGGCTGGCCGCAGGCATTCGGACAGCCGGTCCAGTGGCTGCGCACCGCCTGGGGCAACTCCAGCCGCCGCTCCAGCTCCTCGACCACGGCCTGGGCCGTGGATTTGGTGGGAATCAGGGCAAAACTGCAATAGCGGTTGCCGGTGCAACTCACGGCTTCGGCTTCCAGCGGGCCGGGATCGGGCCGCAGGCGTTGCAGCAGCGGTTCGGCCAGCAACGTTCCAACCTGGCCCGTGGCCACCCCAGGGATCAGCACGTTCTGGGCCTCGGTGAAGCGCAGCTCCCCCTGGCCGTAGGTCCTGGCCAGGCGGGCCAGCTCGACCATGGCGTCCGCATCAAGCCGGCCCATGGGCACGCTGAGGCCAACCCAGTGCAGGCCGGGCTGCTTCTGGGCCTGCACCCCCAGCCCGGAGCGGGGCGATCTGGTCACCAGRTGGCTGCCGTCGTGGGGCAGGGCTTCRGCGCCGAAGGCGGCCAATTCAGCTAGCAGCTCCCCCCGGTAGGCCTCCAGCCCGAGCTGCTCGATTAGATAGAGGAGCCGGCTTTTGTTGCGGGCGGCGCGATTGCCATGGCGTTCGAAATGGCGCAACACGACCAGGCTGAAAGTGGCCAGGTGCTCGGGTCGTAGCCACAGGCCCAGGGGCACGGCCAGTTCATTGCGTTGGGCCGAAAAGAAGCCCCCCACCATCACCGTGAAGCCCAGCTCGCCCTCGCGGTGGCAGGGCAGAAAGGCCAGGTCGTTGTGGAGSAGGAAGCTGTCGGCAGCTCCRCCCACGGCCACATTGAACTTGCGGGGCAGGTTGCGGGGGCCCTCYGGTCCCAGCAGCCGGGCCTGGATCGCTGCCACCAGGGGCCGGGTGTCGATCACTTCCTCAGGATCAATGCCGGCGAGGGGGTTGCCGGTGATGTTGCGGGGGTTGTCGTGGCCGGATTGGCGGCTGGTTAGGCCCACCCCCTCCATGGCSATTAACAAGGGCGCCATGTCCTCCAACAGCAACCCACGCATYTGCAGGTTTTGGCGGGTGGTGATGTCGGCGGAGCCCTCGRCGCCACAGCGATCGAGGGCATCGGCCAGCACGTCGAGTTGGTCGGCCAGGASCACCCCATTGGGAAGCCGCAGACGCAGCATGAAACGCCCGGGGGTGACGGGCCTGAAAAAGATGCCCAGCCATTTGAGATGGATGGTCAGGGTTTCTTCGTCAAGAGCCTGCCAACCCTGCGCGGCGAGTTCGCCCAGGCGGGGCTCGAGATCGAGGCCGCAGAAACCGGCTTTCGCCTGTTCAACCTTGCTCAGCTTGGTTCCGGGCTGGCTTCCAACTTGGCCTGGTTCCGCCCCATCGGTCTGAAACTCCTTCGATGCAGCAGRTACCATCAACCAACCAGAACGCCAATCGCGTGGACAATTTGGCCAGCGGACTGGGGCGCTCCTGTCGCAACCACTACAACTAATGGGTGCGGCCGCTACAKCGATCCCCGAGCCCCTGCCAGGGCCCCTGTCCCCAGGGCGGGGGGGCAGCCTCAGTTCRGAGGCCCTGCGCTTTCGCGAGTTGCTGGGCAAGGTCGGCAGCGGCGAGCACACCAGCACCGGCCTCTCGCGCCAGGAAGCCCGGGAGGCGATGGAYCTGATGCTGGCGGGCCAGGCCAGTGAGGCCCAGCTCGGGGCCTTCCTGATTGCCCACCGCATTCGCCGTCCCTTGCCGCTCGAGCTCACCGGCATGCTYGAGAGCTATCGCCACCACGGTCCAACCCTGGCCACCCCGGGCCGGCGGGCCCTCTGTTTCGGGGTGCCCTACGACGGCCGWAGCCGCACGGCCCCCCTGTTGCCCCTGGTGGCCCTGGTGCTGGCCGCGGCGGGCCTGCCGGTGGTGCTCCATGGCGGTGSGCCGATGCCGGTGAAATACGGGGTGACCCTCGCTGAACTATTCGCGGCCCTGGGGATCAACTGGGTTGGCCTGWCGTTGGCCCAGGTGCAGGACCGGCTTRATCGCCATGGCCTGGCCCTCACCCACCAACCAGACCACTTCCCGGCGGCGGAGCGGTTGCTGCCGGTGCGCGATGCGATTGGTAAGCGGCCGCCGGTCGCCAGCCTGGAGCTGCTTTGGACTCCCCATCAGGGGGACCATCTGTTGATCAGTGGCTTTGTCCATCCCCCCACCGAAGCCCGGGCCTGGGAGGCGCTCACGGCCGCGGCCGAAACCGATGTGCTCACGGTCAAGGGCCTGGAGGGCTCCACCGACCTGCCCACCACCCGGGCCGGCATTACCGCTCGCCTGCGCCATGGCGTGAGCGAGCGAATCCTGCTCCATCCCCGCGACCATGGCATCCAGTCTGAAGAGGTGCGCTGGAGCGACCTGGAGTGCTGGCGGCACCAGGCCGGCGAGGCCCTGGCCGGCGCCGGACCCTTGGCCGATGCCCTGCGCTGGAATGTGGCGGCCTATCTCTGGTTCGCCGGCTCCCACGACACGTTTGTCGCCGCCCTCGACCAGAGCGAGGCCCTGCTCAAGGCCCGGTCCGGTCTGGCCCTCCTGGCCGCTATGCCATGAACCCCATGGGCGCTCCAGGTTCCGAGAGCGATGGCTCTAGAAACGCCCAGACCTGTTTTGGTTTCGAGGCGGAGTTCACGGGCGACCTGCGCTGCATCCCGATGGCGGTGCGGCGCAAGCTCGATCTCGCGGGGGTCAAGCTCAAGTTGGTGCACTGGAGCGAACTCACGGTGGCCGAACGGCAGCTGCTGCTGGCTTGGCCGGATGGGACCGCTGCCGTGGCGGAGCTGCGCTTGTGGTTACTGGAGCGGACCGCCCAGCAAACCGCCGGTGGGGCCCGCACCCTGCCGATCGCCTACCAGGAGAGTTGGCAGCAGCAGCAGGAAACCCCGCCGGCGGTCCACCAGGCCTGCAGCGAGCAGGGCGTTCTGCTTTGCGACGCAGCCTGGGCCGGCCTGAGTGAATTACAGCGCTTCGCCTTGGTGAAGTTGAGCCACGGCGGCCATGAACATCGCAATTTGCCCCTGGCCCTGGCGGAATTTGGAGTGRGCGCTGGGTTGAAGTCTCCCTAGAACGGGCTTGCCGTGGTGCTTGCCCCCTCGTTCGCATTGGMGTTAAGGGGCAGTCGATCGCAAATCTGTAGCAATTGCGACRCACAACCAAGCGTTGCTTGTGGTCTTATCAATAGGTCGGTCAGCTTGTGCGCCGCCATCTCCTAACCAGTCCAGCCAAGTCTTAGCTGGATGGGGCCAAGGGATCACAGGCACTTGCCACCAGACCGTTCGGTCTTTGCCACTCCCACAGTCATGGGGATGGCGGTTTCAGGACATTAATCCTGAAACTACTTATTGCTGGCCCAACAAACCCCACTTCCGGCGATTACGCGCCGCATTTTGTTGCATGTCGACTTTCAAGCGCCGCTCATTTTTGTTGTCGTCCTGCGCCGCTGGCGTGGGTGTCGCCCTCCAGGTGGGCACGCTCTCAACCCTGCTGGGCGGCCTGCCGGCCCAAGCGGCCCCGGCGGCCAAGGCAGCGGCCCCCGGTAAACCCGAAACCAGCTCCGCCACCCTGGGTTTCATCGCCCTCACCGATGCGGCGCCCCTGATCGTGGCGAAGGAAAAGGGTTTCTTCGCCAAGCAAGGCATGGGCGGCGTGGAGCTGAAGAAGCAAACG
>NSII01000046.1 GCA_002737305.1 Synechococcus sp. Baikal-G1
CGATCGCCAGTTGTTGCTGCTGGCCGCCGGAGAGGTCGCCGCCGCGGCGGTTMAGAAACTTCTCCAGGATCGGGAACAGGTCGAACACCACCGGATCGATGTGGCGGGTYTGGCCCAGGCCGCCGGGCAGGGCCTCGAGACCGAGCAGCAGGTTTTCGCGCACCGTGAGCTGGGGAATGATTTCCCGGCCCTGGGGCACRTAGCCGATGCCCCTGCGGGCCCGCTGGTGCGGGGCCAGGGGCGAGAGTTCCTGYCCCTCCAGTTGCACCGAGCCGCTGCGTTGGCGCAGCAGGCCGATCACGGTCTTGAGCAGGGTGGTCTTGCCGACGCCATTGCGGCCGATTAGGCAAACCATCTGGCCGGGGGCCACGCTCAGATCCACATCGCGCAGGATGTGGCTCTCGCCGTAATAGACATTGAGCCCGCGCAATTGCAGCAGGTTGGAMCCAGGGGCTGAGCCCGGCCCGCCCGCCTGGTTGTTGGTCTGTACCAGGTTGGGACTGGTCATGGGGCCTCCTGGGTTTCGCTGCCGAGATACACCTCAATCACCCGTGGGTCGTTTTGCACCTGCTCCATCGATCCTTCACAGAGCACGTGGCCCTCATGTAGCACCGTGACGGGCGCCCGCAGATCGCGGATGAAGTCCATGTCGTGCTCAATCACCAGCACGGTGTGGTCGCCGGCCAGTTGGCGCAAYAATTCGCCGGTGCGCTCGGTTTCCTCATCGGTGAGGCCGGCCACCGGTTCATCCACGAGCAGCAACTCAGGATCCTGGGCCACCAACATGGCGATCTCCAGCCACTGCATTTGGCCGTGGGAGAGGCCGCCCGCCTGTTGGCCGGCATGGGATTCCAGGCCGACAACCTCCAGCAGGTGCTGGACCCGATCCCGTTGCTCGCTGCTCAGGGGACTGAACAGCAGGTCAAACGGTCCATGGGGACCCCGCACCGCCAGYTCCAGGTTGCGCCGGGGCGAGAGGTTTTGATACACCCGGGGGGTCTGGAATTTGCGGCCGATGCCCAAGCGCGAGATCCGGTGTTCGCTCTGGCCCACCAACGACTTGCCGCGAAATAACACATCCCCTTTGGTGGGTTTCAGCTTGCCGGTGATCACATCGAGGAAGGTGGTCTTGCCAGCGCCGTTGGGGCCGATCACGGCCCGCAATTCCCCTGGGGCGAGTTGGAGATTGAGGTCGTTGAGGGCGAGAAAGCCATCAAAACTGACGCTCACRCCCCGCAGTTCGAGCAGATTCATTGCGGACCTCCTTTGGAGCCTTGGGACTCAGAACCTTGGCTATCGAACTGACTGTGTTCAGCCTGGACCTCGGGGTCGAGATCCAGGGCCGGATAGGTGAGCGAGCGYTGCGGCAAGACCACCATGGCGATCAGGCGGCCAGGGCCCCCCTTACGCCACCAGCCCACCAGGCCATCGGGCAGGGCCGTGACCACCAGCAGGAACAGGCCCCCCTGGATGAACAACCAGGTTTCCGGCAGCTGTTCGCTGATCAGGCTCTTGGCGTAGTTGATCAGGACGGCKCCAAGAATGGCTCCGATCAGGGTGCCGCGACCGCCGACGGCGACCCAGATCACCATCTCAATCGAAAAAGGCACCGCCATGAACTGGGGCGACACAATGCCCGATTGCACCGTATAAAGGGCGCCACTGATGCCGGCCAGGGCCCCAGCCACGGCAAACACCACGGTTTTGTAGGCCGTGGGGTTGTAGCCCGTGAAGCGCAGCCGCGGTTCATCGTCGCGGATTGCCACTAGGGCATCGCCGAAGCGACCGGTGGTCAGCCAGCGGCACAGGAACCAGGCGCCGATCACCAGCACTACCGTGATCCAGAAGAGGTTGCGCTGCATGCCATCGCTACCCACCAGGATCCCAAAGATGTGGGCYGTGTCGGTTTTGAGGCCGTTGGTGCCGTTGATCAACTTCTGCTGGCCATTGAAGAAGTTGAAAAACACCAGCAGGGCCGCCTGGGTGAGGATCGAGAAGTAGACCCCCTTGATGCGGTTGCGGAACACCAAGTAGCCGAGCAGGCCTGCCACCAGSGCCGGAATCACCCAGATGGCGAAAAGGGTGAAGACGGGTGAGCCGAAGGGCTGCCAGAAGGCCGGCAGGCTCTTGACCCCGTAGAGACCGAAAAACTCGGGCAGCTGGCCAGGCTCCAGGCTGTCGARTTGCAGGTACATGCCAAGGGCGTAGCCGCCMAGGGCAAAAAAGATGCCCTGGCCCAGGCTGAGCATGCCCGTGTAGCCCCAGATCAGATCAACGCCGAGGGCRACGATGCCCAGGGAGAGGAAGCGGCCGAGCAGGTTGAGCCGGAAGGGGGGCAACACCACMGGTAATACCAGGGCGGCCACCACAATCACCAGCCAGGGCAGGCTGCGGCGCAGGTTGCGGGAGGAGAACAGGGATGAAGCGAAATCCGCCATGGCTTAGGCCTCCACCATGCGACCTTTCTGCGGGAACAGACCGGCCGGTCTGACCTGCAGGAACACCACAATCAGGGCGAAGACCAACACCTTGGCCATCGAGGTGGTGGCAAAGAAGGTGATCAGCTCATTCAGTCCAGCGGGCATGGCCGGCCAGACCAAGAGCAGGGAGCCGGAGCCGATCAGATAGCTGAGCACGCCGATGCCAAGAGCCGCCAGCACCGTGCCGGCCAATTTGCCCACCCCGCCAAGCACCACCACCATGAAGCAGTCGACGATGTAATTGCCGCCCAGGTTGGGGCCCACCGAACCGAGCAGGGTCACGGCGACGCCAGCCACACCGGCCAGCCCGGAGCCGATCAGGAAGGTGAGGGCGTCCACCTTTTCGGTGGGGATGCCCAGGCAGCTGCTCATCGAGCGGTTCTGGGTGACGGCCCGGATGCGGATGCCCCAAACACTCTTTTGTAGGAACCAGGTGACCCCAATCAGGCACAAGGCCGTGAGCGCAATGATGAAGAGGCGGGCCGTMGGCATGGTCACCGCGCCCACATCAATGGAGCCGCGCAGCCAGGTGGGGGCGGTGACATCGATGTTGCGGGCACTGAACCAGGGCTGGTCAAACAGGCGTTGCTGGCCGAGAACCGAGGCCAGCACAATGCCCACCAGGCCGGAGCCGATCCAGCTGCCTGAGCCAAGCAGGGGAGTCCAACGCTGCTGCCACCAGGATTTGGGCGTGAGCCGCGGGATCAGCAAGCCGCCGACCACGGTCACCAGTAGGCCGAGGGCGAAGGCGCTGCTGACCGAGCGCACGAATTGCTGCAGGATCAGGCTCACCCCCCAGGTGGCCAGCAGGGTTTCCAGGGGCCGTCCGTAGAGACGGCGAATCACCGTTCTCTCTAGCAGCAGGCCCACTAAACCGCTGACCACAAAGGCCAGGGGAATGGCCACCAGGATATAAATCGGGAAGAGGGCTTCAGGCACCACGGCCTTGAAGATGTTCTGCACCACAAAGGTGGTGTAAGCACCGAGCATCATCAACTCGCCATGGGCCATGTTGATGACACCCATGAGACCAAAAACCACGGCCAGTCCCAGGGCGGCAAGCACCAGAACCGAGCCAATGGCCAGGCCATTGAAGAGTGTTTCGTAAAGGAGATCCATTGCGACCTGCAGGGATCAGGCAAAGGTGGACGGTGCAGCGCCACCAACCCTCTCAAGCAAGACAGGGGCAGTGACCACTGGGTTCAGAGGTTGATTTGAATTGAAAAAGGGGGGAGATTGCTCTCCCCCCCAAGCTGTCGAGTGTTTCGTTTGGGGACTCGAGCCCGCAGGCCTAGGTCCCCAGGCGAAATCACATCTTGAACTTGCCGGCGTCAGGACGCTTCTGGGTCCAGTCGCAGGTGAAGCCCTTGGTTTCGGGCACGAACTGGTTCCAGGCCAGGGGCTTGACCACACCCTTGTTCTCAAGGATCTTGAACATGCCGTCCTTCTGAACTTCGCCGATCAGCACCAGCTTGGAGATGTGGTGGTTGGGCTGAACTTCAACCGGGCCCTCGGGAGCATCGAACTTGACGCCGATCAGGGCTTCGCGCACCTTGGCGTTGTCGACGCTATTGGCCTTCTCGGCACCCTTGGCCCAGAGGTAGACCATGGCGTAGGCGGCTTCAGCAGGGTCACTGGTGACCCGCTTCTCGCCGTACTTGGCCTTGAAGTCGGCGGTGAACTTCTTGGAGGCGGGGGTGTCGAGGCTCTGGAAGAAGTTCCAGGCGGCGTAGGTGCCTTCGAGGTACTCAGGACCAATCGCGGCGATCTCCTCTTCGGCGATCGAGAAGCTCATGATCGAGTAGCCGTTGGCGGGGGTGATGCCCGCGGCCTTCATCTGCTTGAAGAAGGCAACGTTGCTATCGCCGTTGAGGGTGTTGACGATCACGCCACCCTTGGGCAGGGCCTGCTTGATCTTGGCGATGATCGGAGCCACCTCGGTGTTGCCGAGGGGCAGGTAGTCCTCACCCACGAGCTTGCCGCCCTGGACCTTGAGCTGCTCCTTCATGATCGTGTTGGCGGTACGTGGGTACACGTAGTCCGAACCAACCAGGAAGAAGTCCTTGCCCTTGTTCTTCAGCAGCCACTCAACAGCGGGTTCAGCCTGCTGGTTGGGGGTTGCACCGCTATAGAAGATGTTCTTGGAGCACTCTTGGCCTTCGTACTGGATCGGGTAGTAGAGGAAGGCGTCCTTGGCCTCATACACCGGCAGCATGGCCTTGCGGCTGGCGGAGGTCCAGCCACCGAAAACAACGGCAACCTTGTCCTGATCGATCAGTTTCTTGGACTTCTCGGCGAAGGTGGGCCAATCGGAGGCGCCATCTTCTTCAACGGGAACGATTTTCAGCTTCTTGCCGTCGATCGTGACGCCACCGGCGGCGTTGATCTCTTCGATCGCCATCAACTCGGCTTCGGCCACCGTGTTTTCGGAGATGGCCATGGTGCCGGAGCGGGAGTGAAGGATGCCGACCTTCACTTCGCCGTCGAACTTGCCACCCTCGGCGGTCTGCTCACCGCCGCCACAGGCGACGAGGGAGACGGACGTGGCCAGCAGGGCCGCGCCACCAAGGAGGACACGGGATGCTTGGCGCATCGACAAGGTCTTCATCACAAAGAAACTCCTCTAGAAAATCCGCTAGACAGCGGTGCAACGAAGGTAAGGAGTGTGCCTCCAGGCACTTTGCATCCATTCATACAATTTGTCCAACCACGGACAAACCGGCGGTGGCGAATAGGCTTTTCGCCTCAGTTTGGTAGCTGTTGTAACAAAAATGCTTCCACCTGGTCGAGGCCTTCGCCGCTGCGCAGGTTGGTGAAGCACCAGGGCCGGCCGCCCCGCATGCGCTCGGTGTCCTGCGCCATCACCTCCAAGCTGGCGCCCACCATGGGCGCCAGGTCCACTTTGTTGATCACCAGCAGGTCGGAGCGGGTGATGCCAGGCCCGCCCTTGCGGGGGATCTTGTCACCGGCGGCCACATCAATGACATAGATGCAGAGGTCCACCAGCTCGGGGCTGAAGCTGGCCGCCAGGTTGTCGCCGCCGCTTTCGACGAGCACCAGGTCCAGGCCCGGGAAGGCCCGCTCCAGCTCCTCCACCGCCGCCCGGTTGATCGAGCAGTCCTCCCGGATCGCCGTGTGGGGGCAGCCGCCCGTTTCCACACCGCGGATCCGCTCCGGTTCCAGGGCCCCGGCCCGGGTGAGGAACTGGGCATCCTCCTGGGTGTAAATGTCGTTGGTGACCACCGCCAGCTGCAGGCTGTCGCGCAGGCGCCGGCACAGGGCTTCGACCAGGGCCGTTTTGCCCGATCCCACCGGTCCGGCCACCCCCACCCGTAGACGGCTACTCATGCCGTCACCAGGGTGTCGACCTGCAGGAGCAGGGTGGTTGGGGTGAGGGGTTCAAAGGGCATGGAGGCTGGGGATTCGCTCTTGGGGATGCGCACCGCCAGCTTGCCGGCCGCTTTGGCCAGAACCAACCCCTGGCGGAGTGGGCCATGCCGCTTAGCTGCGGAACAGGCGT
>NSII01000047.1 GCA_002737305.1 Synechococcus sp. Baikal-G1
CCAGYAGGGGGGCYAGGGCCAGTTGCAGCCGTTGGCCCTGGGTGGGGCCGAGGGGCACCAGGCGCACGGCGGCGCTGATCTGGTTGGCGACCCAGCCGTAGAGGTAGGCCTGCACCAGGTCGGCCGGGGTCAGGTCCAGGCAGATTCCTGCCCAGGCCCAGGCCGCTGGCCAGGCGAACCCGTCGGTCCCCATGGGCTGGGGGGCGCTGGCCGGGCCTGGGGCCTCCGGCGCAGAAGCAGCTGGCAGGGGCCAACCCAGGTCGGCGAGCAGGCGCAGCAACGACTGGCCCATTTGGCGCTGCTGGGCCCGCAGCTCCGCCGATTCGCGGGCGGCCAACAGCCAGCCATTGAGCTCCCGCAGTTCGGCTAGGGCCGCCGCTGAGTCTTCTTCCAGGCCGGCCGCCGCCGCTGAGCGGGCCCGGTTCAGGGCTGCCGCCAGGGGAACCAGGGCCGCCGCTTCCACCCCAAGGGCGCCCCGCTCCAGCTCGGCCCGCAGCCAGACCTCCAGGGCTGCAGGCGTGGTGATCCGGCCGGCCTGCACCAGCACCTCCAGGCCCTCCGAATAGCTGAAGGCCCCCACCGGCAGGGCCGGGCTGACCAGCTGGAACAGGCGCAACTGGGCCGCGCTCATGGTTGGTGGGGACCCTGGTGGCGATCGGGGTTGGGGCCAGGGCTGGGTCCAGGCCCATGGTGATGGCTGTCGCCATGGCCGGAGCTGTGGCTGTCACCGGAGCTATGGCTGTGGCCGCCCGCGTAGGCCCCCGCCTCCGGCTCAAAGGGCGCCTCCAGCGGTTCCACCGCCAGGCCCCGCTGGCGCAACAGGTCGGCCAGCACCGAATCCTCCAGGATCCGTAATTCGCTGGGGTGCAATTCCATCGCCACATGGCGGTTGCCGAGGTGATAGGCCGCCTGCAGTAGGGCCAGGGGGTCGGGGCCGCGCACCAGCAGCAGCGCTTCCGGCGCCGCTTCCACCCTCACCTGCCGATCTCCAGACGCCGTGGAGAGCCATTCGCCAGGTTGCAGCGCCGCGCCCCGGGGCAGCTGCAGCACCAGGTCCCGGCCACAGGCGCTGACGCGGTGGCCGCGCAGGCTGGTGCGCT
>NSII01000048.1 GCA_002737305.1 Synechococcus sp. Baikal-G1
CAAGGACTCCAGGGAATGTGCCATGGCCCAAGCCTGCAGGGGAGCGGCAGCCTCGCGGGCCCAGGGGCCGGCAAAGTGTGTTGATTGCAACGGGACGCGGCCGCGGCCGCCAGCAAAGTCCGCTGTCACCCTCCGTCGATGACCGACTCCTGGCAGGCCAAAGCCCGGCTGCAGTTCAGCTTGCAGGGGKCTGGTCCCGATGCCCCGCTGCGCACGATCTATCAAGGCGGAGCCACCGCGCCCCTGAAGATCCAGCGGGCCTTCCAGCAGGCCGATGGTCGCTGTGAATTGCCCCTGCTCCACACCGCCGGTGGCCTGGTGGGGGGGGATCGAATCGGTGTGCAGGCCACCCTGGAGCCCGGTAGCCGGGTGCTGCTCACCAGCGTGGCGGCCCAGAAGGTGTATGGCTCGGTGGGCCGCAGCCGCCAGGCGCCCCAGGGGCGTTGGGCCCAGCAGGAGCTGCTGTTTGAGCTGGCCGCCGGCGCCGATCTCGAGTGGTTGCCCCAGGAGCTGGTGCTGTTTGCCGATGGCCTGTTTGAGCAGACCTGCCGGGTGGAGCTGGCGCCAGGGGCTAGCTGGCTCGGSGCCGAGGTGGTGCGGTTGGGCCGCAGCGCTGCCGGCGAAAGCCTGGGCAGGGGCTGTTGGCGCTCCCAGCTAGAGATCCGGCGCCTGCAGGGGCCGGCCAGCCGCTGGGAACTTGTGGACCGATTGGAGCTGGGCGCTGCCAGCCTCGAGGGCGACCACGGCCTGGCCGGCCAGCCGGTGTTCGGCAGCCTGGTCTGGGTGGCGCCCGATCCCCTGGCCGCGGCTGAGCTGGAGGCCCTGGCCAGCCTCTGCCGCGATGACCGCGCCGGCCTCGAGGGTGAGATGGCCTGCGGCCCCCTCGACCAGGGCCTGCTGGCCCGCTACCGGGGYCCCTCCAGCCAGGCGGCCCGCTACTGGTTTACCCGCATCTGGGCGCGGATCCGCCAGCAGCGGGGGCTGCCAACTCCCCAGCTGCCGCGGGTCTGGCCCTTCCAGGAAACCCCCTGGCTCGCGGCCGATTCCTGAGCCCCCAGGCCCCCAGCTCCCCCACCGCAAGCTCCGACAACCGTTCTTCATGAACGCTGCTGCAGCCACGGCCGCTGCCACAGTGCCCCTGGCCACCCCCTTTGCATGCACCTCACCCCCCAGGAAAAGGACAAGCTCCTGATCGTTACGGCGGCCCTGCTGACGGAACGGCGCCTCAACCGGGGCCTGAAGCTCAATTACCCCGAGGCGGTGGCCTGGTTGAGCTTCCTTGTGATCGAGGGCGCCCGCGATGGCAAGAGYGTGGCCGAGCTGATGGCCGAGGGCACCACCTGGCTGGGGCGCGACCAGGTGATGGAGGGCATCGCCGAGCTGGTGCATGAGGTGCAGATCGAGGCGGTGTTCCCCGATGGCACCAAGCTCGTCACCCTGCACGACCCGATCCGCTGAGCCGGACCCCCCTTCTGCCTTTTCCCCTCTCCAGCCCTCNCC
>NSII01000049.1 GCA_002737305.1 Synechococcus sp. Baikal-G1
CCTCAGCGTGGCCAACAGCGGCGACCGGCCCGTGCAGGTGGGCTCCCATTTCCATTTCTTTGAGGCCAACGCCGCCCTGCTGTTTGATCGCGAGGCTGCCCGGGGCCTGCGGCTCGATATCCCCGCCGGCACGGCGATCCGCTTTGAGCCGGGCGACAGCCGCGAGGTGAACCTGGTGCCCTATGCCGGGGCGCGTCGGGTGTTCGGCTTCAACGGCCGCATCAACGGCCCCCTGGATTAGGTCCGCCAGTTCCCAGTYCCCGCCTTTCGGCCCCTTTCCCTTCCCTGCAGACCAGGCCATGCCCTATCGGATCGACCGCCGCACCTACGCCGAGACCTACGGCCCCACCACCGGCGACCGGCTGCGCTTGGCGGACACCGAGCTGATCCTGGAGGTGGAGAAGGACTTCACCAGCTATGGCGATGAGGTGAAGTTCGGCGGCGGCAAGGTGATCCGCGATGGCATGGGCCAGGCCCAGACCAGCCGCGCCGATGGGGCCGTGGACACGGTGATCACCAACGCCCTGATCCTCGATTGGTGGGGGATCGTCAAGGCCGAYATCGGCCTGTGCGATGGCCGTATCTGCGCGATTGGTAAGGCGGGCAACCCCGACATCACCGATGGGGTGGACATCATCGTGGGCCCGGGCACCGAGGCGATTGCCGGTGAGGGCCACATCGTCACCGCCGGCGCTATCGACACCCACATCCATTTCATCTGCCCCCAGCAGATCGAAACGGCCCTAGCCAGTGGCGTTACCACCCTGCTGGGCGGCGGCACGGGCCCGGCCACCGGCACCAACGCCACCACCTGCACCCCCGGGGCCTTCCACCTGGCCCGCATGCTCCAGGCCGCCGAGGGGCTGCCGGTGAACCTGGGCTTCTTCGGCAAGGGCAACGCCAGCACCCCAGCCGCCCTGGAGGAACAGATCCGCGCCGGGGCCTGCGGCCTCAAGTTGCACGAGGACTGGGGCACCACCCCGGCGGCGATCGATTGCTGCCTCACGGTGGCCGATCAGTTCGATGTGCAGGTGTGCATCCACTCCGATACCCTCAATGAGGCGGGCTTCGTGGAGGACACGATCCGCGCCATCGCCGGCCGCACGATCCACACCTTCCACACCGAAGGGGCCGGCGGTGGCCACGCCCCCGACATCATTCGCATCTGCGGCGAGTCCAATGTGCTGCCCAGCAGCACCAACCCAACGCGCCCCTACACGCGCAACACGTTGGAGGAGCACCTCGACATGTTGATGGTGTGCCACCACCTCGATCCGCGCATTCCCGAGGACGTGGCCTTCGCCGAATCGCGCATCCGCCGCGAAACAATTGCCGCCGAGGACATCCTCCACGACATCGGTGCCTTCAGCATCATCGCCAGCGATTCCCAGGCCATGGGCCGGGTGGGTGAGGTGATCATTCGCACCTTCCAGACCGCCCACAAGATGAAGGTGCAACGGGGCGTTTTGCCCGAGGATGCCGCYGGTCCGGGGGGCGGCCGCAACGACAACAGCCGCCTGAAGCGCTACATCGCCAAGGTSACGATCAACCCGGCGATCGCCCATGGGGTGGATAGCCAGGTGGGCTCGGTGGAGGTGGGCAAGTTGGCCGATCTGGTGCTGTGGAAACCGGGCTTCTTTGGTGTTAAGCCGGAGCTGGTGATCAAGGGCGGCTCGATCGCCTGGGCCCAGATGGGCGATGCCAATGCCTCAATCCCCACCCCGGGGCCGGTCCATGGCCGGCCGATGTTTGCCAGTTTTGGCAAGGCCCTGGCCCCCAGCTGCCTCACCTTTGTGAGCCAGGCCTCCCTCGAGGCCGACCTGCCCCGCAGGCTCGGCCTGAGCCGCCTGTGTGTGCCAGTGCAGAACACCCGCGGCATTGGTAAGGCCGCCATGCGCAACAACAGCGCCCTGCCCAAGGTGGAGGTGGATCCCCAGACCTACGAGGTGTTCGCCGACGGCGAACTGCTCACCTGTGAGCCGGCCGAGGTGCTGCCCATGGCCCAGCGCTATTTCCTGCTCTGAGCAGGCGGCCCCGGCGCCCAGGCCGGGAGTCCCCACGGTTCCGTAGCAACGAAGACCGGGATCGGCCCAAGCGCTCAGCATGATCTGAGCCACGCCGGGGCAGCCATGTTCACCGCCTATAAGCCCAGCAAGGGCTACGACGAATATTTCAGTAGCAGCGCCGAACCCCGGGAGGCTCTCCAGCCCCTGATCTCCTCCCTGGGCACCCTCGGGATCGAGGAACTGAACCGCAACCATGCCGCCGCCGGCATGTTGCTCAAGCGCCTCGGGGCCACCTTCCGGCTCAACGATTCCGGCGACAAGGGGACTGAACGGATCCTGCCCTTTGATCCCCTGCCCCGGTTGATCCGCACCGGCGAATGGCAAACCCTGGAACGGGGCCTGATCCAGCGCCTGGAAGCGATCGACCTGTTTTTGGCCGATGTCTACGGCGACCAGCGCATCCTCAATGACGGGGTGATTCCCCGGGAGGATGTGGAGAGTTCCCAGGGTTGGCGGCCCCAGCTGCAGGGCTTCAAGCCCCCCTTGGGCAAGTGGTGCCACATCTCCGGCCTGGATCTGATCCGCGATGGGGTTGGCACCTGGCGGGTGCTGGAGGACAACCTGCGTTGCCCCTCGGGGGTGGCCTATTTCCTCGAGAACCGGCGCGTGATGAAGCGCATGTTCCCGAGCCTGTTCGCCGGCCGCACCGTGCAGCCGATCGACGACTATCCCTCCCATTTGCTCCAGACCCTGCGGGAGCTGGCCCCCTGGACCAACCAGCCCAAGGTGGTGCTGTTGACGCCTGGGGTGTTCAACAGTGCCTACTTCGAGCACAGCTACCTGGCCCAGCAGATGGGCATCCAGCTGGTGGAAGGCCGCGATCTGGTCTGCGAGGGCGACCGGGTCTGGATGCGCAGCACCGCCGGCCTTGAAGTGGTGGATGTGATTTATCGGCGCATCGACGACGACTTCCTCGATCCGGCCGTGTTCCGCAGCGATTCGATGCTGGGGGTGCGCGGCCTGATGGCGGCCTATGCGGCCGGGCGGGTGGCGATCGCCAACGCCCCGGGCAGCGGCGTGGCCGATGACAAGCTCATCTACGCCTATGTGCCCGAGATGATCCGCTACTACCTCGGGGAGGAGCCGATCATCGAAAATGTGCCCACCTATTTGTGCTCCAGGGCCGACGATCGCGCCTATGTGCTCGCCCACCTCAAGGACCTGGTGGTGAAGTCGGTGGCGGAGGCGGGGGGCTACGGCATGCTGATCGGCCCCCACGCTGAGCAGGCYGAAATTCTCGAATTTGCCGCCAARATTGARGCCGATCCCCGTAATTTCATCGCCCAACCCACCCTGGATCTCTCCACCGTGCCCTCCCTTAGCCAGGGGGAGCTCTACCCCTGCCATGTGGACCTGCGGCCCTACGTGCTGCGCGGCAAGGGGGCCTGGGTGAGCCCCGGGGGCCTCACCCGGGTGGCCCTGCGCCGGGGCTCCCTGGTGGTGAACTCCTCCCAGGGCGGCGGCTGCAAGGACACCTGGATCGTGGAGGACTCCCCATGTTGAGCCGCGTCGCCGATTCGCTTTACTGGATTAATCGCAACGTTGAACGGGCCGAGAACATCTCCCGCTTTGTGGAGGTGAGCGAGGCCATGGCCCTCGATTGCCCGCCCGGCAGCGCCGAACCCTGGCTGCCCCTGATCGATGCTTGCGGCGATCGCGAACTGTTCGACACCCTCTATCCCCAGGGCACACCTGAGGATGTGGTGTGTTTTTTGGTRCGGGAACCGAAAAATCCCAGCTGCATYGTTAATTGCATCGCCATCGCTAGGGAGAACGCTCGCCAGATCCGCGAGGTGATCACCACGGAAATGTGGGAGCAGATCAATGACCTGCACTGGACCCTGCAGGAGAGCGATGCCTTCTGGGCGCTGCAGCCCCAGGAGCAACTGCGGGAAATCCGCCGCGCCTGCCAGCTCTTCTATGGCGTCACCGATGCGACGCTGAGCCGCGATCTCTCCTGGCAATTCAGCCGCCTGGGTCGCCTGATTGAGCGGGCCGACAAGACGACCCGCATCCTCGATGTGAAGTATTTCCTGCTGTTGCCCAGCCCCGAGGAGGTGGGTGGCGTGCTCGATGAGTTGCAGTGGATCTCGCTGCTACGCACGGCCGGCGCTTACCAGATGTTCCGCCAGGCCCAGCAGCAGGGCATCACCCCCCGGGCGGTGGCCGCGTTTCTGCTGCTCGATCCGATCTTCCCGCGGTCGGTGCGCTATTGCCTCGAAGGCATCAGCAAGGCCCTGGGCGTGATCCGCAGCAGTGCGGTGCCCGGGCCGCCCGATGACCTGGAATGCCTGAGCGGTCTGATGCTCGCCAGCTGGAGTTTTGTGCGAATTGATGACCTGATTGGCCAGGGGCTGCATGAGGCCATCGACCATTTCCAGAGCGATCTCAACCGGCTGCATGGGCTGATCCATGACCGTTACTTTGTGATGCCCACCCCGTCCCCCTCCGAGTCGAGCGCCGATCCGGCATGCGTGCCCGCCTAACCCACACGTTTTTCTACCGCTACAGCGATCCAGTGCTGCTGGGGCCCCACCGCTTCTGCCTGCGACCGCGGCCCCACGGTTTTCAGCGGTTGCTGGATTACAGCCTGACGATCAGCCCCGATCCCAGCCAGCTCTACGACCTGCTCGCCGCCGGTGGCGACACGATCACCCGGGCCCGCTTYCTCAAGGAAACGCGGATCTTTCGGGTCGAGGCCACTTCAGAGGTGGAAACCTGGCAGCCGCCCCTGATCGAGGCCTGCCTCGATGGGGAGATGGCGCGCCTGCCGGTGCCGATCGGCCGGCTCAATCCCGACCTGCTCTCCTGTCTGCAGGGCTGGYTGCCTAATGGTCAGCACGACCCAGCGGCGGTGGACCTGGCCCAGGAAGCCCTGATGGGCAGCGACCAGCGCAGCCTCCCCTTCCTTCAACAATTAATTGAAATCATCCAGGACCGGGTCAAATACACCCAGCGCCATGTGGGCCCCGCCTGGCCCGCCGGCCGCACCCTCAAGGAGCGGGTGGGCTCCTGCCGGGACCTGGCCATGCTGATGATCGAGTGCTGCCGCAGCGTTGGCCTGCCGGCCCGGTTTGTGAGCGGCTATCACCTGGTGGAGCCCAAACCGAAGCGCTACGACCTGCACGCCTGGACCGAGGTGTACCTGCAGGGGGCCGGCTGGCGCGGCTTTGATGCCAGCGGTAAGGGGGCGGTGGATGAGCGCTACATCCCCCTGGCCACCTCCTCCCAATCCGACCTCACCGCCGCGATTACGGGCACCTTCTCCGGTCCGCTCGGGGTGAAGAGCATCCTCAAGTGGGACATCCAGGCCGAGGTGCTGGTGCCGCCCACCGAGCYTGAGGCCGAGGCTGGGGCCGAAGCTGAGGCTGAGGCTGAGGCGCCCACCGAAGTGGCCCTGCTGCCCCAGGCCCCCTCTGGAGTTCCCCAGTGAC
>NSII01000050.1 GCA_002737305.1 Synechococcus sp. Baikal-G1
CAGCTCACCCTGGGGGGCGAACCCACCTAYGTGCCTAACGAACCGGAGGGGGCGGAATGGGCGTTTGCGGCCGATGGCCCCACCAAGCTGGGCTACGCCCGGGCCCTGGCGGCCCAGCTRCAGCAGCGGGCCTGGCCCGGCAGCACCCTGATGTATTGCCCGGGCAAGCGCTACGACGGGGAGGTCAATCCCCGCTGGGCCCTGCGCCTATTCACGGGGCCTAGCGGCGACCCCGTGGTGGCCTGGCCCCAGAGCGATGGGGCCCCCCGGCCCGTGCTGCCGGCTAAGGCGGCAGCAGGCTTCTTGGCGGCGATCGGCCGCGGCCTCGGCTGCCAGCTGGAGCCCCTGCAACTGCGCGATCCCCTCGACGACGAGCGCAGCGTCTGGGCGGCCCCCCTGAGCTTCAACGATGGTCTTGATGAGRCCGTGTTTGGCCCGCTGGGCTGGCAGCCGGCGGCCTGGCCCCTGGCTAAGGAGCTGCGCGAACTGCTCGGTGCCCCCGGCCCGGCGGGGCTGCGCCTGCCCCTGCAGCACTTCCCCGAGGGGGTGYTGCGCCAGGTGCTCACCCTGGAGGTGGGACCCCAGGAGTGGAGCCTGTTCCTGCCACCTTTGGCCCGCAAGCCCCTGGAGGAGTTGCTGGGTGTGATCGCCAGCGCCAGTGGCGCCTGGAGCCAGCCCGACCTCAGTGGTGTGCTGCCCCTGGACATCGATGGCGCCTGGCAGGTGCTCGGCCTCACCGCCGATCCGGGTGTGCTCGAGGTGAATCTGCCCGTCTGCCCCCGCTGGGACGCCTATGCCGATTGGATGCGCCTGTTGGAGGAAGGCGGTGCGGCCGTGGGCCTGCGCTCCTGGAAGCAGCGGCCGCCCGCCCCGGAGCTCCCCAAGCCCGAGGACCCCAGCCCGGAGCGCCCAAGCCAGGAGGCCCTAAACCTGGCTGGCCCCAATCGTGCCGGCCTCAGCCAGGAGGGCAGTGGTGGCGGCAACCACCTGCTCTGGGGTGGCCCCAGCCTGGAGCAGAACCCCTTCTTCAGCCGGCCCGCCTGGCTGGTGGGCCTGCTGCGGTTCTGGCAGCAGCACCCCAGCCTGGCCTACTTGTTTAGCGGCAATTCGGTGGGGCCCGCCTCCCAGGCGCCCCGGCCCGATGAGGGCAGTGCCGCCTGGCTCGACCTGCAGCTCGCCCACCAGGTGCTGGCCCGTTTGCCAGCGGGCGACCAGCGGGTGGCGATCAGCGAAACCCTGCGCCACCTCCATGCCGATAAGAGCGGCAACACCCACCGCAGCGAAATCAGCCTCGACAAGTTCTGGAACCCGGCCTGGGCCGCCGGCTGCCAGGGGCTGCTGGAGTTTCGGGCCATGGAAACCCTGCCCCAGCACCAGTGGAGCGCGGCGATCGCCCTGCTCTGGAGCGCCCTAGCCGTCCACCTGCTGGAGCCCGCCCATCGGCCCGCCCAGATGGGCTCCTGGGGCGAGGCCCTGCATGATCGCTGCCTGCTGCCCGGT
>NSII01000213.1 GCA_002737305.1 Synechococcus sp. Baikal-G1
CCTTCAGCAAGGGCCGTTTTACCCACCCCAGGCTCGCCAATTAGCACCGGGTTGTTCTTAGTGCGGCGGCCGAGGATCTGGATGACCCGTTCAATTTCATTCTGGCGACCCACCACCGGATCAAGCTTGCCTTCGGCGGCTAGCTGGGTGAGGTTGGTGCCGAATTCATCCAGCGTTGGGGTTTTGGTGGAACCCTTGCTGCCGCCACCGGAAGTGACCTCGGCCGTTTCGCCCAGCATGCGGATCACCTGGGTGCGCACCTTGGCCAGGTCGACGCCGAGGTTCTCCAGCACCCGGGCGGCCACGCCTTCACCCTCGCGGATTAGGCCCAGCAGCAGGTGTTCGGTACCGATGTAATTGTGGCCGAGTTGGCGCGCTTCTTCGAGGGACAGCTCCAGGACCCGTTTGGCCCGGGGCGTGAAGGGAATCTCCACGGCCACAAAGCCGGAGCCGCGGCCGATGATCTTTTCGACCTCGACCCGGGCGTCCTTGAGGTTGACCCCCATCGACTTCAGCACCTTGGCTGCCACCCCGGTGCCCTCGCCGATCAAGCCCAGCAAGATCTGCTCAGTGCCGACGAAGTTGTGGCCAAGGCGGCGGGCCTCCTCCTGGGCCAGCATGATCACCTTGATGGCTTTCTCGGTAAACCGCTCGAACATGGGGCGGTGCCAGTTGCAGGTGTCCCCAAGCTATCAGGATTGGCAGGGGATTGGGGGTGCCGCTGGACTAGGGGAATAAGCCTTTGCCTGACAGGGGAGAGCCCCGGTTGGCGCAACAACGTAACCGCTGAAACTTTTGGGCATTTGCGACAAAAATAGGCGGCAATCCGTACCAATGCTGACAGTTAGCAGACGACGCTCTCAAGCGGGCCTTATGCAGCGGTAGCGATCCTTTTCCATTGGATCAAGGCATCCTGGCCGCCGCGGTAGTAACCGCGACGGGTTCCCGCCGTCTGGAAGTCGCAGGAGCCATAGAGGGCTAGGGCCGCCTGGTTGTCAGCTGCCACCTCCAAGGTGGCGTGCAGGGCGCCCCGGGCCCGGGCCCCGTCGAGCAGGGCCTCGAGCAGCTGGCGCCCCAGGCCCTGGCGCCGGCCCGCGGGATGGACGGCCAGCACGGTGATGTGCAGTTCATCCACCACCAGCCAGCCGCAGGCCACCGCCACCAGGCCGCCGGGGGCCCCGGGATTGGGCTGGTCGATTCCCAGGCAAAGGCGGCCGGCCCCCTCCAGCTCGGAGCGCCATTGGCTTTCGCTCCAGAAGCCGCCCAGGGCTGCACCATCGAGGGCGAGACAGGCCTGCAGATCAAGGGCTTGCAGCAGCCGGGCAGGGCTTGGCCTGAAGGGCAGCCCTAAGGAAGGTTCAGCTGCCTTGGAGGCTGGCTGGGCGAAACCCAGGGCAGCATCGGTTGGATCGGGCACAGCCCCTCAACCCGTTCTGCCTACGATTGTCGCCCTTGCTGGATTCGGGCGCCCTGATGACCATCACCACTGAGTCAGCTGCAGTGGCAGCTGGGCTGAGCTCTGAAGCGGTGGTGGCGACCACCCCGGAAGCCGCCGGCCCCTACGAGCTGGAGCGGGACATCGACAGTCCCAACCGCAACCTGACGCCGATCAGCAGCGCCCTGGACGCCAAGGGCCGGCTGCAGGTGGGCGGCTGTGACCTGGCCGGCCTTGCCCAGCGCTACGGCACGCCCCTGTATGTGCTCGATGAGGCCACCCTGCGGGCCACCTGCCGGGCCTATCGCCAGGCCCTTGAAGCCCACTACCCGGGCCCGTCGCTGGCCCTCTACGCCTCCAAGGCCAACAGCAGCCTGGCGATCTCCGCCCTGGTGGCCTCGGAAGGCCTGGGCCTCGATGCGGTGTCCTCGGGTGAGCTGCTCACCGCCCTGGAGGGCGGCATGCCCGCCGAGCGGATCGTGCTGCACGGCAACAACAAATCCCGCGAGGAGCTAACCCTGGCCATCGGGGCTGGCGTCACCGTGGTGCTCGACAACTGGCACGACCTGGAGCTGCTGGCCGAACTGGCGCCGGCTGCCCCCGTATCCCTGATGCTGCGGCTCACCCCGGGCATCGAGTGCCACACCCACGAGTACATCCAAACCGGCCATCTCGATAGCAAGTTCGGCTTTGACCCCGACCAGCTCGAAGCGGTGCTGCGGGAACTCATCCGGCACCCCTGGGCCCAGCTCACCGGCCTCCATGCCCACATCGGCTCCCAGATCTTCGAACTGCAACCGCACCGGGACCTGGCCGGGGTGCTTGCCGATGCCCTGGCCCTGGCCCGCTCCCTTGGCCATCCGGTGCGCGATCTCAACGTCGGCGGAGGCCTCGGCATTCGCTACGTGGCCAGTGACGATCCCCCCTCGATCCAGGAGTGGGTCCGTGGGGTGGCCGAATCCGTGCACCAGGCCTGCCAGCAACGGGGCCTGGAGCTGCCCCGCCTGCTCTGTGAACCGGGCCGTTCCCTAGTGGCCAGCGCCGGCCTCACCCTCTATCGCATCGGTAGCCGCAAGGAGGTGCCCGGCATCCGCACTTACCTGTCGGTGGATGGCGGCATGAGCGACAACCCCCGGCCGATCACCTATCAATCCCAATACACGGCCGTGTTGGTGGAGCGGCCCCGGGCCGGGGCCAGCGAGCGGGTCACCCTGGCCGGCAAACACTGCGAATCGGGCGATGTCTTGCTCAAGGATCTGGCCCTGCCACCGGCCCAAAGCGGCGATGTGCTCGCCGTTTTTGCCACCGGTGCCTACAACGCCTCCATGGCCTCCAATTACAACCGCATCCCCAAACCAGCGGCCGTGCTCGTACACGAGGGATCGGCGGATCTGGTGCAACGACGCGAACAGCCAGAGGAGCTGCTGCGCTACGACCTGCTGCCAGAACGGTTAACGCCGGTAGCCTGACCCCATTCCGGTGGCTTTCTGAGGGGATCGGGTTGGGGTTCGTCGATCTGAGGCTGCTGCTCGATCTGCTGCTGGCGACAGCCCTTGGCCTGGTGCTCCTGGCCCGGGTGAAGGAACCCCGCACCCTCTGGTTGCTGCGGGGCTACCTGCTCCTGGTGGCCCTGGCCTGGGTGGTGCAGCGCTACGCCAACCTGCCCCTCACCAGCAAGCTGGTGGATGCGCTGGTGTTGGCCTGCAGCCTGGCCCTGGCGATCCTCTGGCAGGGAGATCTGCGCCGGCTGATGGAGCTGCTCGGCACCGGCCGCCTCGATGTGCTGTTTGGCAGCCAGGGAGCCGACAAGCTGGCCTCCGGAGCCGTGGCGGTGCTGTCGGAGGCGGCGGGAAAGCTCTCCCAGCTGCGGCGCGGCGGCCTGATCGTGCTCGACCTCGGCAGTGACCTGCGGCCAGAAGACTTCCTCAATCCCGGCATCTCCCTCGATGCCCAGCTGTCGGTGGACCTGATCTTGAACCTGTTCACCGCCAATACGCCCCTGCACGACGGCGCGCTACTGGTGAAAGGCAACCGCATCCTCTCGGCCGGGGTGATCCTGCCGATCTCGCGCCAGGGTCTCAACCGCTTCGGCACCCGCCACCTGGCCGCCCTGGGGATCACCGAGCGCTTCGATCGCTGCCTCTGCATCGTGGTTTCGGAAGAAACGGGCACCCTGTCCCTGGCCCGCCAGGGCCGGCTGGAGCGGCCGATCACCAGCGGCCGCCTGCAGGAGCTACTCGCCGACGCCATGGCCCAGTCCGCCGCCAAGCCCGGCAGCAAGGCAGCCGCCAAGCCCCAGGCCAAAGCTCTCGCCCAAGCCAGTGCCAGGGGGTCCGCCCAGGTCCCCGCGCCCACCCGTGGCCCCAAGTCCCCTGTCAGCACAGGACGTACCGTGGCCAAGGAAGGCCCAGACCCCCACGCATGAGTCGCTCCCTGGCGACCACGGAGACCCCCCAGGCGAGCCGTCCGTTGGTCCAGACCCTGCCTGAAGCCCTTGATCCCGCCCGCCTGCCGGCCCACGTGGCCGTGATCATGGATGGCAACGGCCGCTGGGCTCGCCAGCGCAACCTGCCGCGGGTGATGGGCCATCGCGAGGGGGTGGAAGCCCTGAAACGCACCCTGCGGCTCTGCAGCGACTGGGGCATCGGTGCCCTCACCGCCTACGCCTTCTCGACTGAGAACTGGAGCCGGCCCGGGGAGGAAGTGAGCTTCCTTATGGCCCTATTTGAGCGGGTATTGGCCCGGGAGCTGGAAGCCTTGGAACGGGAGCAGGTGCGGATCCGCTTCCTAGGGGAATTGCAGCAACTTCCCGAAGGTCTGCAACAGCGCATCGCCGATGCCACCGAACGCACGGCCCACAACACCGGCATCCATTTCAACGTCTGCACCAACTACGGCGGCCGCCGCGAATTGGTCCTGGCCGCCAGGCGCCTAGCCGAGCAGGTGGCCGCCGGCCAGCTCGATCCGGCCGCCATTGATGAACACAGCTTTGCCGCCGAACTGCACACGGCCGGGGAGGTGGATCCGGACCTGCTGATCCGCACCAGCGGCGAACACCGGATCAGTAACTTCCTGCTCTGGCAACTGGCCTACGCCGAGCTCCACATCACCGATGTGCTCTGGCCCGACTTCAACGAAGCGGCCCTCACCCAGGCCCTGCTCGACTACCAGAGCCGCCAACGCCGCTTCGGTGGCGTCCACTCCCCCACTCCCTGACACCGGGCCCTTGACCCTCTCTCCCGCAGCGCCGACCACCCAGGATCTGGGCCAGGCCCTGGTCCAGCCCTTCCCCCCAGCCGGCGCCGAGCCAGGCCTGGAGATAGGTCGCGGCCTGGACCAGGGGGTAGGGCTGCGCCACGACTGGAGCGTGGCCGAGATCGAGGCCCTTTTGGCCCTGCCCCTGGTGGACCTGCTCTGGCGCGCCCAGGCGGTGCATCGCCAGGCCAATCCCGGCTACAGGGTGCAGCTCGCCTCCCTGCTCAGCGTTAAAACCGGCGGCTGTGAAGAGGACTGCGCCTACTGCCCCCAGTCCCTGCACAACAGCAGCGACCTCAAAGGCCGCCCCAACCTGGAGGTGGCACCGGTGCTGGAACGGGCCCGGGCCGCCAAAGCGGCCGGCGCCCAGCGCTTCTGCATGGGCTGGGCCTGGCGCGAAATCCGCGATGGAGCCCCCTTCGAGGCCATGCTCGAGATGGTGCGGGGCGTGCGGGAGCTGGGGCTCGAGGCCTGCGTGACCGCCGGCATGCTCACCGACCCCCAGGCCCAGCGCCTGGCCGAGGCCGGCCTTACTGCCTACAACCACAACCTCGACACCAGCCCCGAGCACTACGACCAGATCATCAGCACCCGCACCTACCAGGAGCGGCTCGAAACCCTGGCCCGGGTGCGGGGCGCCGGCATCGGCCTCTGCTGCGGCGGCATCATCGGCCTGGGTGAATCCGGGCGGGATCGGGCTTCCCTGCTGGCCGTGCTCGCCGGCCTTAATCCCCACCCAGAAAGTGTGCCGATCAACGCCCTGGTGGCGGTGGAAGGCACGCCCCTGGAGGGGCAGGCGCCCGTGGATCCCCTCGAGATGGTGCGGATGGTGGCCGTGGCCCGAATCCTGATGCCCTTCAGCCGGGTGCGGCTGAGCGCCGGCCGGGAGGCCCTCGGCCGCGAAGGCCAGCTGCTCTGCCTGCTGGCCGGGGCCGATTCGATCTTCTACGGCGACACCCTGTTGACCACGGCCAACCCCGGAGTCAGCGAAGACCAGGAGCTGCTGGCAGCTGCCGGCGTCGTCCCCTGGGACGCCTTGTCTTGATGGCACCATCGGATCCCCTGGAACGCCCTGGGGGCCTGATGGCGCCTGCTGGGGCCCTGCAGGTGGCGGCCTTTTACGCCTTTGCCCCCATGGAAGACCTGGCTGGCCTGCAGGGCAAGTTGCTGGCCGAAGCCCAGGCGGGCCAGGTGTTTGGCACGCTTCTGCTGGCCGAAGAGGGGGTGAACGGCACGGTGTGTGGACCGGAGATGGCGGTGCAGGACCTGCTCTCCCTGCTGCGGCGCCAGCCTGGCCTGAAGGGGCTCACCGCCAAGTTGAGCTGGGCACCCGAGCAGGCCTTCCACCGGCTCAAGGTACGGCTCAAGCGTGAGATCGTCACCATGGGCTGCCCCACGGTGAAACCCCAGCACCCTTCGGCCCCTGGCAGCCAGGCCGGGGGCTCGCCGGTGGGCACCTACGTGCGGCCCCAGGATTGGGATGGCCTGATCGCCAATCCCGACACCCTGGTGATCGACACCCGTAACGCCTACGAAGTGGCGGTGGGCAGCTTCGAGGGGGCTGTTGATCCCGGCACCGAAAGTTTTCGCCAATTTCCAGCCTGGGTGGAGGAACACCTGCGGCCCCTGGTGGCGAAACGCCAGCCCCAGGCCCTGGCCCTGTTCTGCACCGGCGGCATCCGCTGCGAGAAGGCCACCGCCTACCTGCTGCAGCAGGGCTTTGAGGGGGTGCACCACCTGCAGGGGGGGATCCTGCAATACCTCGAAGACGTGCCGGAGGCGGGCAGCCACTGGTGGGGCGAATGCTTTGTGTTTGACCAGCGGGTGAGCGTCAATCACCAGCTACAGCCAGGCCGTTACCGGCTCTGCCATGCCTGCGGTCTGCCCCTTTCGCCCGTCGATTGCGAGCTGGAGAGCTACGTGGAGGGGGTGAGCTGCCGCCATTGCCTGAGCCGCTTCAGCGAAAGGGATCGTCGCCGTTTCAGCGAACGCCAGCGCCAGATCGCCCTGGCCGCCGCCCGGGGCCAGGGCCACATCGGTGTGGGCCCCAGCCCCCCAGCACCCGATGGCCCCTAGTCAGGGCGGGGCGGGCCTGCCGGTGCTTTACAGCTTCCGCCGCTGCCCCTATGCGATTCGAGCCCGCCTGGCCCTGGCGGCAGCAGGGCTCGTGCCGGAGCTCGATCTGGAGGTGCGGGAGGTGAGCCTGGCCTGCAAGCCACCTGAACTGCTGCTGGCCTCTCCCAAGGGGACCGTGCCCGTGTTGGTGGTCCCCCCGCGGGATCCAGGCAGCGAGCCGGGCCCAAACCCGGGCACCCATGGGGCCGCCCAGCGGGTGATTGACCAAAGCTTGGCCCTGATGACCTGGGCCCTGGCCCAGCACGACCCGGGCGACTGGTTACGCCTGGGAGCCAGCCCCACCGCCCAGGCCAACCGGGCTGAGATCGCCACCTTGGTTGCCGAAAACGACGGCCCCTTCAAACACCACCTCGATCGCTTCAAGTACCCAGATCGCTTTCAGGCAAGCGATTCCCCTGCCAATCCCCCTAACGATCACCAGGGCCATCGCGCCGCCGCCCTAACGATCCTGCGCCGCTGGAACCAACGCCTCCATCCAGGAGGTTGGCTCCTGGGCCAAAGTCCTTCCCTAGCCGACTGGGCCCTGCTGCCCTTTGTGCGCCAATTTCGCCGGGCCGATCCGGCCGGCTTTGACGCCGAACCCAACCTGGCCGCCCTGCAGAACTGGCTGGAGCGCTTTGAGGCCTGCGCCGAGCTCACCGCCGTGATGGCGCCCCCCTGGGGCCAGCGCCAAACCTGGCGATCGCCCCGCTGGCTTTACCACCTGGCCCTGGCGCAGGAATGGCGCCAGGGCCAGGCCGCGGGGGTCTATGCCCGTTCCACCCGGGGCCTGGGGCTGGAGCAGGTGGGGTTCATCCATGCCAGCTACGCCCACCAACTGGCCGCCACCCATAGCCGCTTCTATGGCGATGCCGGCCCCGTGGTGCTGCTCACGATCGATCCGGCCAGGTTGGAGCAGGCGGGGGTGGCCGTGCGGGCCGAACCGGCAGGATCCAACCCTGAAGCGGGCTCTGAACGCTTTCCCCACCTCTATGGCCCCCTGCCCCTGACGGCGGTGCGGGCCGCCGATCCCTACCAGCCATGAGCGCTGCTGCGGCCCGGCCCCCAGCCCAGGGGCAACCAAACCTGGCCGCGCTCGAGGCGGAGGCCCAGCGCCGCGGCCTGCTGTTGCGCCTCCAGGTGGGGCGCCCCCTGGGAGTGGCCTGGAGCCTGAGGGTGGGGGTGGCCAGGCGCCAGCAACAGGGCCTGCTGTTGCTGGGGGAACTCAAGGGCTGGGCCCTGCCCCTGGCGGCAGGCCTGCGGCTCGACACGATGCGGGTGCAGGGCGCAGACACCGCCGGCGTCGGCGCCCTGATCTGGGCTGCCACCTTTGCCTGGGCCCTAGAGGCCACCCCCTGCCGCCGGGCCCGGCTCCTCGCCATCCGCGATCAGGAGGCCCAACACCGCCGCCTGGTGCGCTACTTCAGCCAACTGGGCTTCGAGCCGCTGCGGTCCCTAGGGGGCGGCCCCGGCGACCTGGCCCCCCGGCTGCTTTGGGGTGGGGCCGGCCTGCTGATGGAAGGCACCTGCGAAGGGGGCCTGCGCCACAGCGCCCGGCGGCTGGGGATCGGGCTGGAGATCGCTCCAGGGCAGGGCTGAACGCCTGAACTGATCGATTGGACGGAATCACTGGACTGAATCACTGGACTGAAGGACTGGCCTAAAGACCTGGGCTGAAACCGCCGATGGGCTTTGCTGGGCCCAGACGTCCATCGAGTCGACCCCGCCATGCCCACCCACGCCGCCGTGCAGGCCTATTACGGCCAGGAGCTGGGCGGCAGCGCCGACCTCAAAACCAACGCCTGCTGTGATGCCGAGGCCCTGCCCGCCTGGTTGAAGCCCCTGCTCGGCCGCATCCATCCCGAGGTCACCAACCGCTATTACGGCTGCGGCCTAGTCTGCCCGCCCCTGCTGGACGGCTGTCGGGTTCTCGATCTGGGCTGCGGAACGGGCCGGGACGCCTATCTGCTCTCCCAACTGGTGGGAGCCAGCGGCCAGGTGGTAGGGGTCGACATGACCCGGGTACAACTGGCCATTGCCCGGGAGTATAGGCCCCATCACGCCGAGCTGTTTGGGTTCGCCAATGTCTCCTTCCTGGAGGGAACCATCGAACAGCTGGACGCTCTGCCGTTGGAAGCGGGCCAGTTTGATGTAATCGTGTCCAACTGCGTGCTGAACCTCACCACCGACAAGGGGGCCGTGCTGCGGGGGGTCAAGCGCCTGCTCAAACCAGGCGGCGAGTTCTACTTCGCCGATGTGTATGCCGATCGGCGCCTGCCGGCTGCGTTGCGTAGCGACCCGGTGCTCTACGGAGAATGCCTGGGCGGTGCCCTGTATTGGAAAGACTTTCTGCGGCTGGCCCGAAGCGCCGGGTTTGCCGATCCCCGACTTGTGGACGACCGACCGATCACCGTCACAAATCCGCGTATTGAGGCCCTGGTGGCCGAGATCCGCTTCTTTTCAGCCACCTATCGGCTGTTCAATCTTGATGGCCTGGAGGATGCCTGCGAAGACCATGGCCAGGCGGTGATCTATCAAGGCACGATTCCCCATTCCCCCAACCGCTTCGATCTCGATAGCCATCACGCCATGGAATCGGGCCGTTGCTTTCCGGTTTGCGGCAACACCTACCGCATGCTCACCGAAAGCCGTTTTGCTGACCATTTCATCGGAGTTGGCGATTTCAGCCGCCACTACGGCCTGTTCCCCGGCTGTGGCGAAAG
>NSII01000214.1 GCA_002737305.1 Synechococcus sp. Baikal-G1
CCTGGCCTCCCCATGGGCGTTGGTCCTGGCCTTGGCCCTACTGCTCAGCTTGGCCGGGCAGGCCCTCCTCACCGGCTGGTTTGCGCGTCGGGTCCGCCGGTTGGGGCAGCAGCGCAGCCGCTGGCCCGAGGAACCAGCCGGGGGCTGGCCGGCGGCGGAGGTGGTGCTCTGCCTGCGGGGCGCCGATCCCAGCCTGGCAGGGGCTTTGGCAGCCCTCGCCCACCAGCGCTACCCGGGCCCCTGGCGCCTGCAGCTGGTGGTGGATTCCCAGGCCGATCCGGCCTGGGCCGTGGCGGAAGCGAGCCTGGCAGCCCTGGAGGCCAGCGGCCAGGCCAGCTGGCAGGCGGCCGTGCTCAGGCCCCTGGAGCGGAGACCGCAGCGGGGCTCCCTCAAAAGCGCGTCCCTGCGCCAGGCCTTTGCGCATTTGCATCCCGCCACGGCCCTGGTGGCCCTGGTCGATGCCGATGCGATCGTCTCGCCCCATTGGCTGGCGGATCTGGCCCGGGCCTGCAGCCAGCCCGGGGTCGGCGCGGTGTCGGGCAATCGCTGGTACCAGCCCCAGGCAGGCAGCCTGGCCGCTCAGGTCAGGGCCGGCTGGAATGGGGGCGCCCTGGTGCTGATGACCCTGCTTGGGATCCCATGGGGGGGCTCCCTGGCGGTGCGGCGCCAGGTGATCGATGCCGGCGCCTGGAGTGAACGGCTGATCAGCAGCCTCTGTGAAGACACCTCCCTGGTCCAGCCCCTGCGCCAGCTGGGCTGGCGCTACGCCTTCCGGCCCGAACTGATCGCCCTTGACCAGGACGACAGCATGGCCTTGTCCGATCTGGCGCCGTGGATCGGCCGGCAACTACTCACCGCCCGGTTGCACCATCCGGCCTGGCCCCTGGTGGCCCTCCATGGCGGCGGCAGCGCCCTGCTTCTCCTCGCTGCCGCCGCCTGGCTGTTGCTGGGCCATTCCACCCTTCTTGCCGCAGCCCTCGCTCTCTACGAACTGGGCTGCATGGGGCTCTTGCTAGGGATCGAAGCCACGGCCCTCAGGGCCCTGGCCAAACCTGGGGACGAAGCCATACCCCGGCCGCTAGCGCCCCTGGGGCGCCGGGCTTGGCAGTGGCTGAAGCACCTGCCCTTGACCCAACTCATCTATGCGCTCGCCTTCTGGCATGCCTGCTGGGATCGCCGGGTGGAATGGCGTGGCGTCACCTACCGGGTGCTGGGCCACCGCGACCCTGGGGGACCGGGGGTGGAAGCCCTGGGCTGGGAGGAATGACTGAACTGCTCACCGGGCCAGCATCAGCCGCCTTAGCACCACCATGGACTGACGCAGGTTGGCCTCATTGAGGTCGTCGTAGGTCGGGCGCAAAAAAGCGGGCAGGTCGGGCTCTAGGGCGATCTGATGGTCGACAAGCACCCCGCCGCGCACCCGGGTCAAGCTCCATTGCCCCTGGAGGCTGAGGATGCGCTCGCCGCGGAGCAGGCGATAGCGCATCCAGCGGGGCGCCCTTTCCTCCACAGCCAGCACAACCTTGATCGGCAGGCCGAAGGTGGACGGGGCTTGGTAGGTCTGGGCTAGCTCCAGCTGGCTGCCCTGGCGGTTGAGCACCTTCGCCTGCTTGATGTCGGGCATCAGGCCTGCCATCGCCTCGTAATTGGTCAGCACGGCCCAGGCCCGGGCCTGGGTCACGGGCACCAGCATCCTTGCCCTGTAGTGGCCCTTGCTGCCCGTCAGCACCGGATCGGCCAGCGCCGGTCCAACCGGCGCTGGCCGATCCGGCCCGCTGTCCTGGGCGAGGAGCTGGGCTGGGGTCGCCAGAGTTAGGCCCACCGCAGCGCCTAGGGTGAGAACCTGATTGAGCAACCCATGGCAGGGCCTAACTGGCTGGCTGCCTAACGCCGATGAGCCCCCCATGACCTGGCATTTGCGGCGCATCAGGCCATTGTGATGGATTGGGAACCGGGACAAGATCCCCAAAGCAAGGCACCTTTAAAAGCATCAACGGCAGCCGTTTCCCCTGCAGCTGTTCCAAGCCCCCATTCCACCCCTGTCGATCCTGCCACCGCCGTTGGCTGGAGTGCTGGGGCCGCAGCGGAAGAGCCCCAATTTGATCTGAAGCGACGGCTCTACTTTTTAAGTGGTTTTGATCCCCGCGGCGCCTCTTTCTATTTCCGGCTCATGGGCCAGGAAGTGGAGCGTCAAAATGCCAAGTCACCCATGGGCGAAGGGACGCCCATCCAGCTGGTCAGACGCAGGCAGGAAGGGGATCGACTGGTGAGCCGGTGGCGGATTCAGCGATCCCAACCCAATAGCTCTGGCCGTTCCAGCGGCCACGAAATTGGCTTTTTGCACTGGGATGACATTGCCCGCAGCCACTGGCCCAGGCGCTCCTTGGCCATGGTCGGTGAGATCGCCGAGGTCTACCGCTGGTACCTGCTGCAAGGGGGCTTGCTACGGATTGCCCGTCTCTGCCCCGGGGTGGCCCTCTGCGGCGCCTACCCAGCGCTTTTCACCGCCCTGGCGGTGGGAGTTGCCTTGCTGGCTGGCGCTGGCCTGGGAGCGCTGACCTACGGGGCCCTGCCAGGGCCATCCCTAGCCCTGGGAGCCGCAGTCTTGGTAGCCGCGAGCAGCACCTGGCTGCTGCTGCTCGCGGCGTGGGCCCTGGCCGATCGGCTCGGGGTGGTGTGGCTCTGGCGCTCGATCCGCTTTACCCACCGGCTCGGTCAAGCCCGCGATGGCGACCTGCGCGCCCGGGTCCGGGAGTTGGCCCGGCGGATCCTGGACCTAGAAGCCGAAGCCCCGGCCGAGTCGGTCCTGCTAGTGGGCCACAGCTCAGGCTCCTTTGTGATGGCCATGCTGGCGGCCGAGCTGCGCCGCCAGGACCCTGCCGCTGCCATGACAAACCGCTTAAGCCTGCTCAGCTTGGGCCAGAACCTGGCCAACCTGGCCGTCTATCCCGGGGCCCAGGCATTCCACGCCGATTTGCAGGAGTTGGCCCGGGAGCCGCGCCTGCCCTGGCTCGATGTCACCAGCCACGATGACCTCCTCTGTTTCGCTGGCGTCGATCCCTACCGCAGCTGCGACCTTCCCGCCCCAGCGGGCCCGGCCTACCCAGCCCTGCAGCTGGTGGCCCTGGCCCAGCCGAGGGGCTGGCTTGATCGACTGGCCCTGGCGTTTCAACAGTTTGATCTCCACTTCCATTACCTGCGCCAGGCTCCTGCCAGCCACGGCTTTGATCCCCTCAGCCAGCTGCTGAAACCATGACCTCCCGTCCACCAGCAGGCCCCATCCCACCCGAGGAAGGCACGGCCAGCTCGGCCAGCCCAGACGCCCAGCTGGACGCAAGGGAACCGATCTGGCCCCAACCCCAACCCTTCACCGCCAACCTGCTCAAGCGCTTTAGCCGGGGTTTGGGCTCCTGGTTTGGCCTGCTCAACGAGTGGGATTTCCGGATCGGCATTGGCAGCACCAACGTCTTGGGCCTGGAGATGGTGCTGGTCAACCGGCCGGACCTGGTGCGTCAGGTGCTGGTGGAGGAACCCGAGGCCTTCCCCAAGCACCCCTACACCCAGTGGATCCTGGAGCCCCTGATTGGCCAGGGCCTCTTTGCGGTGAATGGGGCCGAGTGGCAGCGCCAGCGGCGCCTGGTTGATCAGGCCCTCCAGGTGACCCAATTGCGACGGGTCTTTCCCCTGATGCAAGGGGCGGTGCAGACCATGCTGGAACGGCTTGAGAACCAAGGGTCCGCCGCAAGCCCTAGGCCAGCACCAGGCCTTGGCGCAGGCCAGGCAGACCTGACAGACCTGACAGACCTGACAGACCAGGCAGGCCAAGCAGGCCAAGCAGGCCAAGCAGGCCAGGGCAAGGAAGCGGACCTCTGCTTCGATGCCCAGGAGGCGATGAGCCTGGTGACGGCCGATGTAATCGTGCGCACGATCCTCTCGAGGCCCCTCGACCCCTGCGAAGCCCGCACCATCTTTGCCGCCTTTGCCCGCTACCAACGCCGGGCCAGCCTGGTGATGGTGTTGCGCTTTCTGCGCCTGCCTAAACCCTGGCTGCAGCGGCTGCTGGGCGCCGATGCCGAACTGATCCGCAGCTGGATCGCCGCAGCCATCAACGAACGCTCCCGCCACCAACCAGGCCTTGCCACTGGTACCAACCCCGTTGCCGGGCACCAGGACCTGCTTGCGGCCCTAGAGCGGGCCCAAGATCGACCAGCCACCCCACCCAGTAGGGGCCCAGCCCAGGCGGCTGAAGGCGCTGCAGAACAGCCTGATGACCCACAAGCAGGGATGGCTGAAAGCAGCGGGGGCTTTAGCCAGGACGAACTGGTCGACCAGGTGTGCGTACTGTTTCTTGCTGGCCATGAAACCTCCGCCAGCGCCCTAGCGATGGCCTGCTATCTGCTGGCCCGCTACCCAGAAGCCCAGGCCCGCTTTGCCAGGGAAATTGGGCAGGTCCGTGGGGGCAGCCCATCCCCCGAATCCGCCCCAAGCCCGCTCCGCCCCCTGGACTACGAGGACCTGCGCGGCCTGCCCTATGGCGCGGCGCTGCTTCAGGAGACCCTGCGCCTCTACCCGCCCCTGAGCTTTTTCATCCGTGAAAGCCAGGCAGCCAGCCAACTGGGCGAAAGCCGCTGCCCGATGGGGGCGTTGCTGGCGATTTCCCCCTGGGTGATCCAGCGCCACGAGCAGCACTGGAACGAGCCCAATCACTTCCGGCCAGAACGGTTCCTGGCCGATCAGGCCAGCGATGGGGACAAACAATGGGCACGGGACGCCTTCCTGCCCTTTGGCCTGGGTCCACGCAAATGCCCTGGGGCCGCCTTTGCCCTGCAGGAAGCCCTGCTGGTGCTCGCGGAGCTGGTTAGCCGCTATGAACTCCTGAGCGAACCAGGCCAGGAGCCAGAGCTAGTGGGCAACCTGACCCTGCGCTCGCGCAATGGGGTGCCGTTGAGACTGCGGCGCCGTCCCTAACTAATCACCTAGCAGAAGATATTAATGTCAAATTCGCATAAGCGAGTTGAACCTTAAGGTCAAAGTGCTAATATCAATTAAGATTTTGCCTAGCTCCACGAGTGGTTCATCCAGCCAAAGGGCCCTCCCCAGCCTTCAGGCCCGTTGCGGAGCGTTTTGGGATCGGCTGGCTCACGGCAGCCCTGCTGGTAGCCCCCCAGCTGGCACCGCTGGCAGCCCTGGCCGCTCCCCCTCCAGCTAACGCCAAGCGCTCAGCGCTGGTGCCGGCCCAGCGGGCAAGGGTGACCTACGACACCTACCTGCTGGGGCCCGGGGACAGCCTGCAAATTGAACTGGAGAACATTCCCGAGCTCTCAGGTACCTTCACAATTGGGCCCGATGGCACCATGTATTTGCCCCGGCTAAGGGCATTGTTTGTCGAAGGGCTGAGCGTCGAGGAGCTGCGCGTTTTTCTAACCCAGCAATTTCGTGCCTTTGTACGGCAGCCTGAGATTTACCTTCGGCCAGTGGGTTATCGGCCAGTGCGCATCTATGTCGGCGGTGAGGTCCGTCGTCCTGGCTATTACACGTTGAGTGGTAGCCAGCAATTAGGTGGTGTTTCCAATAGTGCCGATGGTGCCATTCGCGAGAGTGGCGGCGACCAAATGAACACCCGCCCAAGCCTGGGTAGTGGCCAGGGGTTTGACCCCACCGGCGGCGCCGGCAGCAGGGGACCGGGTGGGCCCGGCGGAGCCAGTGGCGGCTCCGGTGGCTTGACTACCTATGGGGCCTTTTTCCCCACCGTTTTTGATGCCATCCGAACCGCCCAAGGCATTACGCCCTATTCCGATCTCTCTGCGGTGCAGGTCACCCGCAGGCAAACCGTCAGCAGTGGGGGTGGCAAATTGAGGACATCACTCAATTTCCTATCCCTTCTCACCGAAGGTGATGAAAGCCAAAATATACGCTTGTTTGATGGTGATGTGGTGAGTGTCTCCAAATCACCAGTGGTCCTGCGAGATCAGTTGCTCAAGGCTGGCCAAACCAACCTCAGCCCCCAATTCATCCAAGTTTATGTGAGTGGTCGTGTCAAATCCCCGGGAGCCACAACTTTGCCCCAGGGATCCAGTCTCAACCAGGCCTTGATAAGCGCCGGCGGCCAACAGCTTCTCCATGGAAAAGTCGAATTCGTGCGCTTTACCCGAGAAGGGGAACTTGATCGCCGGGTCTTCAATTACAAAGCCAATGCGACAGCAGATTCGGCAACCAATCCGATATTGGTGAGTGGTGACATCATTCGAGTTCAAGAATCAGGCCTGTCGGCCAGCATCGGCGTCCTCAACGAACTAACCGGTCCATTTGTCGGTCTTTACTCCGTCTACGGTCTCTTTGGAGGTATTAAATAAGTGATGAACCCATCCCTACAACCTCCCAGCCAGCCCATGCCAGCTGATGACGAAATTGACCTTGGCCAATTAGCGGCGAGCCTGGGGCGTCGCCGAAGGTTAATCGCCGGTGTGACTGGAGGAACGGTTCTTTTGACTGGCTTGGTAACGGTCCTTCAGAAACCCGTATGGGAAGGGGAATTCCAAATTGTGTTGGCCAGCAAAGATCCCGGCCAGAGCTCTGGTGCCGCGGCTCTCCTCGCTCAGAATCCTGGCTTAGCAGGTCTTGCCGGCATCTCAGGGGCAGGCAAGGGTAACCAACTGGAAACCGAGGTGAAAATTCTACAAAGCCCCTCGGTGCTCAAGCCCGTATACGATTTTGTTCGCGCCCAAAAACGAACCAATGGAATCGATATTGAGAGGATGCGCTATGACGCATGGGTGAAGGCCAGTCTAGACATCAAGCTTGAAAAGGGCACATCTGTTTTAAATCTAGCCTATCGCGACAACGATAAAGAATTGGTTTTGCCTGTTATCGAGAGGATTTCTCGCGAATACCAAGCCTATTCCGGTAGGGATCGGGAACGCGGGCTTACCAACGGCGTAGCCTATTTGAATCAACAAATTGCCTATTACCGTGTCAGCAGCCTTGCGTCGCTTCGGACTGCGCAACAATATGCAATTGAGCAGGACTTGACCGCCCTTAAGGGTGACGATGAAACCAAAAACGCTTTCAACCTAGAAGCGATCAGAGTACAAGCTGCCAATGAAATTCGCAATTATGACGAGCAATTGATTCAGCTCAGGAAGCTCAGCAACGACCCCGAAGCCATTCAATTTCGAGGCTTGATGATCCCCGAGCTCGCCAGCAAGGGGGTACCCCAGCAAATCGAGGCCATCAACCTGCAACTTGCGGCCCTGAGGCAAACCTATACCGATCGCGAATTACTCATCAAAAATTTAACAAAAAGGCGTCAATTCCTGATCGAGCTGTTTAAATCTAATACCATCAATTATGTGCTTGCGAAGCGGGCTGATGCCCAGGCACGCCTAGCAGCTGCGCAGCGTCCTAAAGGTGTGCTGCTGAAATACAGAGAATTGCTTAGAGTTGCGATCCGAGATGAGGCAACCCTCAATAAATTAGAAGATGAGCGGCGCGTGTTGGCTCTTGAACAAGCTCGTAAAGCCGATCCATGGGAGTTGATTTCAACCCCCACCCTTCTGAATCGTCCCGTCTCTCCCAAGAAGGGTCGCAACCTCGCCTTGGGCCTGTTGGCCGGTCTAGTGCTGGGAAGCGGGGCCGCCCTGGTGGCCGAACGGCGCACCGGTCGGATCCATAGCTCCGAGGAACTCTCATCCCTCTTGCCCGGTCCATTGTTGGCCGTGATGGAGGCCGGCGAACCGGAGAGTTGGCGCCAGCCCTTGCAACTGCTCAGCAGTGGACCCTTGGCAGCAGCCCAGAACCTTGCCTTAGTGCCGATCGGACTGGAGGACGGTGCCGCTGCCGCCGTTGCCCAAGCCCTCCAGGCCGCTTCAGGTCGCCCCGTGCTCTGCAGCAGTGATCTGGTGGCAACCCGCAGTTGTGATGCCGAGGTACTGATAACAAGCCCCGGAGCCGCTGAACGGGACCAGCTGCAACGGCTGCGGCGGGATCTGGAGCTGCAAGGCAGCCCCGTGGTCGGCTGGCTGCTGCTGAACGACCGCCGGCCCCATGGCTGAACCCTTGCCCTTGCGATCCCGGCGCTGGGCCTCGGCCCTTGTCGTAGCGACGGTGGCCCTTCAACCGGTGCAGGCCCAGCCCAGCTGGCAACCCATTCCGCCGCAGCAGCGCCCTGGCGGTGAGCCCGCCGCAGGCCTGCCCCAGTGGCAACGGATCACCCCTGTTGATTCAATCCCTGGAGGCAGGCAAGGGACGCCAATCTGGCAGACCCTGCCTGGGGCACCAGGCCTTTCGCGGCAGCTGGTCTGGGAGCCCGTAGCCCCAGTA
>NSII01000215.1 GCA_002737305.1 Synechococcus sp. Baikal-G1
GCATGCCGCCACTGAGCTCGCCAAAGCTGAAGCGCTCCTGGCCCCGCTGCAGTTGCAGGCTGGAAAAGCCCGAGTCGCTCGCGTAGTGCAACTGGCAGCTGGCCCCCGCCGGTAGCAGGGGCTTGAGATAGCGGTTGATGGAGCGGGCCAGGGGTTCGCTGTAGCGGCTAGAGAGATCGGCCTGGGCTGCCTTGAAGAGCTCGCGCAAGAGGAGCTGGCCATCGCAAAGCCGCTGCAGGGACGTGTGATGCCGGTGGGCCTGCTCCAGGGCGGCCTGGGCCTGCTCTAGGGCCCCATGGGGATCGCTGGCGCCCAGGGTTTGGCAGCGTTGCCGGGCGGCGGCCTGGCTGGCGATCAGCTGCAACACCTCGGCTTCGGCCTGCTGGATCTGGGCCTCCAACGGGGCAAGCTGGATCGCCCCAGCGCCGCCACTAAGGGCCGCGAGCTCCCTCCCCAGGGCGCCCACCTGGCTGGCGGCGTTCGCCACCTGGGCTTCCACTTGCTGCAGGGCTGTGGCCAGGGCGAGCTCGCTGACGTGACGCTGGCCCAACTCCTCGGCCCGGGCCTGGTTGTGGCTGCGCTCGCCATGGAGGCTGGCCAGGGCTTCGCCGCTGGCCGCCTGGCGCTGGCGGGCCGCCTCACGACCTTTGTCCAGCTCGGCGAGGGAAGCCTGGGCCTGGCGCAGGGGGGCGCTGGTGGCCGCATAGCTCTGCTGCAGTTGGCGATGCAGCTGCTCGAGGGTCTCCAGCTCGGCCGGAAGCTCGCCGCTCTCAAGCTGGGCCAGGCGCTGCGGTTCCAGGGGGGCCAGCTCCCGCTGCAGCTCCTCAAGACGGCTGTGGAGTCCTTGCCTCTGGTCCACCAGCTGGGGCCCAGTCGGCTCCGCCGCCAGGGGCCCGGCATCGGCGCTAGCCAGGGCATCCAGTTGCTGCTCTCGGACCAGGCGCTGCTGGGCCAGGCCTTCGGCCTCCTCCAGGTTGCTGGCCCCAAAAGACGCGAGGGCCGCCGCCAGGGCCGTTTCGCTTTGCTGGCGTTGCTGGCGGGCCTGGGCTAGGGCCTGGCCACCGCCGGGACTGATGCGCAGCACCACGCCGCTGCCCACCTGCAGCTCCCTGGCTTCGCTGAGGCGCAGGTCGGTCCCCGGCTCCAGGGGCTGGCCCGCCAACGTCACGGGTTGGTCGGCCCGCAGCAGCTCCACCCCGGCGGCCATGGCGCCCAGGCGGGTGCCCGCATCGCGCCGGGCTTGCTCCAGGTCCCTGAGAGCCGCCAGGGCTGCCTGGTCGATCGGCGGCAGGGCCGCTAGTTCGGCCTGTAGCTGGGAACGGGTCTGCCCCTGGCGCTCCCGTTGGGCCAGGGTGGCGTTGAGCCGGGCCAGATCTGCCTGGAGCCTGGCTTCTTCCACCAGCCGCTGTAGCCATTGGCCCCGTTCGGTGATCGTTTGGCGTTGGGCCTCGAGGCTGGCGCGCTGCTGCTCCTGCGCGGCCCCCTGCTGCTCCAGCTGGGCCAGCTCGCCTTTGGCCTGTTCCCGGACGGTTGCCAGCTCGAGGGCCTGCTGGCCTAGGCGAGTGAGGCTGGCCCCCAGCTGGCGCCAGGCGCCCAGGTCGCTAGCGAGGGCTTGCTGGCGCATCTGCAGGGGCTCGAGTTGCTGCTTCGCCAGGGCCAGGGCCGCCTCGAGCCGGGTCCGTTCCGTGGCCGCCGCCTGGAGGCGTTGCTGGCGCTGGCGCAGCTCCGGCAGGCGCTGCTGCTGCAGCTCCTGCAGGCTGGCGGCACTGCGGCCCAGCTCCTCGCTGGCCGCCCCGTAGTCGGCCAGCTGATCCTGGGAGTGCTGAACGGCCGCCTCGGCCGCCTCAAGCGCCTGTTGGGCGATCCAAAGGGGCGACTGGCGGCGCAGGTTGCCGCGGCTGGTGGTGAAGGTTTCCGCCAGCAGGGTGTCGAGGCGGCTGGCGAGCTGTTGGTCCTTGGGCGATTGCATGGCGCTGCCGCCGCCGCGCTCCAGCTGGGCCACCAGGGCCTCCAGGTCGTAGTGGGCACCGCCCTGGGCGAGCAGGTCGTCGCCGGAGCGGCCCTGCATCACCCAGAGGTGGGCCCAGCGTCCCCGCAGCAGGCTGCCCGCCTGGCGGCTGCCCAGGCTTTCGTTCACCCCCAGCAAGTCCGCCAGCTGCTCCTCCGCCTCGGGCCCCTGCCACTGGCGTCCGCTGCCGGAGCGCAACAGCACCTTCCCGGAGCTGCCACTGAAGCGCTTCACCAGGGTCCAGGCCTCCCCCCGGGCGGTAAAGGCCAGCTCCACCTGGGGCTGGCCCAGGTGCAGGCGTGATTGCAGGGCCTCCACGGGCGTCCCCGTGGCCGTGGCCCGCAGGAACAAACAGCGGTGCAGGGCCTCCACCAGGGTGCTTTTGCCCGTCTCATTCGGACCACCGATCAGGGTCAGGCCCGGGCCGAACTCCAGGGCCAGGTCGCCATGGACACGGATGTTCTGCAGGCGGCAGGAGAGCAGGCGCATGGAGGAAAGGGTCGCCCGGGAGGCTGGAGCCGGGATGGGGCTGAATGCCTGTTGCGGGGCTGGATGGCTGTTGCCAGGCTGAATGCCTGTTGCGGGGTTGGATCGGGGGCTGGAGGCTCTGATTGGGTCGGGCCCCTTTAGGGGCTGGTGGCCAGGCGGAACAGTTCGCAGAGGGCGGCGCGGCTGATGGCGGCAGCCCCAGCATCGAGCCCCTCCTGGCGGGCCAGGCGCGCTTGGAGCTCCTGGGCTACGCGGGCGATCAGGGGATCTTCGGGGCGCTCGGTGAGGGCGGCCAGTTCACCGGCTTGGGGGGCCTGGTCGCAACCACCCCTGAGCCGCAGGTCAAGCAGTTGGTGCTCTAGGTCGGCCAGCAGGGAGGTGTAGCGGCGATGGGCCGCCAGGCTGAGGCTGCCGGAGAGCTCCAGGCGCAGCAGGTCTTGGCTGACCCGGTCCCCGGTGCGCTCCCGGATCCGGGCCTCCAGCTGCTCCAGGTCGGCGTCGGTGCCCAGGTGCATGGCCAGGTTGTGCCAGCTGAGGCGCCCCGTGGGCAGCACCTCCACCTGGGGCGCCTGGCCCCGGCCGAGGTCGACCCGCAGCACCTGGCCCCGTTGGTTGGCCTCGCCCTGGTCGTGGCGATCGGGCTCGGGGGTGCCGCTATACCAGGCCTTGCCCGACACCTGTTTGAGGTTGTGCCAGTCGCCCAGGGCGATGTAATCGAGTTCCCCCAGGGGCAGCTGCTCCAGGTCGATCCGGTTCATGGCGCCAGCCCCGGAGGGATCTGGGGCGGACCCCCAACGCGCTTCGGCGCCGTAGTCCCGCCCGGAGAAGCCCTGGATACTGCCGTGGGCGACCACCAGCCGGGGCTTGCCGGCGGGCAGGGCTGCCCAATCCAGGCTCCGGATCCAGCCGGTGGGATCGCTGGCGTCCTGCTTGCGAAGCAGGGGACAGGGCAACACCACCAGCTGCTCCAACTCCAGGGGCTGGCGTTCGAGCAATAGCTGCAGATTCGGGGCCCGTTCCGGCTGGTGGCGTTGCCAGTCGGGGCTGTCCCAAATGCCGCCGGGGGCGCCGTGGTCGTGGTTGCCGGGGATCACGAGCACGGGTAAGGCCATGGCGCCGATCGCTTCGAGCACCTCCAGGGCGGTGCTGATCGCCACGGTGGTGGAATCGAACAGATCGCCTGCCACCACCACCGCGCTGGCCCCCTGGGCACGGGCGGCCGCCCCGATGCGGCCGAGGCAGCGCAGCCGTTCCTCCTGCAGACGGAAACGTTTCTGCGGATCGCCCACAACTTTGTAGGGCTTGCCGATCTGCCAGTCGGCGCTGTGCAGGATCCGCACCCGGCCTGGGGCCGGCCCGCCTGGGCTGGCGGCCTGGGGGCTGGCCCCTTCTGGGCTGGGGCGATTAGCCATGGCCTAGGGCAGCCCCGAGCTGGTCGAGGCGCCGGCCATTGACGCCCAGGTCGGAGTCACCGAGGCGCGAGATCGAGCGGGCCTGTAGGGAGCCGCCTGCTTGGTCGGCGTAGAGCTCGAGATCATCCACAAAGCCGAACAGGCGGCTGGTGGCCGTGGCATGCAGGTAGCTGGGGGTGTGTTCCTCGATGGCCACTCCTTCCTGCTCCCCGAGCAGGTGGCTCAAGGAAACCAGGGCGGCGCTTGGATCGGCCACGGTCCAATTGGTGCGGGCGCAATGGGCCGGTGTGGGGCAGGGGGCCAGGGAGCCGGCCTGCACGCCCAGGTCAACGGGCACCGGACCCTCCAGGTGCAACAGGGAAGCCTGGGCGCCGGCGGGGGCGAGCAGCAGCAGCAAGGGCAGTAGGACCAGGCCCAGGAAATGACGCAGGCTCAGCACGGGGGCTTGGACAACCATGGCCTGACCGTACCTGGATTGGGCTGTCCGATGCTGGGGATCCCTGCGTGCGCCCGCCATGGCCCTCGACCAGCTCAAGGCCTTCCTGGCGGTTGTCCAGGACGATCCAGCCCTGCGCCAGGCGATTAGTGCCGCCGCCACGGCCGACGACGTCGCCCAGATCGGCGCCGGCCTGGGCTACAGCTTTTCCGGCGATGAGCTGTTGCGCCTCTCCGGCAAGCGGGTGGGCCGGGTCACGGTGCGCAAAAACGACCTGCCCGGCGAATACAACTGATCGGCTAGGCGGCTGATCGGCTAGGTGGCGCCGCTTGCCAGCAGGGCCAACACCGCCTCGCCATAACGGGCCAGCTTGGCCTGGCCCACCCCGGTCACGCCCGCCAGGCTGGCCAGATCGGGGGGGCGGCGGCTAGCCAATTCCATCAAGGTGCGGTCGTGGAAGACCACATAGGGGGGAACCCCCTGGCTGCGGGCCTGCTCGCGGCGCCAGTCCTTGAGGGCTTGCAGCAGCTGGGGATCGGCTTCGTCGCCCCCATCGCCAGCGCTGCTGGCTGAACCAAACCGGCGGCCAGCCCCGGTCCAGGAGCCGTTACTGCCCTCGTCGGATGCCTGGCGCCGCTCGCGCTTGGGCAGGGGCAGGCGCAGCTCCAGGGTCACCTCGCCCCGCAGCAGGGGGCTGACCCGCCCGCGATCGCCGAAGCGCAGGCCCCCCTGGTTGCCGGGATCGCTGATGAGCAGGCCGGTCGCCACCAGCTGGCGAAACAGGCTGCGCCACTGGCCCCGGTCCAGGTCCTGGCCGATGCCATAGACGCTCAGGTCCTGGTGGCCCAGGCCCCGAATTTTTTCGCTGTTGGCTCCCAGCAGCACGTCCACCAAATGGGCGGCGCCAAAGCGGCTGCCGGTGCGATAAACCGCCGAAAGGGCCTTGCGGGCCGCTTCAGTCACGTCTTGGGAGCGGTTGGGTTCGAGGCAGACATCGCAGTTGCCGCAGGGCTCGGCCAGGCTTTCGCCGAAGTGGCCGAGAAGCACTTGGCGGCGACAGGTCGAGGCTTCGGTGAAGGTGATCAGGGCATCGAGCTTGCCGTGTTCGATCGCCTTTTGGCTGGGTTCGGCGCCGGAGTCGTTGATGAAGCGGCGCAGCTGGGGCACATCGCCCGGCCCATGCACCATCCAGGCCACGGCGGCCAGGCCATCGCGGCCGCCCCGGCCCGTTTCCTGGTAATAGGCCTCCAGGCTCTTGGGCAGGTCCACATGGGCCACAAAACGCACATCTGGTTTGTCGATGCCCATGCCAAAGGCGATCGTGGCCACCACGATCACGCCGCTGTCACGGCGGAATCGCTCCAGCACGGCCGAGCGCCGCTGGGGATCGAGGCCGGCGTGATAGGCCAGGGCATCAAAGCCGGCGCCGGCCAGCTCCTGGGCCAGGCGGTCGACCCGCTGGCGCGAACGGGCGTAGACGATGCCGGCCTCCCCCTTGCGGGGCGCCAGAAACGCCTGCAACTGGGCCCCCGGGCCCTCCTTCTCGCGCACCAGGTAGGTGATGTTGGGCCGATCGAAGCTGGCCAGGAACACCCGGTCGTCCTGCAGGCCCAGGCGCCCGCGGATGTCCTCGCGGGTGCGGCCATCGGCCGTGGCGGTGAGGGCCAGGCGGGGAATCGTGGGGAACCGCTCCGCCAGCACGGCCAGCTGCAGGTATTCGGGCCGGAAATCGTGGCCCCATTGGGAGACGCAGTGGGCCTCATCGATGGCGAAGAGGGCAATCGGCAGGTCGGCCAGGCGATCGAGGCAGTCGCCCGCCAGTAGCCGCTCTGGCGAGAGATAAACCAGGTCCAGCTCCCCGGCCCGCAGGGCTCTCCAGGCGGCCTGGGCCTGCTCCGCCCCCTGGGCCGAATGCAGGGCGGCGGCGCGCACCCCGGCCTGGCGCAGGGCGGCCACCTGGTCGTCCATCAGGGCGATCAGGGGCGAGACCACCACGCCGGTGCCGGGGCGGCAGAGGGCCGGGATTTGATAACAGAGGGATTTGCCGCCGCCGGTGGGCATCAACACCAGGGCCGAACCGCCGGCCACCACATGGCCGACGATCTCCGCCTGGGGGCCCCGAAAGGCGCCATAGCCGAACACCTCGGACAGGACCCGGAGGGCATCGGGGGTTGGGGCCGGGGGGATCGCCGGGGCCGGGGTCATGGGGGCGTTGGCAGCACGAGGGGGTGGGAACCGCGGAGATGGGGCCGGACAGACGCCAGAACGGGGCTGGGGCCTGGGGCCCAAGGGTTCCCGTGGCTTAGGCGAGCTGGTCTGTCAATGGGTCATCCAAACGCAGACTTTGGACGAAGTGGGGGATGGTGATGCCCTGGATCAGCAGGTTTAACACCACAATCGAAAAAATAATGCCTTCGCAATTGCTAACCAATTGATGGGCAATAATCGGATCAATTCCCACGATTTTTGGGATGTATTCAGCCCCTTCAAATCCTAGGGCTAGGGGCACGGCACCCCGCAGTCCGCACCAGGAAAGCAGCAGGTTCTCCCTGGGGTTAAAGGGAGAAAGTGGCGAGAGGATCAGCAGGCTTAAGGGACGGGCTACAAACATTAAGATCAGGCTAGCCAATAAGGCAATTGGCAGCACGGAAAGCACCATCGAAGGCGTTGAGATCAGGCCAAAAATGAAGAAG
>NSII01000216.1 GCA_002737305.1 Synechococcus sp. Baikal-G1
CACCCGCACGCCGGCCCGTTCGCCGAGATCGAGCAGGTGGGTGGCATAGAGGTAGGCCTCATCCACGGGCGGGTCCTTGCGCATCCACACCCGGGGGAAGTGGTCCAGGGGCAGCAGCTGGGGGTCCTCCAGCCAGAACCAGGGCTCGGGCACCTGCCAGCCGGCCTCGCTGGGAACGAACTCGGCCAGGCGCACGGGCTGGGCCCGCACCCAGGCGCCATGGCCGGAGAGCGGGGCGGCGGTGCCGTTGGCAACCTGAGCGGCGGCGGACAGATCGCCCATGGTGCAGACCCACACCTGCTGGCCGGCCCGTTGGGCCGCCTGCATCAGGGCCACGCTCGAATCCTTGGCGGGCCGCAGCCGCGCGATCGGATCAACGATGAAGAGTTGGGGCTCCTTCAAGACTCAGGCTCCCAGCAGCGCATCGAGCTGGCCGGAGCGCTCGAGGGCATGCAGGTCATCGCAACCGCCCACGTGCTGGCCGTTGATGAAGGTTTGGGGCACGCTGCGGCGCCCACCGCTCTTGGCCGCCATCGCCGTGCGGGCCGGCTCATCGCCATCAATGGCGAACTCGGTGTAGCTCACGCCCTTGCGATCGAGCAGGGCCTTGGCCCGCACGCAGAAGGGGCAGGCGCGCCAGGTGTAGATCTCAACCTTGGCGGTGGTGGAACTAGCGCTGGCTACGGCCACGGGGACATCGTCTGGGTGGCTGAAATCCTAGAAGCGGCAAGGGGGCCGGGCTGGATCCGGGCTGGAAGGTCCCCGCTGATACGGTCAGAGCCACTGATTGGCCCACCGGTGCTCGACCTCACCGACTTCAAGCGCGACCTCTCCGAGCTCACTGACCGCCTGGGCCATGCCCAGGACTGTCTTTGACGTCCCTGCCCTAAACGCCCGCCAGCAGGACCTCGAACAGCTGGCCTCCCAACCGGACTTCTGGGACGACCAGCTGGAGGCGCAGAAGAAAATGCGCCAGCTCGATGACGTCAAGGCCCAGCTGGAGCAACTCGGCTCCTGGCGCGCCGCGATTGTGGACGGCCAGGCCACCTTGGAGCTCTACGACCTCGAACCGGACGCGGAGCTGCTGGCCGAATCGAACACGGCCCTACAAAGCCTCAAGGCCGACCTGGACCGCTGGGAACTGGAGCGCCTGCTCAATGGCCCCTACGACAAGGAGGGGGCGGTGATCTCGATCAATGCCGGTGCCGGCGGCACCGACGCCCAGGACTGGGCCCTGATGTTGATGCGGATGTACACCCGCTGGTCCGAAGACCACAACATGCGGGTCACGGTGGCGGAACTCTCGGAAGGGGAAGAGGCGGGGATCAAGAGCTGCACGATCGAAATTGTGGGCCGCTACGCCTACGGCTACCTGCGCAATGAAAAGGGCACCCATCGGCTGGTGCGCATCTCGCCCTTCAACGCCAACGACAAGCGCCAGACCAGCTTTGCCGGCGTCGAAGTGATGCCGAAACTCGAGCAGGAGGTGAAGCTCGATATCCCCGAGAAAGACCTGGAAATCACCACCTCCCGCTCCGGCGGTGCCGGCGGCCAGAACGTCAACAAGGTGGAAACGGCCGTGCGCATCCAGCACCTGCCCACGGGGCTCGCCGTGCGCTGCACCCAGGAGCGCTCCCAGCTGCAGAACAAGGAAAAGGCCATGGCCCTGTTGATGGCCAAGCTGCTGGTGATCGCCCAGGAGCAGCGGGCGGCCGAAATCGCCGACATCCGCGGCGACATCGTGGAAGCGGCCTGGGGCAACCAGATCCGCAACTACGTGTTCCACCCCTATCAAATGGTCAAAGACCTGCGCACGGCGGAAGAAACCACCGATGTGCAAGGCGTGATGGATGGCGACCTCGATCCCTTCATCCAGGCGCTGCTGCGCCAGGGTGTGGACATGGGAGCCGCCTCTGATGACTGAAACCAGCCCGGATACAAGCCCTGAAGTCAGCGCGGCAGCCCCTGCCGGAACCGCCGAGCCCCAAACCGCTCCGCCCCGCAGCCCCGAGCCGCCACCCAGCTTTGTGAAGCTGGCGATGCGCAACATGGTGCGCAAGGGTCGCCAGAGCCTGTTGCACTTCGGCCTCACGGCCGTGGGCTTCATCGGCTTCATCCTGCTGGTGGCCTGGTTTGGCCGCCCGACCCTGCCCCAATGAGCCCCACCGACCCAGCTGCCAACCATCCAGCTGCCAGCAACCCAGGCGCCAGCGACCTGGATCTGGCCTTCAGCAGCGACGACGACCTGGCCGAGGAGCTCCTCAACCTGGCCGGCCCCCTCGCCGACCCCCTAGCTGGCGCAGATCTTTGGCATGGACGCCTCAGCGCTTGGCTGGACGACCTGCAAGCTGACCTACCCGAAGCGCTGCAATCGCAGGCCTACAGCCTGGGCCTGCAGCTGGTGAGCGACGCCAGCATCGCCGCCCTCAACCAGGACTGGCGCAGCACAAGCGGTCCCACGGACGTGCTGGCCTTCGCCGCCCAGGACGAGGACCTGGAGGAGCCCTTCCCCATGCCCCTACCGCCCCAGCCAGACGGGCACGGGCAGGGTGACGAGCCTGGTGAACAGGACGATGACGGGGACTGGGGCCCAGCCTTTGGGTCCCTAGAGCTGGGCGACATCGTGATTTCCCTGGACACGGCCGCCCGCCAGGCCCAGGAGCATGGCCACAGCCTCGAGCAGGAATTGCTGTTCCTGGCCAGCCACGGACTGCTGCACCTGCTCGGCTGGGACCACCCCGATGACGCCAGCCTGGCCGCCATGCTCGCCCGCCAGGAGGGTCTGCTGGCGGCAGCCAGGCCCCCATGCGCCTAGCGCCTGAGGCCGCCAAAGCCATCTGATCCCTCGCCTGGGTAACCGTTACCAAGGCAGCTTTCGCCTCGGGCTAACGGCGATAAGGTTCAGGCCAGCGGCAGACCTTTGGGCGCCTATGGCGATGCTTGTTCCCCAGGATCCCCATCCAGGCGCCGTGTCCTATCTCACTGGCAGGAGCAAGGCTCCCGATCCCGGCCGCGACGCCCCCACCCCAGGGGCGGAACCGCCGGCAGACGGGCGATCCCCTGCGGGCCGCAGACCCCTTCGCAGCCGGGCCTGGACCGTGGCCGGCAACCTGGGGGTGAGTTTTCGCTACGCCGCCCAGGGCCTCAGCTACGCCTTCAGCAGCCAGCGCAATTTCCGCATCCACGTCGGCACGGGCTTTGTCGTATTTGGCCTGGGCCTCTGGCTGGGGCTGAGCGCCGATCGCCTGGCCGTGCTCGTGCTCACCGTGGCCGCCGTGCTGGTGCTCGAGCTGCTCAACACCGCCACCGAAGCGGTGGTGGACCTGGCCATCGGCCGCCGCTTCCATCCCCTAGCCCGCATCGCCAAGGACTGCGCCGCCGCCGCCGTGCTGGTGGCCTCCCTCTCCTCGCTGCTCATCGCCCTGCTCCTGCTGATTCCGCCCCTGGCTGCCCGGCTCGGCCTTTGAATGGGGAGCAGGTGAGCGCCCCTGAGGCGTAGGGGACCCCATGCTGCTTGTGCTCGACAACTACGACAGCTTCACCTTCAACCTGGTGCAGTACCTGGGGGAGCTGGCGGCGGACCACCCGATTGCCGCCGATCTTCGGGTGGAGCGCAATGACGCCCTCACCCTGGAGCAGATCCGGGACCTGGCCCCGGACGCAATCCTGATCTCCCCCGGCCCCGGCGACCCCGACCAGGCCGGGGTCTGCCTGCAGGTGCTCAAGGAGCTGGGGCCGGAGCTGCCGATCCTGGGGGTGTGCCTGGGCCACCAGTGCCTGGCCCAGGTGTTTGGCGGCCAGGTGGTGCGGGCGGCAGAACTCATGCATGGCAAGACCTCACCGGTGCTGCATGCCGGCCAGGGGGTGTTCCAAGACCTGCCCAATCCCCTCACCGCCACCCGCTACCACAGCCTGATCGCCGAGCGCAGCTCCCTGCCGGCCTGCCTCGAGATCACGGCCTGGCTGGAGGACGGCACGATCATGGGCCTGCGCCATCGGCAGTACCCCAACCTGCAGGGGGTGCAATTCCACCCGGAAAGCGTGCTCACCCAGGCGGGCCACCAGCTGCTGGCCAACTTCCTGCGCCAGGCGGCAACCTATGCCCCAGCAACCCAGGCCCCAACGAGCCCGGCGGACTGAAACCCAGGCTTGCCAGGCCAGCACTGCTAGGTTCGCGCCACCGTCATCGCTTCGGGCGCCCATCCGCCATGGCCCTGTTTTCCGGCCCTTTCCGGCGCCACCCCTCGGATCTAGGCCTTAACCACAGGGCCCTCTCCAAGCCCCCCCAAGCCCAGGTCCCTGCTCGCCTGGCCACTGGCCTGGCCGCCTGCGGCCTCCTGGTCGGCCTCGGCGCGCCGATGGCGCGGGCCGACACTGGGGTCACGATCACCAGCTACGGCCACAGCGCCCTGCTGGTCCAGGGCGGGGGCACCAGCGTGCTGCTCAATCCCTTCAAGGCCGTGGGTTGCGCCGCCGGCCTGACGCCTCCGCGGCCCGGCGCCAATGTGATCCTGGCCAGCAGCCGCCTGGCCGATGAGGGGGCCGGCGGCGGCGGCGGCCGCTTCCTGGTGAACCCCGGCTCCTACCGCCTCAATGGCCTGGCAATCGAAGGCATCGCCGCCCCCCACGACCGCCTCGGCGGCCGCCGCTTCGGCCAGGCCACGCTCTGGCGCTGGAAGCAGGGCGGCCTCGAGATCGCCCACCTGGGCGGCACCGCCGCCGAACTGCTGCCCGCCGACCGGGTGCTGCTGGGCCGGCCCGACGTGCTGATTATTGGCGTAGGCGGTGGCGCCAAGGTTTACGACGGCGCCGAGGCGGCAGCCGTGGTCAAGGTCCTGGCACCCCGGCGCGTGATTCCGGTTCAGTACGTCACCGGCAAGCCCCCCAAGGACTGTGACCAGGGCAGCCTTGAACCCTTCCTCAAGGCCGTAGGCGGCACCCCGGTGAAGCGGGGCGGCAGCAGCATCAGCCTGCCCGCCAAGCTCTCGGACGCCACCCAGATCCTGGTGCTGCGCTAGGGCCGGGGGCCTTGGGCTCAGTGGAAGTAGGCACCGAGCTGGGGTTGGACTGGTCCCCCAATAGGGCCCAATGGAGCCAGCTCGATAGCGCCACCCCTACTTCGCCAGGCTTCAACCCTGCCCCCAGCCAGTCGCCATGTTCCGCCGCCGCCAGCTCCTCACCCTGGGCCTAGCCGGGCTCGGCACTGCCCTCGTGGCCCCCGCCATCCGGACCAGAGCTAGCGGCAAGGGGTTAGGGGTGATCGTGGTGGGCGCCGGCCTGGCCGGCCTGGCGGCGGCGCGCCAACTGCAGCAGCAGGGTCACCGGGTCACCGTGATCGAGGGGCGCGATCGCCTGGGGGGGCGCACCTGGACCAGCCGGGCCTGGCCGGACCTGCCCCTCGACCTGGGGGCCGGCTGGATCCATGGGACCAGCGGCAACCCGATCACGGCCCTGGCCCGCAGCAGTGGCGCCCAGCTGGTGGCCACCAGCCTGGAGAGCGCCCAGGTCTATGGCGCCGATGGCAAGCCCCTAAACGCCAGAGATGACGAGCAACTCGATCGCCTGGGGCGCCGCCTGGGGGCCGCCGTCGCCCAGGCCCAGGAGCAGGAGGGCCCAGACCTCTCCCTCCAAGCCCTGGTGGCCCGCACCTTCGGCTGGGACGGCCTCAGCAGCGACGACCGCCAGCGGCTCAGGTACTTAATGAACAACCGCTACGAACAGGAATACGG
>NSII01000217.1 GCA_002737305.1 Synechococcus sp. Baikal-G1
CGGAGAGGGTGGGATTCGAACCCACGGAAGGTTTCCCTTCAAACGATTTCGAGTCGTTCGCTTTCGACCACTCAGCCACCTCTCCCAAGTGTCTAGTTACCGACTGGGCTGGGCTCCCCTTGGTAGGGGGGGCGATTCGGCGCAGTTGGCTGGTGAGCGCAGCGGCAGCTGACGGCACCATGGGCAAGACTTAGCCACCTTAAGCAGCCGCCGGGCCGCCTACAGCGCCCGCCATCCGGGCGTGGAGCTGGCCGTGATCCAAAGCTGATCGGGCCGCAGCTTGGGCAGTAGGGCGCGTTCCTGGGGCCGCAGCCCAAAGCCCAGCCACAGGCCTGTGATGGGTTGCCCAGGTCCCTGGGTTCGCTCCCGCCAGCTTCGCCACGACTGGCGATCTGGCAGCAGGAGCCAGTGCAGCCGGCCGGCTTGCAGCAGGGCCGCCTGGCTGTCGGCAGCTAAGGGCCGCAGGCTTAAGCCCGGGCTTTGCAGGTGTTGCCCCACTTGAAGGGAGGGGCTAGGGGCAGCGGCGAGCTCGGGATTTGATTCACCGAGGGCCGAGATGACGGTGTCGCCCAGCTCCTGCCAGCACTCGCTCCCCAGGGAGGCCACCGGATCGCCGATGAAGACCCAGTCGAAGCGCTGCACGCCCAGGCCCGTGGCTAGTTGGCGGGCCCGGCTACAGCTCAATCGATCGCCGGAGCGGCTGACCAGGGCACCGCGGCCACCATGGCGGGCGACCAGCAGGTCCCTTTGGCCTTCGTGGACCAGCAGGAGATGGTCGCCAGCACTCCTGGCCAGATGCAACGCCATGGCGGCACCTAGGAGCGCTAGTCCGGGGCCCCGCCAGCGCCTGACCGTGGTGGGGCCAGCCAGGAGCCAGGGAACCAGGCCGGCGCTGAACAGCACGACCAACACGGGATCGAGGCGCCCCAGCTGCCATTGGGCCAGGGGCAGGGCCGCGAACTGGCGGCTGATCCACAGCAGCAGCTGGGTGAGGGGCAGCAGGGGCCAGGCGACTAGGCCCAGCAGGGCTGGAACCGTGACCGCCACCAGGGCCATGGCCATGGCCCCCAGGGTGAGGGGGGTGAGCAGGGGATCGACCGCCAGGTTGGCGGCCACCGCATAGAGGGGCACGCTGCCGAAGTGGAGCAGCTGCAGGGGCAGGGTCCAGAAGGAGGCTGCCAGGGGAACCGCGATCGCCACTGCCAGCCACCGGCGGGCCTTCCCTGGGGTTGGCCCCGCCAGCCGCTCCTCTAGGGGCCGGGCCGTGAGCAGCAGCCCAGCGGTGGCAGCCACGCTCAGCTGGAAGCCCACATCCAGCAGCCAACTCGGCTGCCAAAGCAGCATCAGCAGCAGGCAAAGCAGCAACACCCCCAGTGGCCTACTGCGGCGGCCACCCTCCTGCACCAGGAAGGCCATCGTGCCCATCACCACGGCCCGCACCACCGAGGGCTGGGGGCCGGCCAGCAGCAGAAACAGCAGCATCGCCCCGAGGGCCAGGCCCCAGCGCAGGGGCCTGGGGCCGCCGCGGGCTAGGGCCATCACGGCGCCCAGCAGCACGGTGAGGTGAAACCCCGAGGCCGCTAGGGCGTGGGATAGGCCAGACACCCGAAAGGCGTCGCGCACCTCCAGGGGCACGGGCACCACGGCACTGCCGAGCACCAGGGCCGCCAACACACCGCCGGCTTCGGGGCCACCCCGCGCCACCATGGCCTGGGCCATGCGGCGCCGCAGGTCGGCCACCGGTGTAGCCGGCTTGGCGAGCAGGCTCCATTGCCCCACGTCCAGCACCGTCCAGATGCCCTGGCGGGCCAACCGTTCCGCAGGGCCGGCCAGCAGGGGATGGGGAGCTACCCGGGGCCGTCGCAGTTGGCCGCCCACCTGCAGGCGCCAGCCCTCCTGCAGCTGCGGGCAACGGCGAAAGCGCAAGTCACTGCGGCCTTTTTGCCATTGCACGGGCACCCGGCACCCCTTGCCGTCCAGGTTGGTCTGGGGATCGGCCAGGAGGGTGCCGGTCCGTTCGATTGCCACCGGCTGATGGCTGCCCTTAGGAATCAGGGCCACTGGATCGCCAGGTTCAGGGCCGGGCTGGTGGCCCAAGCCCCAGGCCAGCAGCAGGGGCAGCAGCACCAGCAGTCCCCAGCGGCTGCGCTGGGGGCGACAGAGCCAAACCCCCAGGCCCACCAGCAGCCCCGTGCCGCCGAGCTGCAGGCCCAGGGGCAGGGGCAAGACCCCCAGGCCCAGGGCCAGCAGGGCCAACGACACCACGATGGCCGCCATCGGCGCTGTGCAGGGGCAACGGGATCTTGAGGGTTCCCGGCTCCAGCCGCCCTGGCCCTAGGGGCCTTAGGGTTTCGGCCCTAGGGGTTTTCGGCCCGATTGGCCGCGATCCCGCCGGATCCGCCCCCGCCGCCCTTCCTCCTTGCGCCTGCCAGTGCTGCACCGATTTCGGCCCAGTCCTTGGGGTTTAGGCCCATGGCGCCCCCCGATCCAGGCCCCCCTCTGCGGGATCCGGCGGGTTGTCCCAGCTGGGTTCGCCCTGGGGTTGCTCCTCTTAGGCGCCAGGGCTTTCGGCTTCGGGGCGGCCCAGGCCCAAGCCCGCACGATCACGGTGGTGGCGGGCGACACCCTGGAGCAGCTGGCCCTGCAGCAGGGGGTGTCCTTGGAGGCCCTGCTGGCCTTGAACGGGATTGGTGATCCCCGCAGTCTCCAGATCGGCCAGCGCCTGGTTTTGCCTAATCGCTCCAATCCGAGTGCCCCTGCCCGCAGGGCTCCAGAGCCCCAGGGATCCGCCCCGCCCCCGCTCGATGGCACGGGCTTGGCGGCCAGCGCCGCCCTGTTGTTGAGCCCGGCCGAGCGGCGCGACCGGGCCGAACTGGCCCTGCGGGAGCAGTCGGGCCAAGCCCGCTGGAAATGGTTCAATCGCACGGTGGTGGACTGGGCCGGTTGGAAACTCACCCCCGGTGGCGCCCGCTTCACCCTGGTGAAGGCCTCCGATGCCGACTTAGGCGTCAGCCGCGGCGCTGCCTCCGCCGTGGCCGTGCAGTGTGAAACCCTGCGCCAGACCTGGCGCGTGAACGGTCAATGGCTGCCCTGGGGCGCCGCGGCGCCAGGCTCGGTGGGCCAGCGGATCGTGCTCGACCTCTGCAGCAACACCTTGAACGATCCGGCCGTGCCCCTGCCTCCCGCCCCTCCGGTCCTGCCGGGGGCTGCCCCTGCCGCCCCCTAGGGGCTGGGCAACTGGAGAATCAGGTCGCAGACCTGCTGGCTGGGCATCTGCTTGCCCAATAGCGGTGCCACCAGGGCCGCCAGGGGCCGCAGTTTGCAGGGGGTCACGGCGCTTTCCACCAGGCGCCCCCCCTGGAAGGACAGCACCGCCACCACCAGAGTGAGGGCCAAGCGTCTCATGGATGGCGCCTCATGGTTGGGTGCCCAGGGCCTCGCGCTGTTCGGGGCTGAGCAGGGGGAAGCCCAGGGCCTGGCGTTCCGCCAGCCAGGCTTCGGCCACCTGGCGGGCCAGGTGGCGGATGCGGCCAATCGTGGCGGTGCGCTCGGTCACCGAGATCACGCCGCGGGCCTCCAGCAGGTTGAAGGTGTGGCTGCACTTGAGCACGTAATCGAGGGCCGGGGCCGGCAGCTTGGCGGCGACCAGATCCGTGGCTTCGGCCTCATAGAGGGCAAAGAGCTGGTTCAAGCGCTCCGGGTTTGAGGCCTCAAAGTTGTAGGTGCACTGACCCTTCTCAAAGGGCAGCCAGATGTCGCCGTAGCTGCGCCGTCCATCCCAGCTCAGGTCCCAGATGCTCTCCACGTCCTGGAGGTAGGTGGCCAGGCGTTCCAGGCCGTAGGTGATTTCAATCGACACCGGCCGGCAATCAATCCCGCCGCATTGCTGGAAATAGGTGAATTGGGTGACCTCCATGCCATCGAGCCACACTTCCCAGCCCACCCCCCAGGCCCCCAAGGTGGGGGATTCCCAGTTGTCTTCCACAAAGCGGATGTCGTGGTCGGCGGCGCGGATGCCCAGGGCTTCGAGGGAGGCCAGGTAGGTCTCCTGGATGCCCTCCGGCGAGGGCTTGATCAGCACCTGGTATTGGAAATAGTGCTGGGCCCGGTTGGGGTTGTCGCCGTAGCGGCCATCGCTGGGCCGGCGGCAGGGCTCCGGGTAGGCCACGGCCCAGGGCTCCGGTCCGATCGCCCGCAGCACCGTGTGGGGACTCATGGTGCCGGCCCCCTTTTCGGTGTCGTAGGGCTGCAGGATCAGGCAGCCCCGCTCCGCCCAGAAGCGATTCAGGGTGCCGATGATGTCCTGGAAGTGCATGGGGCGATCTGCAGGGGCGCTCGAAACGGGCTGGTGGGCCAGGGATCAAGCCATTGTGACCTGGAGCATTAGGAGCCAGGCGGCTGGAAGCGATGCCAGCTCCACCACTCCCCTGGGGGCAAGGCCTGGGCCGGACCACCGCCCAGCTGCACCTGGACCAGTTCCGGCCGGCCAGCCTTGAGGCTGAGCCCGGCCCCGAGGCGGAAGCGTTGGCGGCCATCGAGGAGGCCCCCATAGATGGTTCGCCCTTGGGCATCCCGCAGCTCAATCCAGCTGGGGCCGCTGGTGATGACCAGCAGCTCCTTGGCGCGAGCGGGGCCGCCCGCCTGGGCGGCTAGCTGGTTTGCCCCCAGGGGCGCGGGGTTGCGTTGGGGGTTAGCCGGTGCCCACTGCCGCTGGACCAGGCCAAACGCCCCCAGGGCGGCCAGCGCGGCGGCCCCTAGGGCCAGCCGGTGCCGCGCTGGCCACCGCCCCGGGGGCTGGCCTGGAGCCAGTAGCAGGGGCGATGCCGCCCCCGGTAAGGCCCGGTGCAGTTGGTCCCGCAGCAGCACGTTCTGCTGGCGCAGGAGCCGTTCTTGCTCGAGCAGGGGCTGGAGCTGGTGCTCGAACTTGCGCTCGTAAATCCCAGGGAGTTCGCCGATCAACGCCTCCAGCTCGCCAATCTGCTGGCGGCTGTCCGCCAGCTGGCGCTGGATCGCCGCCAGCTCCCGTTGGTCCCCTTCGGCTTGATCGCCCATGGCATGGAAGGCTTGCCGAGCAGCAGGCGGCACAGGCCAGCAGCTTGGCAGCCCTGGCCTGGCGGCCGCAAGCCGGGCCTTGCCCGCTCAGGCCACCAGTTCCAGCAGCCCCATCTGGCCGCCCGCCAGGGGACGGTGATAGACCCCCTTAAAGCCCGCCTGGCGCGCCAGGGATTCCTGTTCGGGGCCCGTGGGGAAGCGGGCCAGGCTCTCCTCCAGGTAGGCGTAATGGGCTTCGAGATCGGCCTGGCGGGCCAGGGGCACCACCAGCTGGCGCAGGTAGAAGCGCTGGAAGCGGGCCACCAGGCCGGCGGGATCCTCGGGCCGGTTGAAATCGAGCACGGCGGCACGGCCGCCCGGGCGCAGCAGCCGCCGCAATTCGCCCAGGCCCGCCAGGGGATCGGCCAGGTTGCGCAGGCCATAGGCGACCACCGCCCCATCGGCCCAGCCAGCCGGCAGGCCCGTGGCCAGGGCATCGCCCAGGCGCCAGTCCAGGCGCAACCAGGGCTGGCTAGCGGCCCGGCGCCGGGCCAGTTCCAGGGGCGCCTCGGCCGCATCGAGGCCCAGCACCTGGCCCCCTGGACGCACCTTCTCGGCGAGGAGCAGGGCCAGATCCCCCGTGCCGCAGCAAAGGTCGAGGAGCTGCTGGCCTGGCCTCGGGGCCAGAAAGGCAATGGCCTGACGCTTCCAGAAGCGGTGCAGGCCGAGGCTCAGGGTGTCGTTGAGGCGGTCGTAGCTCGGCGCGATCTGCTCAAACAGCTGGCGCACGGCCGCCGGATCACCGGGTTGCATGCAGCTCTAGGGGACCATCCCAAGGAAGGGAAATGGCATCCAAGCTGATCCCAGCCTCGGTGCCGTTGGAGTCGGACTTTGGATAGGGCAATAGGCCGTGGGCTTCGAGCCGATCGGGGCTGCTCAGGGTGAGCACCATCACGGTGGCCAACCCCACCGCCGCCGAACACACCATGCAGCCGGCCAGCATCAAGGAAAAGTCCTTGCGCTGGTTAGCCGCCTCCATCAATTGCAGCGCCCAGCCGACCAAGGCGACCACCACCAGCACCATCGCCACGCCGAGGGCCGTTGTGGTGGAGGGGAGGGATGTCAACACGGAAACCTGGGCTCAGGGGGGGCTGGAATCGGGCTGGAGCGTGCCGGCCGCCGGGGCCGGGGCCGCAGGACGCCAGGGGGATGGGCCTGCCCGTTCTTGGTCCCATCCCATTCTTGATCCCATCAATGTAACTAGGGGTTAAGTGCCGCGTGATCGCCCAACGGGGTGCCATAGAGGCGATCCGCTCTGGGCGGCTGGCGTTGCATCGACAGAGCGCCGGATCGGCGCTAAAGCTGCCCCATTTGTGCTGCGGCGATGCATCGCCGTCGCGCACCAATTCAGCCGGCCATGGCCGGTTCCAAGGGACGCAGGTTCACTCCCTGGGCCAGCAACTCCGTTTTGATTTGCTCCACCGTCAGCACCCCGTCGTGGAGCAGGGAGGCCAGCAGGGCCGCCGAGGCCTGGCCTTCCCCCAGGGCGGCGCCGATGTCGGCAATGCTGCCGGCTCCCCCCGAGGCGATCACGGGCACGGCCACGGCTTCGGCCACGGCCCGGGTCAGGGCCAGGTCGTAGCCGGCCTGGGTGCCATCGCCATCCATGGAGGTGAGCAGGATTTCGCCGGCGCCGAGGGCCACCACTTGCTGGGCCCAGGCCACCGCATTGAGGCCCGTGTTCTCGCGGCCGCCTTTGACAAACACATCCCAGCCCCCTTCTGGGCTGCCAGAGGGGCCGCGCCGGGCGCGGGCATCAATCGCCACGACAATGCACTGGCAGCCAAAGCGCCGGGCCCCTTCGGCCACCAGGTTGGGGTCGGCCACGGCCGAGGAATTGAGGCTGATCTTGTCGGCGCCGGCCCGCAGCAGCTCGGTGATGCCCTCCAGCGAGCGGATGCCGCCGCCGACGGTGAAGGGGATCGTCACCGCCTCGGCGGTGCGGCGCACCAGCTCCACCAAGGTGCTGCGGCCCTGGTGGCTGGCGGCAATGTCGAGGAACACCAGCTCATCGGCGCCGGAGGCGCTGTAGCGGCAGGCCAGCTCCACCGGGTCGCCGGCGTCGCGCAGGCCGACAAAATTAATTCCCTTCACCACCCGGCCATCGGCCACGTCAAGACAGGGAATGATCCGTTTGGCGACCATGGCAAGGCGGCGGGTAGGCGCTGGTAAGGTTGCGCAACTTTTGAGTTACGCCGGTTATGTCCCAGGCTGCCATCACCATCGGCTCGAAGGTGCGGGTCACCCGGGTTCGTGACCGCATCCCCGCAGGCCTCGTGGCCACCCTCCAGGCCGATGCCACCGGCACTGTCAAGGATTTCAAGCTCACCGATGGCACGGGCATCGGTGTGGTGGTGGAACTAAGTGGTGGGGGCACCACCTGGTTCTTTGACGACGAAATCACCCCCGCCTGAGGCCAGATAGCCCGTGAGCGATCGCCCAGGCCCAGCCAGACCCGCCCCAACCCAGTCTGTGGACCAGGGTCCCGGCGGTGGGGCCCGCCAACTGCTGGGCATGAAGGGTGCCAGCGGCACCACCACGATTTGGAAGATCCGGCTGCAGCTGATGAAGCCGGTCACCTGGATTCCCCTGATCTGGGGGGTGCTCTGTGGTGCCGCCGCTTCGGGGCGGTTCCACTGGACCCTGCCCGAGGTGGCCGCTTCCTTCGCCTGCATGGTGATGAGTGGTCCCCTGCTGGCTGGATACACCCAGACCATCAACGACTACTACGACCGCGAGATCGACGCGATCAACGAGCCCTACCGGCCGATTCCTTCCGGGGCCATCCCCTTAGGCCAGGTGAAGGCCCAGATTTGGGTCCTGCTGCTGGCGGGCCTGGCCGTGGCCTACGGCCTCGACCTCTGGGCAGGCCATGGCACGCCAGTGGTGTTCCTGCTGGCCCTGGGCGGCTCCTTTGTGAGCTTCATCTACTCAGCGCCCCCCCTGAAGCTCAAACAAAATGGTTGGCTGGGCAACTATGCCCTCGGCGCCAGCTACATCGCCCTGCCCTGGTGGGCCGGCCAGGCCCTGTTTGGCCAGCTCACCTGGACCACGGCCCTGCTCACCCTCGCCTACAGCCTGGCGGGC
>NSII01000218.1 GCA_002737305.1 Synechococcus sp. Baikal-G1
GGCCCGGGCTGCGGCCCCGATGGGAGACTGGCTCCACCGTTGCCGATCCGCCTGTGAAAGCCCTCAGCGTGCTGGGATCCACGGGCTCGATCGGCACCCAGACCCTGGAGATCGTCGATGACTTTCCCGAGCGCTTCCGGGTGGTGGCCCTCACCGCCGGCCGCAACCTCACCCTGCTGATCGACCAGATCCGGCGCCATCGCCCGGAGGTGGTGGCCCTCGCCGATGCCGACCTGGTGGCGACCCTGCGGGAGCGCCTGCTGGCCCTCGATCCCCAGGACCGTCCCGCCCGCTTGCCTGAGTTGCTGGGCGGCCCTGAAGGCCTCTGCGCCGCCGCCGCCTGGCCCACCGCCGATCTGGTTGTCACCGGCATCGTCGGCTGCGCTGGCCTGCTGCCCACCCTGGCGGCGATCCGGGCCGGCAAGGACCTGGCCCTGGCCAACAAGGAAACCCTGATTGCTGCAGGTCCGGTGGTGCTACCGGAGCTGGCCCGCTCCGGCTCGCGGCTGCTGCCGGCCGATTCCGAGCACTCGGCCATTTTTCAGTGCCTGCAAGGCACCCCCTGGGCCGACACGGCCCGCCTCTCCACGGGCATCCCCACCCCCGGCCTGCGCCGCATCCAGCTCACCGCGTCTGGTGGCGCCTTCCGCGATTGGGACGCCGCCGATTTGGTCAAGGCCACCGTGGCCGATGCCACCAGCCATCCCAACTGGAGCATGGGCCGCAAGATCACGGTCGATAGCGCCAGCTTGATGAACAAGGGCCTCGAAGTGATCGAAGCCCACTACCTGTTCGGCATCGATTACGACCAGATCGATATCATCATCCACCCCCAATCGATCATCCATTCGATGGTGGAACTGGCCGATTCCTCGGTGCTGGCCCAGCTGGGCTGGCCCGACATGAAACTGCCGATCCTTTACTGCCTCAGCTGGCCCGAGCGCCTGGAAACCCCCTGGCGCCGCCTGGATCTCACCGAGGTGGGCCAGCTCAGCTTCCGCCAGCCGGATCCCGCCAAATACCCCTGCATGCAGCTGGCCTATGCGGCCGGCCGGGCCGGCGGCACCATGCCGGCGGCCATGAATGCCGCCAATGAACAGGCCGTGGGCCTGTTCCTCGAGGAACGGATCGCCTTTGTGGATATTCCCAGGTTGATTGAACGGGTGTGTGATCGCCACCGGGTTGACCTCAAGGCCGATCCCGCCCTGGCTGATGTGCTGGCCACGGATGCCTGGGCCCGCCAGGCGGTGCGGGAGGCTGCAGCCGGATCGCCCGCCCGCCCCTGAATCGTCCGCCCCTGAATAGTCCAACCGTGATCGCCCACCACCTGCTGCTCTGCGCCACCCCCCAAAACAACCTCTGCTGTCCGGCGGATCCGGCGCTGGGCCTGGCTAGTTGGCAACGGCTTAAGGCCATGGTGCGTGAGCTGGGCCTCGAAACCCCGGGCCGCCCTGGCGGGATCGTCTTGCGTACCAAGGCCGACTGCCTGCGCATTTGCCGCGAAGGACCGATCCTGTTGATCTGGCCGGATGGAATCGTCTACGGCGGCGTTACGCCAGAGCGCATCGAGCGCATTCTGATCGAGCATGTGGTCGGCGGCCAGCCGATCGAGGCCTGGATCGTGAAGCGCTGCCCGTTTCAGCAGCCCTCCTTGCCCCTGGAGGTCCAGCCGGGATTGGCCTAGGGCTTCTGGATCAGCTGGCTGATTGCACAAGCCGGAGTAGCCAGGCCAGCACCAGCCGATCGCTCCAACTGGCCGTGATCGGATCCCCTTGGCCGTGGAAGCCGTTGTGGCCGCCGCCAGGGGTGATCAACACCGCCGCATCGCCCCGGCCAGGCCCCCTGTCCTTGCTGAACTTGGCCAGGGCCGCCGCTAGGGCCATGGTGCCATCGGCGGGCACCCAGGGGTCGTCGCTGGCATGGAGCCAGAGGGCCGGCGGCAAGCCGAGGCCCCTGCCCTGGGCGCCCTGGAGCAGCCGCGCCAGGGGACTGGCCCCGGTGTAGTAGGCCTCCACCGAGGGGTAGCCCCAGAGCGGAGCTGTGATCTGGGTATCAAAGCTGCGGATCGATGGCGCCGGGCCCCCTCGATCCGTGGGCAAGACCCCTGGTCGATCGGCCTGGGGGTCGGTCCGCACCTGCCGATGCAACCGCTGCAACAACCAGCGCTGGTAGAGCCGGTTGCGGGGCTGGTCAATCTGGGCCGAACAGGCCACCAGATCCAGGGGGCTACTAACGCAGGCCAAGCCATCGAGGCGGGGCAAGGCGCCGGGGCTTGGGGATGGCGAGCCCAGGGAATCCTCGGCCAGGCAGCCATTCAGCAACACGGTTCCGCCCAGGGAGAGGCCCACCGCCAGCAGGGGACGGCCCTGGGCCAGCTGCCGCGCCTGGGCGAGCAAGGGCAGGAGGTCCCGATTGCACTGGGCGGCGTAGGAGCCCCTAGCCAGGGGGCGGCCCTGGCCGGCCCCGCGCAGGTTGGGCCGCAGCACGGCAAAGCCGTTGCGTTGCAGGAGCTGGCCCAGGCGCCGCACGCCCGCTGCCTGGCTCGAGCCGCCCAAACCATGGAGCACGAGCACCAGGCCCCGGGCTTGGCCCCCGGCATCCCCCTGCCCCAGGGGCCGATTCGTGGCCCGATCAAGGGGCCCATCGAGGGACGACAGCAACCGGTCGCCTTGGCCTAGATCCGTCAGGATCGGCTGCCCCTGATCCGGCCCTAAGGAGGGGTTCCGCAGGGTGTCCCGCAGGGTCTGGAGGTCGGAGCTCCACCAGGGCCAGCGCGGCCGAAATGGGGGCAAACCCAGCTCTGTGGCTAGTGGACACTCCAAGCCAGGACCAATCTTTTAGGGGAGCAGCTTGGCAGCCACCCAGCCGGCCACGACCCGCCTGGGACAAAAAACCGCCTTAGGAACCAGTTTCGCAGGCACGGCATTTCAGCCTTCATAGGCTTTTGAGCACCAGTCAAAAGCTTTGCCAAGCATGGATCAGGTTCGCGTCTTATTGGGGCAGAACCAGCTGATCGTTGAGATCGAAAAATCGCCTGGTTCAGCACCCATGGGCGTCCGTTCTCGTTTCGGCTTTTGCCTAAGACCTCCAGCGAACCTTTTTCGAGCCGGGCTAGTGCCTCAGAAATAGGGAAGTAATTCCTGGTCGAGGCAGCGGGCTTGCTGCCAGTAGCCCCTTAGGCGCAGAAAACGGGTCCGCAGGATGATCGGATCAATATCGCAATCCTGCTGCCAAGCGAGCTCGAAACGCTCACGCCAATGGTCCACCGTAAATGAGAAGGGCAAACAGGCATCCATGGGCTGGCAGGGGAACACCCTGAAGCTGGCTGATGGCTTGAAACTAGAGAGCCTGGCTCCATTGGGAATGGGCCAAAACACCCATTCTCATCAGCGATCGGGGTCCCAATCTGCGGCCCGGATCTCGATCCCTGGAGCGGCGACACAATGGCGCCATGGCAGCACCGTCCTTCACCCTGGTTTCCGGCCCCGCCAAAGGTGTCCAGGCGCCGCGGCCGCGCCAGTGGCAAAGCCAGCTGATCCAGTTGCTGCGCCGCCGCCTGGAGCGCCAAGAACCTGGCGGCCAGGACGTGCTCATCCACGCCGGTCCCGGGGCCGGCAAAACCCTCGGCGCCCTCCTGGGATACCAAGCCCTCGCCGCCGATGGGCGGCTGCAGCGCTTTGTGGTGTTCACCCATCGCAGTTCGATTGCGAGCCAATGGCGCCTGGCCGCCAGCCGCCTCGGTTTGGACCTGCGCGACTGGGACCCGGCCTTTGCTGGGGCCGATCCAACCGGGGGCCCGAGCCCCTGGCATGGCCTGCTGCTCACCTACCAGGCGGCCAGCCGCAACCAGGCGGCCCTGCAGGAGCAGCTCGCTGGCGCTGGGCTTGGCGCCTGGCTGGCGATTGCCGATGAGGTGCACCACCTGGGCCTCGATCCGGAAGAGCCGGAGGCCAGCGCCTGGGGGCAGACCTTCAGCGCCCTAACCGCCGGCGCCAGCCTGCGGCTTGGGCTCACCGGCACCCCCTTTCGGGCCGACAACCTGGGGTTCTGCTCCGCCCGTCGCGTCCAGGTTCAGGAGGCCGGCGCCATGGTCGAGTTGATCGCGCCGGACCTCAGCGTCGAACCGCGCCAGCTGATTGCCGCCGGCGATGTGCGGCCCCTTGAATTCCGCTTTCAAGATGGCTGGATCGACCACGGCCGCCAGGAGGGCACCAATCCAGACCTTGAACGCTCCCCCCTTTCGGCCGAAGAGCGGGAAAGTTGGCGGGCCCGCAACCTGCGCCGGGCGATCCGCCTAGGCGATGGCAGCAGCATTGCCCTAAGGGTGTTGCTGAATGCCCGCAAACGCTTGGAGATGGTGCGGCGCCACCATCCGGGCGCCGGCGGCATTGTGATTGCCCGCGACATCGCCCACGCCCGCGGCCTGGGCCAGCTGCTGATCGAGGAGGGCGACCAGGTGGTGCTCGTCCATTCCCAGGACCCCGAGGCCGCCAGCCGGCTGGCCGAGTTCCAGAACGGCCGTGCCGACTGGCTGGTGAGTATCGATATGGCCTCGGAGGGCTTTGATGCCCCGCGGCTCAGGGTTGTGGCCTATCTGACCACGGTGGTGACCCGCAGCCGCTTCGTGCAGGCGATCACCCGGGCGGTGCGCATCGATGGGGAGCGCAGCCAGCTGGAAACCGTGCCCCGCCATCCCTCCTATGTGTTTGCTCCAGCCGATCCGCTGCTGATGCAGTACGCCCGCAGTTGGTCGATCAGTGAGCCCTACCTCCTGCGCAGCAAGCCTGGGGTGGCCGAAACGGCAGACCCCCAGGGCTGGGGCCGGGCGCCGGGATTGCCCCTGGAGGCCATGGCCGAGGGGGCTGGCGAGCTGATTCGGCTGCGCGGCCCCCAACTGCCGAACTTTCTGCTGCAGCCGTGATTACACACTGGATCCAGAAACAATGCGAACTTCTGCGTACCCGCCGCCCTGGCCCGGCCCCGTGTCGACCAGCGTGGCTCCTAAAGGAGCTGAATCATGCACGGTTCGATCCAACGGCGCCTCTCGGTGGCGATGAACTGGTCTGTAGCACGTATCACCAACCTCGACGCCCGCGAGCGCTACGAGGACAGCTTCGCCCTTACCCAGGAGTTTCGTGAGTGGATCCTCTGCCTGGATGACCAGCCGGAGCTGCTGGCCGAATCGGTGTTGATGGTTCCGAAGGTTTTCCCAGGCGGCAGGTTGGGCGATCGCCTTGGAGGAGAGGGCCTACGCGATTGGAGCAGCCCAGGCCCCGGACGGACCGATTGAAATTTAAAATTTTTATCGGAACTGACCCCTAAGACCGGCAAGTTTTTGGACTACCGGCCATTCCTTGCGGTCCTTTGACGGCTGAAGCAGGCCCCTGCAGCCAGGGGAAGGGGCCTAGATTAAAAGCGAAGTGAGTCCGCCTAAGCCCATGGTCTCTGCCGCTGCCCCCCAGGTCGCCCCGGAAAACCTGGTCATCGTTGGCTCCGGGCCCGCCGGCTACACCGCCGCCATCTATGCCGCCCGGGCCAACCTCAGCCCCCTGCTGATCACGGGCTTCCAGGCCGGCGGCATCGCCGGTGGCCAGCTGATGACCACCACCGATGTGGAGAATTTCCCCGGCTTCCCCGATGGGATCCTGGGCCCCGATCTGATGGACCGGATGCGGGCCCAAGCCGTGCGCTGGGGCACGCGCCTGGTTGAGGCCGACGTCGATGCGATCGACGTGCTCGAGCGGCCCTATCGCGTCACGGTGGAGGGCCAGGTGATCGAAACCCAGGCCCTGATCCTGGCCACTGGCGCCAGCGCTAACCGCCTTGGCCTACCCCATGAACAGGATTTTTGGAGCCGGGGCATCAGCGCCTGCGCCATTTGCGATGGGGCCACGCCCCAGTTCCGCAACGCCGAACTGGCCGTGGTTGGCGGCGGCGATTCGGCCTGCGAGGAGGCGGTGTATCTCACCAAATACGGCAGCAAGGTCCATCTGATCGTGCGCCGCGATGCATTGCGGGCCAGCAAGGCCATGGCCGATCGGGTGCTGGCCAATCCCGCCATCAGCGTGCACTGGAACCAGGATCTGGTCGATGTGGCCGGTGGCAACTGGCTCGAAACGATTCAGTTGCGTCATACAACCAGTGGCCAGGAGCAAACCCTGGCCGTGAAGGGGCTCTTCTACGCGATTGGTCACACCCCCAATACGGGCCTGGTGGCCGGCCAGATCGAGCTCGATAGCCAGGGCTATCTGCAGGTGCGCTCCGGCCGGCCCGAAACCAGCGTGGAGGGCGTTTTTGCCGCCGGTGACGTGGCCGATACCGAGTGGCGCCAGGGCATCACCGCCGCCGGCAGTGGCTGCCAGGCGGCCCTGGCGGCCGAACGCTGGCTCACCCACCATGACCTGGCGGTCACCGTTAGTCACAACCCGGTCGATCCAGCCCCGGCCGGAGAGCCCGTGCGCACGGCGACCAGCGATGAGGCCAACTACGACCCCTCAGCCCTATGGCAAAAGGGCAGCTACGCCCTGCGCAAGCTTTATCACGATTGTGATGGCCCCCTGCTGGTGGTCTATTCCTCCCCCAGTTGTGGCCCTTGCCATGTGCTCAAGCCCCAGCTCAAGCGGGTGCTTGCCGACTTCGCCGGCGCCGCCCAGGGGGTGGAAATTGATATTGAGATCGATCAGGCGATTGCCGAGCAAGCCGGGGTAACCGGCACCCCCACGGTGCAGCTGTTCTTCCGTAAGGAACTGAAGCAGCAGTTCAAGGGCGTGAAACAGCGCAGCGAATTTAAGGCTGCGATTGCGGCCCTGCTCTAGGGCTGGCCCAGGCCATGGTCCTACCTGGGGCCTGGGCCTGGGGCCTGGGGCGGTGCTTGGGCCCCAGGCTTGACCACAAAAAATGCCCCAATGGCTGGACCGGCCAGGGGCTTTTTTTTTGGCGCCTGCTCAACGCCGGCGAGGACCACCGGGCCTGTTGCCGCCAGGACGGGGACCGGTGGCGCCGGCATTGCGCTCCCGGTAGGTGATGCGGCCACGGGTGAGGTCGTAGGGGCTGATTTCCACCAACACCTTGTCGCCTGCCAGCAGCTTGATGCGGAATTTCGTCAGTTTGCCCGCCGCCCGGCAGAGGCACTGGTGACCGGCCGGCTGCTCGAGCGTCACCAGGTAGAACCCGTTGCCCTGCTCCTTCTCGATCACGCCGGATGTCTCGATCATGCGCTGCCGCCAGGACCATTTCAAACTTCACCACCCACCCTAGGGGGCGCCATTGCCGCCAAGGGGGGAGAAACCCATCCGCGCGGCCCGGTTCTGGCACCTAGGGTCACGCCAGCATCCCTGGCGCCAACCCGGCCCTAGCCCTTAATGATCCTGCCTCCGCTCGCGATGGACCTGGGCCTGTTACTGATCTGCATCGGCGCTGTCAACCTTTGGAAGGCCCGCCAGGCTTCCTGAAATCCCAGAACTCCTGGAGCCCCTGACCACCCTGTTATTCCATAAGCCCTACGGGGTGCTCAGCCAGTTCACCCCCGAGCCTGGGAGTCGCTGGGGCTGCCTGGCGGACCACATCCAGGTTCCCGAGATTTATGCCGCCGGCCGCCTCGATGCCGATAGCGAAGGCTTACTTGTGTTAACGGACAACGGCCGGCTGCAGCATCGGCTCACCGATCCGGCCTGGGGCCACTGGCGCCGTTACTGGGTGCAGGTGGAAGGCACCCCAGAGCCGCCAGCCCTTGCGGCCCTGTGCCAGGGGCTCCTGATCCAGGGTCGGCTAACCCTGGAGGCCCGGGCCCGCAGGCTTGAACCTGCCGAACTGGAGGCGGCGGCGATCGCTGGGCGGCAGCCACCGATCCGACACCGGCTGCAGGTGCCCACCGCCTGGCTGGAGATAGAGCTGCGCGAAGGGCGCAACCGCCAGGTGCGGCGCATGACTGCGGCGGTGGGCCTGCCCACCCTGCGGTTGATCCGGGTTTCGATCGATCTGATGGATGGCGGCGATCCCCTCAGCCTGGCTGGCCTGGCCCCAGGGCAATGGCGCCGGCCCGATGGGGCCGAAGCGTTGCGACTGGCGGCCCTGCTGGCTTCACCAGGCCGGGGCGGCCGCGCCGGTGGCGGAAAA
>NSII01000219.1 GCA_002737305.1 Synechococcus sp. Baikal-G1
GTAAAGCGCACGAATTCGACTTTTCCATGGAGAAGCTGTTGGCCGCCGGCGCTTATCAAGGCCTGGTTGAGACTGGATCCCTGGGGCAAAGTTGTGGCTCCCGGGGATTTGACACGACCACTCACATAAACTTGGATGAATTGGGGGCTGAGGTTGGTTTGGCCAGCCTTGAGCAACTGATCTCGCAGGACCACTGGTGATTTGGAGACACTCACCACATCACCATCAAACAAGCGTATATTTTGGCTTTCATCACCTTCGGTGAGAAGGGATAGGAAATTGAGTGATGTCCTCAATTTGCCACCCCCACTGCTGACGGTTTGCCTGCGGGTGACCTGCACCGCAGAGAGATCGGAATAGGGCGTAATGCCTTGGGCGGTTCGGATGGCATCAAAAACGGTGGGGAAAAAGGCCCCATAGGTAGTCAAGCCACCGGAGCCGCCACTGGCTCCGCCGGGCCCACCCGGTCCCCTGCTGCCGGCGCCGCCGGTGGGGTCAAACCCCTGGCCACTACCCAGGCTTGGGCGGGTGTTCATTTGGTCGCCGCCACTCTCGCGAATGGCACCATCGGCACTATTGGAAACACCACCTAATTGCTGGCTACCACTCAACGTGTAATAGCCAGGACGACGGACCTCACCGCCGACATAGATGCGCACTGGCCGATAACCCACTGGCCGAAGGTAAATCTCAGGCTGCCGTACAAAGGCACGAAATTGCTGGGTTAGAAAAACGCGCAGCTCCTCGACGCTCAGCCCTTCAACAAACAATGCCCTCAGCCGGGGCAAATACATGGTGCCATCGGGCCCAATTGTGAAGGTGTCAGAGAGCTCGGGGATGTTCTCCAGTTCAATTTGCAGGCTGTCCCCGGGCCCCAGCAGGTAGGTGTCGTAGGTCACCCTTGCCCGCTGGGCCGGCACCAGCGCTGAGCGCTTGGCGTTAGCTGGAGGGGGAGCGGCCAGGGCTGCCAGCGGTGCCAGCTGGGGGGCTACCAGCAGGGCTGCCGTGAGCCAGCCGATCCCAAAACGCTCCGCAACGGGCCTGAAGGCTGGGGAGGGCCCTTTGGCTGGATGAACCACTCGTGGAGCTAGGCAAAATCTTAATTGATATTAGCACTTTGACCTTAAGGTTCAACTCGCTTATGCGAATTTGACATTAATATCTTCTGCTAGGTGATTAGTTAGGGACGGCGCCGCAGTCTCAACGGCACCCCATTGCGCGAGCGCAGGGTCAGGTTGCCCACTAGCTCTGGCTCCTGGCCTGGTTCGCTCAGGAGTTCATAGCGGCTAACCACCTCCGCGAGCACCAGCAGGGCTTCCTGCAGGGCAAAGGCGGCCCCAGGGCATTTGCGTGGACCCAGGCCAAAGGGCAGGAAGGCGTCCCGTGCCCATTGTTTGTCCCCATCGCTGGCCTGATCGGCCAGGAACCGTTCTGGCCGGAAGTGATTGGGCTCGTTCCAGTGCTGCTCGTGGCGCTGGATCACCCAGGGGGAAATCGCGATTAACGCCCCCATCGGGCAGCGGCTTTCGCCCAGTTGGCTGGCTGCCTGGCTTTCACGGATGAAAAAGCTCAGGGGCGGGTAGAGGCGCAGGGTCTCCTGAAGCAGCGCCGCGCCATAGGGCAGGCCGCGCAGGTCCTCGTAGTCCAGGGGGCGGAGCGGGCTTGGGGCGGATTCGGGGGATGGGCTGCCCCCACGGACCTGCCCAATTTCCCTGGCAAAGCGGGCCTGGGCTTCTGGGTAGCGGGCCAGCAGATAGCAGGCCATCGCTAGGGCGCTGGCGGAGGTTTCATGGCCAGCAAGAAACAGTACGCACACCTGGTCGACCAGTTCGTCCTGGCTAAAGCCCCCGCTGCTTTCAGCCATCCCTGCTTGTGGGTCATCAGGCTGTTCTGCAGCGCCTTCAGCCGCCTGGGCTGGGCCCCTACTGGGTGGGGTGGCTGGTCGATCTTGGGCCCGCTCTAGGGCCGCAAGCAGGTCCTGGTGCCCGGCAACGGGGTTGGTACCAGTGGCAAGGCCTGGTTGGTGGCGGGAGCGTTCGTTGATGGCTGCGGCGATCCAGCTGCGGATCAGTTCGGCATCGGCGCCCAGCAGCCGCTGCAGCCAGGGTTTAGGCAGGCGCAGAAAGCGCAACACCATCACCAGGCTGGCCCGGCGTTGGTAGCGGGCAAAGGCGGCAAAGATGGTGCGGGCTTCGCAGGGGTCGAGGGGCCTCGAGAGGATCGTGCGCACGATTACATCGGCCGTCACCAGGCTCATCGCCTCCTGGGCATCGAAGCAGAGGTCCGCTTCCTTGCCCTGGCCTGCTTGGCCTGCTTGGCCTGCCTGGTCTGTCAGGTCTGTCAGGTCTGTCAGGTCTGCCTGGCCTGCGCCAAGGCCTGGTGCTGGCCTAGGGCTTGCGGCGGACCCTTGGTTCTCAAGCCGTTCCAGCATGGTCTGCACCGCCCCTTGCATCAGGGGAAAGACCCGTCGCAATTGGGTCACCTGGAGGGCCTGATCAACCAGGCGCCGCTGGCGCTGCCACTCGGCCCCATTCACCGCAAAGAGGCCCTGGCCAATCAGGGGCTCCAGGATCCACTGGGTGTAGGGGTGCTTGGGGAAGGCCTCGGGTTCCTCCACCAGCACCTGACGCACCAGGTCCGGCCGGTTGACCAGCACCATCTCCAGGCCCAAGACGTTGGTGCTGCCAATGCCGATCCGGAAATCCCACTCGTTGAGCAGGCCAAACCAGGAGCCCAAACCCCGGCTAAAGCGCTTGAGCAGGTTGGCGGTGAAGGGTTGGGGTTGGGGCCAGATCGGTTCCCTTGCGTCCAGCTGGGCGTCTGGGCTGGCCGAGCTGGCCGTGCCTTCCTCGGGTGGGATGGGGCCTGCTGGTGGACGGGAGGTCATGGTTTCAGCAGCTGGCTGAGGGGATCAAAGCCGTGGCTGGCAGGAGCCTGGCGCAGGTAATGGAAGTGGAGATCAAACTGTTGAAACGCCAGGGCCAGTCGATCAAGCCAGCCCCTCGGCTGGGCCAGGGCCACCAGCTGCAGGGCTGGGTAGGCCGGGCCCGCTGGGGCGGGAAGGTCGCAGCTGCGGTAGGGATCGACGCCAGCGAAACAGAGGAGGTCATCGTGGCTGGTGACATCGAGCCAGGGCAGGCGCGGCTCCCGGGCCAACTCCTGCAAATCGGCGTGGAATGCCTGGGCCCCGGGATAGACGGCCAGGTTGGCCAGGTTCTGGCCCAAGCTGAGCAGGCTTAAGCGGTTTGTCATGGCAGCGGCAGGGTCCTGGCGGCGCAGCTCGGCCGCCAGCATGGCCATCACAAAGGAGCCTGAGCTGTGGCCCACTAGCAGGACCGACTCGGCCGGGGCTTCGGCTTCTAGGTCCAGGATCCGCCGGGCCAACTCCCGGACCCGGGCGCGCAGGTCGCCATCGCGGGCTTGACCGAGCCGGTGGGTAAAGCGGATCGAGCGCCAGAGCCACACCACCCCGAGCCGATCGGCCAGGGCCCACGCCGCGAGCAGCAGCAGCCAGGTGCTGCTCGCGGCTACCAAGACTGCGGCTCCCAGGGCTAGGGATGGCCCTGGCAAGGCCCCGTAGGTCAGCGCTCCCAGGCCAGCGCCAGCCAGCAAGGCAACTCCCACCGCCAGGGCGGTGAAAAGCGCTGGGTAGGCGCCGCAGAGGGCCACCCCGGGGCAGAGACGGGCAATCCGTAGCAAGCCCCCTTGCAGCAGGTACCAGCGGTAGACCTCGGCGATCTCACCGACCATGGCCAAGGAGCGCCTGGGCCAGTGGCTGCGGGCAATGTCATCCCAGTGCAAAAAGCCAATTTCGTGGCCGCTGGAACGGCCAGAGCTATTGGGTTGGGATCGCTGAATCCGCCACCGGCTCACCAGTCGATCCCCTTCCTGCCTGCGTCTGACCAGCTGGATGGGCGTCCCTTCGCCCATGGGTGACTTGGCATTTTGACGCTCCACTTCCTGGCCCATGAGCCGGAAATAGAAAGAGGCGCCGCGGGGATCAAAACCACTTAAAAAGTAGAGCCGTCGCTTCAGATCAAATTGGGGCTCTTCCGCTGCGGCCCCAGCACTCCAGCCAACGGCGGTGGCAGGATCGACAGGGGTGGAATGGGGGCTTGGAACAGCTGCAGGGGAAACGGCTGCCGTTGATGCTTTTAAAGGTGCCTTGCTTTGGGGATCTTGTCCCGGTTCCCAATCCATCACAATGGCCTGATGCGCCGCAAATGCCAGGTCATGGGGGGCTCATCGGCGTTAGGCAGCCAGCCAGTTAGGCCCTGCCATGGGTTGCTCAATCAGGTTCTCACCCTAGGCGCTGCGGTGGGCCTAACTCTGGCGACCCCAGCCCAGCTCCTCGCCCAGGACAGCGGGCCGGATCGGCCAGCGCCGGTTGGACCGGCGCTGGCCGATCCGGTGCTGACGGGCAGCAAGGGCCACTACAGGGCAAGGATGCTGGTGCCCGTGACCCAGGCCCGGGCCTGGGCCGTGCTGACCAATTACGAGGCGATGGCAGGCCTGATGCCCGACATCAAGCAGGCGAAGGTGCTCAACCGCCAGGGCAGCCAGCTGGAGCTAGCCCAGACCTACCAAGCCCCGTCCACCTTCGGCCTGCCGATCAAGGTTGTGCTGGCTGTGGAGGAAAGGGCGCCCCGCTGGATGCGCTATCGCCTGCTCCGCGGCGAGCGCATCCTCAGCCTCCAGGGGCAATGGAGCTTGACCCGGGTGCGCGGCGGGGTGCTTGTCGACCATCAGATCGCCCTAGAGCCCGACCTGCCCGCTTTTTTGCGCCCGACCTACGACGACCTCAATGAGGCCAACCTGCGTCAGTCCATGGTGGTGCTAAGGCGGCTGATGCTGGCCCGGTGAGCAGTTCAGTCATTCCTCCCAGCCCAGGGCTTCCACCCCCGGTCCCCCAGGGTCGCGGTGGCCCAGCACCCGGTAGGTGACGCCACGCCATTCCACCCGGCGATCCCAGCAGGCATGCCAGAAGGCGAGCGCATAGATGAGTTGGGTCACGGGCAGGTGCTTCAGCCACTGCCAAGCCCGGCGCCCCAGGGGCGCTAGCGGCCGGGGTATGGCTTCGTCCCCAGGTTTGGCCAGGGCCCTGAGGGCCGTGGCTTCGATCCCTAGCAAGAGCCCCATGCAGCCCAGTTCGTAGAGAGCGAGGGCTGCGGCAAGAAGGGTGGAATGGCCCAGCAACAGCCAGGCGGCGGCAGCGAGGAGAAGCAGGGCGCTGCCGCCGCCATGGAGGGCCACCAGGGGCCAGGCCGGATGGTGCAACCGGGCGGTGAGTAGTTGCCGGCCGATCCACGGCGCCAGATCGGACAAGGCCATGCTGTCGTCCTGGTCAAGGGCGATCAGTTCGGGCCGGAAGGCGTAGCGCCAGCCCAGCTGGCGCAGGGGCTGGACCAGGGAGGTGTCTTCACAGAGGCTGCTGATCAGCCGTTCACTCCAGGCGCCGGCATCGATCACCTGGCGCCGCACCGCCAGGGAGCCCCCCCATGGGATCCCAAGCAGGGTCATCAGCACCAGGGCGCCCCCATTCCAGCCGGCCCTGACCTGAGCGGCCAGGCTGCCTGCCTGGGGCTGGTACCAGCGATTGCCCGACACAGCACCGACCCCGGGCTGGCTGCAGGCCCGGGCCAGATCCGCCAGCCAATCGGGCGAGACGATCGCATCGGCATCGACCAGGGCCACCAGGGCCGTGGCGGGATGCAAATGCGCAAAGGCCTGGCGCAGGGACGCGCCCTTGAGGGAGCCCCGTTGGGGCCGGCCCAGCAGGGGCCCCTGCTGGGCCGCCTGCCAGCTGGCCTGGCCGCTGGCCTCCAGGGCTGCCAGGCTCGCTTCCGCCACGGCCCAGGCCGGATCGGCCTGGGAATCCACCACCAGCTGCAGGCGCCAGGGGCCCGGGTAGCGCTGGTGGGCGAGGGCTGCCAAAGCCCCTGCCAGGCTGGGATCGGCGCCCCGCAGGCAGAGCACCACCTCCGCCGCCGGCCAGCCCCCGGCTGGTTCCTCGGGCCAGCGGCTGCGCTGCTGCCCCAACCGGCGGACCCGAAGTGCAAACCAGCCGGTGAGGAGGGCCTGCCCGGCCAAGCTGAGCAGTAGGGCCAAGGCCAGGACCAACGCCCATGGGGAGGCCAGGTCGCCATCTGCGGGCAAGCGGATCGGCACTCCGGCCGTGATCACTAGCCCGTATGGGGGCGCCGCTAGCGGCGTCAGGGTCATCGGCTGCCGGCGCCGGCGCCCAGTAGGGCCATCCCATAGGGGGCGATCAGCTCCTTGAAGCTTGGGCAGCGCACCCCCAGGGCCGCCAAACTCGCCACGGTGGCTGCGGCGCTGGGGCGGGCCCGCAGCCCCAGTTGGTTGAGCTCGGGATAGGTGAGCTGGTCATCGCCCCAGCGCTGGTGGAAAAAGGCCCGCAGCGGGTACAGGGGGTTGCTGGCATCGGCCTCGATCGCCGCCAGCCAACGCTCCATCGGCACCAGCTCAAGGGCTGCACCGCCCTCGACCAGTTGGGCCAGCAGGTCCTTCAGCATCACGGGTTCGGGGTGGTGCAGGTGATAGGCCCGGCCCACGGCGTCCGGACGCCAGGCCAGGGCGGTCACCGCATCGGCCACGTAATCGACGGGCACCAGATCGAGTTCCCAGGCCAGGTCTGGGGCCAGGCCCAGCTCCAGGCATCCCTTCAGCAGCCGCTGCAGCAGGTCGTCCTGGTGCCAGGCGCCGCTGCGGGAATGGCCGCCGATCAGGGGCGGCCGGTAGACGCTTACCGGTAGGCCCGCCGCCCCGGCGGCCAGCAGCAACCGCTCACTCACCCACTTGGTCTGGGAGTAGCCCAGGTGGATGCCCTGCCAGTCCGCCAGGTCATCGCTTTCCAGGAGCAGGCGGTTGCGATAGGCCCGGGCCTCAAACACCGCCACGCTCGAAATGAATTGCACTGCCAGGGGCCTATCCAGGCTGGCGAGCCGCAACACGGCGCGGGTGCCGCCCACATTGGCGGGAGCCAGTTGGCCGTAGCTCGCCATTTGGCTTAGTTGGGCGCCGTTATGGAGAATCCCGCCCAGGCCCGTGGCCAGGGCGGCAAAGGCCTGGGGCTCCAGGCCGAACTGGGGCTGGGCCAGGTCGCCTGGCACCACCTCCAGTCGCTGCTCCCAGCCGGGCTGCCAAAGCCCGTAGCGCTCCAGGTTGGTGCGGATCCGATCCAGCCCCGCCAGCGCCGATGGGCAACGCACCAGGGCCCGCACCCGCAGCTCGGGCCAGCGCTGCAGCTGGCCGGCCAGCAGGTAGGCCCCCAGAAAACCGGTGCTGCCGGTAAGCAGGATCGCCTCACCCGGGGTCCCCAGGGATCCGCCCGGGAGGGGCTGGCGATCGGGCCTGCGCCAATCGGGATCGAGCCGGGCCTGCTCGCCCAGGTCCAGGGCCGTTTTGGAGGGGGTTGGCCCCTCCGGTTGCAGCTCGGCCAGCAGCAGCTCGGCCAGGTTCTCGAGGCTGGGGTCGCCGCCGAGGGCTTCGAAGTCCACCTTGAGGCCCAGGTCGGCCTGGAGCCCGGCGGCAAATTCCACCGCCATCAGGGAATCGAGGCCGAGCTGGAACAGGGATTCACCCGCATCGATTGCCTCAGCCTCGGCCAGGCCCATCACCTGGCCGAGGCGCCCCTGCAGTAGCCGGGTGACCAGGGCCACCGCCTCGCCCGGGGCCGCCGCCGCCAGGCGGACAAGCAGGTCGTCCCGGGCCGCCGCGGCTTGGGTCGCTGCCGCTGCTTGCTCCCCCGCCGTGGTCCCGCCGCTGCCGTCCTTAATCAGGGGGGCCAGCACGGGTCGCTGGCGGGGGTTGGCCTGGTCCCACAGGCGCGGCCAATCGTTGTTGAGTACGGCGACCACGCCGCCTTGGCCCCGTTCCAGCAGCAGGTCCAGGGCCTGAAATGCCCCCGCTGCCGGCAGCAGTCCTACGCCCAGTCCCTCCAGGCGCCTGGTTTTGCCCTCAGCCATGCCCGCCCCCTCCCAGGGACCCCATTGGATCGCCAGCCGCAGGGGCTTGCCATCACGGGCGTG
>NSII01000220.1 GCA_002737305.1 Synechococcus sp. Baikal-G1
ATGTGGTGCGATTGCGGCAGCCTGCGCCGACCATGTGAGCCTCAGCCCAAGCCTCAGCAAGCTGGTGTTGCATATCCGAGAAGAGCTCGTCGCTGGGGCCGTTCCCCTCGATCCAGACGTCGCCGTGCGCCGCCATCCCGTCTTGACAGCCCGACAATTAATAGGCAGCAGCCAGCTGGTGCAGGATCGCGTCAACAGTGGTGCCTTGCTAATCGAACCTGCCTGCTATACCTTCGACCATGGCAAAATTGAGTGGATGGGTTCCACTTCGACGGATTGACATTCGCCCCTCTCAATACCAAGCCTATCGGCTGCCCAAAAAAGCAAAAGCCCCTATTTAGCCTCCATCCAGTTGGGACCCACCCCCGTTTCCACCCTTAGGGGCACGGAGAGCTGGACCGCCGTTTCCATGGTGCGGCGGGTGATTTCTAAGACCGCCTCAAGCGCTTCTGGGGCCGCCTCCAGCACCAGTTCATCGTGCACCTGCAATAACAACCGGGCTGGCAAGTGAGCGGTGGCCAGCTCCCGCTGCAATTGCACCATCGCCAACTTGATGATGTCGGCGCTGGAGCCCTGAATGGGCGCATTGGCGGCTGCCCGCAGTTGCTGGGCCTCCATGCCGGCCCGGCGGGCCACCTCCAGATCGATCTCAAGGGGATCCTTGCCCAGCAGCCGGCCCAGGCCATTGGGATCAAAGGCAAACGGGCGCCGCCGGCCCAGGATCGTCTCCACGTAGCCGCGGCTGAGGGCAAGACGCTCCTGCAGTTCCAAAAAGGAGAACACCCGGGGATAGCGCTGCTTGTATTTGGTGAGGAACTCTTTGGCCTGGGCCTGGCTAACGCCGGTTTCGCGGGCAAAGCGCTGGGCGCCCATGCCATAGATCACGCCGAAATTGATCGTTTTGCCAAGCCGCCGTTCATCCGGGCTGACCTCGTCTTTTTCCAGCAGCAACCGGGCGGTGAGGGCATGCACATCGTCACCGGCCTGGTAGGCCTCCACCAGCACCGGTTCGCCCGAGAGGTGGGTGAGGATGCGCAGCTCAATTTGGCTGTAGTCAGCACTGATCAGCTGCCAGCCCTGCTGGGGCAGGAAGGCCTTGCGAATCCGCCGGGAAAATTCCGTGCGAATCGGGATGTTCTGCAGGTTGGGATTGCTGCTTGATAGGCGTCCGGTGGCGGTAACCGCCTGGTTGAAATCGGTGTGGACCCGGCCCGTTTCCGGCTCCATCAAGGCCGGCAGGGCATCCACATAGGTGCTCTTGAGCTTGCTGAGGGTGCGATGTTCCAGCACCAGGGGCACCACTGGATGGGCGTCCTCCAGTTTTTCCAGTACGGCCGCATCGGTGCTCCAGCCGGTCTTGGTTTTGCGCGATTTTTTGCGATCCAGGCCGAGCTTGTCAAAGAGCAATTCACCCAGCTGCTTGGGGGAAGCCAGGTTGAAGTCCAGGCCAGCGGCGGCTCGGGCGTCCAACTCCAGCCGCGCCAAGGTGGTGGCCAGCTCGCCGGATAACTCCGCCAGGTAGGCCGTATCAATGCGGATACCGGTGGCTTCCATGAGGGCGAGCACGGGCTCTAGGGGCAGCTCCACCGCATCGAGCAGGGCGGGTAGGGCCGGGCCCAGGTCGACGAGTTGCTGGCGGATCTGCCCCGTCAGCCGCCAAGTGAGGTGCACGTCCATGCCGCAATAGAGGGCGGCCTCCCCAATCGGCACCGAGGCAAAGGTCGCCCCCTTTGGCACCAGCTCAGTAAAACCGGTGGGACTAAAACCAAAGTTGCGCTCGGCCAGGGCGTCGAGGCCATGTTTGGCATTGGCATCGCGCAGGTAGTCCGCCAGCAGGGTGTCCATCACCACGCCGCCCAGGGGCAGGCCGTGGCGCATCAGCACCAGTCGGTCGTATTTGGCGTTTTGGAGGGTCTTGGGGTGCTGGGCGCTCGCCAGCCAGGGGGCCAGGGCCGCCAACACCTGCTCCAGGGGCAGCTGGGGCGGGGCCGGCGGAGGCGAGCTGAGCAGGTCGGCGGCGGCGGGCGGATGGTGGCCGATCGGGATATAGGCCAGGTCGGCCAACCCCTCACCCCAACACAGGCCGATCCCCACCAGCTCCGCCTCGAAGGGATTGAGGGCGGTGGTTTCGGTGTCGAGGGCAATGGGGCTGGCTGGATCAGTGGACGCCAGCAGCCGCTCCACCAAGGCGCGCAGCTCGCCCGCGGAGCCGATCAGCTGGGGAGCCAGGGTTGGCAGCTCGCCCAGCTCGCTGATGGGCTGGGCCTGCTTCGGCGCCAGATCCTGCTTCTGCGGGGCCTTGCTGTCTTCGGTGGCCCCTTCGGCCGGTTTGACCCCAGGCCCATCCGGGGCGGAGCCCACGCCCAGCTCTGGCGGCGGCTCCGCCGAAAAAATCCGCGCAAAATTGCCCACCTGCTTCACCAGGCTGAACAACTCCAGGCCCTCCAAGCTCGCCGCCAGGCTGGGGGCGTTCACCGCCCCCAGAATCAACCGGGGCTCGCTGGGCAGGGGGATGTCGATCAGGATCTCGGCCAACATGCGCGAGCGATAGGCGCTCTCGCGATCGGCGCTGAGTTTGGCCTTGAGGGCGCCCTTGAGGGCCCCCTTGCTGTCCTTCTCGCCTAAGCCATCGAGGGCGGCATACACACCATCAAGGTCGCCGTTCTCCTTGAGCAAATTGATGGCCGTTTTCGGCCCCACCCCCTTGACTCCCGGGATGTTGTCGGAGCTGTCGCCGGTGAGGGCCTTGAGATCCACCACCTCCTCGGGCGGCACGCCCAACTTGGCGATCACGCCCTCGCGCTTGATTTCCAACGGCCCACTGCTTTTGGCGTAGGGCCCGCCGCCCATGTACAAAACCGAGATGTCGCGGCCGTCATCCACCAATTGAAAGAGGTCGCGGTCGCCCGAGAGGATGCGCACCCGCCAGCCCCCATCCGCTGCCCGGTTGGCCAGGGTGCCGAGCACGTCATCGGCCTCATAACCCGGGGCCATGCAGAGGGGCAGATCGAGGGAGGTTTCGAGGATCTGCTGCAGGTTGGCCAGATCGACGAAGAAGTGCTCCGGCGCCTTATCACGGTGGGCCTTGTAGGCGCTGTCCGCCTCGTGGCGGAAGGTGGGCTGGGCCGTGTCGAAGGCGATCACCACCCCCTGGGGGGCCAGGCCCTTGCAGTTGTCGAGCAGGGCCTTGAGGAAGCCGTAGGTCACCGAAGTGGGGACTCCCTCCTTGGTGCTCAGACCACCCTCGCCCCCCTTGGCAAAGGCATAGAAGCTGCGAAAGGCCAGGCTGTGGCCGTCCACTAACAGCAGCAGGGGGGCGGCCGCACCCGGGCCGGTAACGGCGCCCAGGCCAGGGGTTTGCCCGTTCGGACGCATGCCGTCTGGTGCCATGGCCTGCATCTCGAACCGCCTCAGATTGGCAGAGGGACTAACCAGCTCCATATCGTGGGACAGCGAACCTTGCAGGTGTCAACACGATGGCCCGGACGCCCAACCACTACGCCATTCACCTGCTGCTTGCCGGCGGTCACGAACAACTCATCAATTTCCCCGACCTGGCCTCGTTTCAAAAGTGGTACGGCGACGTGCTGAATTCCGGTCCAGCCGAAGCCTTCGTGAACGTGCCGATTCATGATCTGCAGGGTGAATACCTCGTGGTCCGCCCCAATGGCGTGGTGGGGATCCGGGTTGAACCCCAGTTCACCTCCTTCGACGAATGACTCCGCGGGGCATCGTGACCGCTGCTATCGCCAGCCTGTTTGCCCTCCAGCTCGAAGCCGCGGGCGTGCCGGGAGCCTCGGATCTCAAGGGCCTGGTGTTCCTGATGATCGTGCTCACCGTGGGCCTGCAGGGCTTCACGGCCCCGAGTTTGGCCCGCCGTCTTGGTCTCGTGATTCCGCCAGAACCGGCAGCCCCCCCCATGGAATCGCCCGAACTAGGCCCCTAGCCATTCAAAGGCTGCGGCGGATGCGGGCGGCGGCCTCGCCGCTGGGTTGGAGCAACAGCCAGGTGCTGAGTAGGTCGGGACCTTGGAGACTGCCAAGCAAGGCGGCCCGCAAGCTTTTCATCAGCACTCCTTTTTTGACCCCGGCCGCCGTAACCGCCTTGGCCAACAGCTCCTGGGCCTGCTCCAGGGTCAAGGGCCCGTCAACGAGGAGCGCCAACAGGGCTTGGAGGGCGTCTTGGGCCCCAGCAGTTTGGAGCTGGACCAGGGCAGCTTCACTGAGCTCGGGCCGGCGGAAGAAGGGCCGGGCCTGGTCAAGGCCATCGCGCAGGGTCACAAGGGAAGGCCCGATCAGGGCGCAAAGCGACTCCCGCCAAACCTGGTCCTCCTGGTCCTGGGCCTGATCCAGCCAGCCCTCGCCAGCCCAGAGGGGCTGGAGCTGGTCTAGCAACTGGCCTGGCTCCAGGTCATGGAGCACCTGGCCGTTCAACCAATTGAGCTTGTCCCAGTCGAAACGGGCGCCGGCCTTGTTGACCCGATCGAAATCGAACATCGCTGCTGCTTCGCCCAGGCAGAAGCGCTCGCCCATGCCTTCCGGCGGCGACCAACCCAGCAAGGTCATGTAATTGGCCAGGGCAGCGGCGCTGTAGCCCTGGGCGCGGAAATCAGCCACGGAGGTGACCCCATCGCGTTTCGAGAGCTTCTTGCCTTCTTTGTTGAGGATCAACGGCGTGTGGGCAAACACGGGCATGGCCAGGCCCAGGGCTTCGTACAGCAGGATTTGCTTGGCCGTGTTGGCGATGTGGTCTTCGCCGCGGATCACGTGGCTGATCGCCATGGCGGCGTCATCAACCACCACCACCAGGTTGTAGAGGGGATCACCGATCGTGGCGGCCGGCGCCCGGCGGGCAATCACCATGTCGCCGCCGAGGTCGGCGCCCGCCCAGCGCATGGGGCCGCGGACCAAATCGGTCCAACCAATGCTGGCAGCATCGTCGATGCGGAACCGCACCGTGGCCTGGCGTCCTTCGGCGATGTAGGCCTGCTCCTGGTCGGGGGTCAGGTCGCGATGACGGTTGTCGTAGCGGGGGGGCTTGTTTCCTGCTGCCTGGCGCTCGCGCATCTCCTGCAGCTCGGCCTCGCTGGCGTAGCAGCGGTAGGCATGGCCAGACGCCAGCAGCTGGCCAATGGCGGCGCGATGGGCGCCAATGCGCTCGCTTTGGACCACTGGCTCCCCATCCCAGGCCAGCCCCAGCCATTGCAGGCCTTCGAGGATGTTGGCGGTGAATTCGGGCTTGCTGCGTTCCCGGTCGGTGTCCTCGATGCGCAGCAGGAACTGGCCGCCGTGGCGCTGGGCAAACAACCAGTTGAACACTGCCGTACGGGCGGTGCCGATGTGGAGGGTGCCGGTGGGGCTAGGAGCCAGACGCACACGCACCGAACCAGTGTTCGCCATGGTCGCGTGACTCCAATTGGGGTTAGACGGGACTGACGGGATTCGAACCCGCAACTTCCGCCGTGACAGGGCGGTGCTCTAACCGGTTGAACTACAGTCCCAGATTGGTTTTGCAACCAATTGCGTTTGGTTTTAGAGCCAAAACCACAGATTGGCCACAGGCCAGATCCGGATCGCCCGGGCAACGGTGGCCGCCCTGCGCTTTAACCAGTATCAGCTGTGACGGGCCCCTCCGTCAACCAATCGGCCCCAGTGAAGGAGCGCAGCAACAAACCCTGGGGCCACAAAAAAAACCCTGGCCGAGCCCTGGAAGAGCACGATCAGGGGCAACTGATTTGGGGCCGCAATCGGCCCACTCCACGGCTAGTCAGGGGCGGAAACCGGCCGGTTCAATCAGGCGAACCTGGTTTCCCCTGGCGGTGAATTCCCGACCTTGGTCGCTTTGAACAACGACTCGACCACCGGATTTGACACGGATCACCCGCGCCCGAACCCAGCCAAGGGCTGCGGACTCGAGAACTTTGACCACATCACCAGGCTGTAGATCCAACTCCATGTCCGGAACCACGAAACTGCAGGAGGGGGAATCGGACGCGCCGTGGAGGACTTGAACCCCCGGCATCAGGTTTTGGAGACCTGCGTTCTACCAACTGAACTAACGGCGCAAGGCGATCCCCCCACGGTCAAGGCCCATACAAGATGAACATTGACCTGGACAAAAATGAGGCGTAAGCCTCAGCGATCGAAGCGCTGCTTGACGCGAGTGGCCTTGCCCACCCGGTCGCGCAGATAGAAGAGCTTCGCTCGTCGCACCTTACCGCGCCGCTCCACCTTGATGGAAGCAACTTGGGGGCTGTGCAGCATGAAGACACGCTCCACCCCGACCCCTTGGAAGATGCGCCGCACGGTAATGGTCTCATGGAGACCGCCGTGGCGTTTGGCGATCACCACACCCTCGTAGGGCTGGATGCGCTCCTTGTTGCCTTCACTGATGCGAACCCCCACGCGGACGGTGTCGCCCACGTAGATCTCAGGTAGATCGCTCTTGAGCTGATCGGCTTCAAAAGCCCGGATCAGGTCCTGGCCGCTGAGTTTGCCCGTGGTGGCCTTCACAGGCTCCAGGGTTGCCACCGCAGGGGTGTTGGTCTCCAAGCTCGTCTCCACCGTGGTGGTCTCCGTCTCGCTGGTCATGTCATTGATTTCGTTGGATTCCGCTGCCATCCCAGCTCCGAAAGACGCCTGGCCAAACCACAAGTGTACCGCTCAGGCTGACCCCTCTGGACCGGCCGACTTCGCTGGACGCGGGCCCTGACGCCAGCGTTGCAGCACCAGGCTGGCCCCAGTGATCAGCATCCAGAGCAGGCCCAGGCCGTTGAGCAAGACATAAAAGGGTTCGAGTGCCTTGCCGAGCCATTCGCCCTCATGCAGCACCATCAAAACGTGCAGCTGGTCGCGGCCCAGGCCGGCCCAGTCCTTCAGCAGCCGGTAGGCCATGCCAGAGCAGACCGTGAGGAGCAGGGGGGCCAGCACAAGCGGTGCCACAGCCCCATGGAGCCGGCGGACCTGCTGGAACCTTTGTGGCGTCAGCCCAGGCAGCGACATCAGGCGGCGGGAACGAACGGGCAACAGGGGACCGGGCCCCCGTTCTACCTTGACAATCGGCCCTGGACCTTTCGATGAATCTTTTTGCTGATCTGCTGGCCACCACCAACCGTCAAGCGGCCGCCAGTCCGTCAGCAGCGGCCCAGGCGGCCGCCACCCAAACCGGACCCCGCATCCAGAAGGGACGCCGGGGGGTTGAAATCAAATCGGCGCGCGAAATCGCGATCATGCGCAAGGCCAGCCGCATCGTGGCCACCGTGCTTAGGGAGATCAGCGAGCTGGCCGCACCGGGCATGACCACCGCCGACCTGGATCGCCACGCCGAAAAGCGCATCCGGGAGATGGGGGCCACCCCCAGCTTTAAGGGCTACCACGGCTTTCCCGCCAGCATCTGCGCCTCGATCAACCAGGAGGTTGTCCATGGCATCCCCAGCAGCAAACGGGTGATTCGGGCCGGCGACCTGGTCAAGATCGACACGGGCGCCTACTTCGAGGGCTACCACGGCGACAGCTGCATCAGCCTCTGTGTGGGCGAGGGAGCGACGGAGGAGGCCCAGCGGCTCACCCGGGTAGCCCAGGAATCGCTCATGAAGGGTCTGGCCCGCATCAAGGCGGGCAACAGCCTGCTCGACATCGCCGGCGCCGTGCAGGACCACGTCGAAGCCCATGGCTATGCGGTGGTGGAGGACTACACCGGCCATGGCGTTGGCCGCAACCTGCATGAGGAACCCTCGGTGTTCAACTTCCGCACCCGGGACCTGCCCAATTTGACCCTGAAGGCGGGCATGACCCTGGCGGTGGAGCCGATCCTCAATGCCGGCAGCAAGGCCTGCCGCACCCTTAAGGACCGCTGGACCGTGGTGACGGAGGACGGCAGCCTCTCGGCCCAGTGGGAACACACCATCGCCGTGACCAGTGATGGTTGCGAAATCCTTACCGACCGGGACTTCTAGGTCGCTGGGGTTGGGGCT
>NSII01000221.1 GCA_002737305.1 Synechococcus sp. Baikal-G1
AGCTGGCCGTGGCGATAGAGCAAAAAGCCCACGTTTTCGCAGACCGTGAGCGAGGCCAGTAGGGCCGGGTTCTGGAACACCAGGCGCACATCGGGGGGCTGGCGCTGGTCCAGGCGCAAATAGGTCTGGGGCACGCCATGGATGCGCAATTCGCCGCTGGTGGGCAACTGCAGGCCGGCCAGGATGCGCAGGATTGTGGATTTGCCCGCCCCAGACGGGCCCACCACCGCCAGGCGCTCGCCGGGGTGGAGGGTGAGATCCACCTGGTTGAGCACCAGCCGCTCCCCCCAGGCCATCGAGAGACCCCCTAGCTCGGCCACGGGGGGCGCTGCCCCGGCTCCAAGAGCTGCGCCAGCGCGAGCAGCCTCAGCAGAGCGGTTCAGATCCATGGGGCCATCTTGACCCGTCATCCGTACAGTTTGAACACTTACCCCACCTGATGGGCCTGCCCGCCTCCAGTCGGCCGCCCCGGCGGCGTAGCAGCCGGCCCGGCTGGATCGGCCGCGGCGACCTGCGCCAACGGGATCTGATGAGCCGCTCCAGGCGGGCGGTGCGCTGGCTGCAGCCCGGGCTGGTGGTGAAGCGCTGGGTGGTGACCTCGGGCCTGGGCCTGCTGCTCGCCCTCCTCGGCGGCGCCGTGTGGCTCGATCTCAAGCCGATCTACTGGAGCCTGGAATCGATCAACTGGCTGCTCAAAAACATCACCACGGTGATGCCCCGCGGCATCACCGGCCCGGTGGTGCTGGTGGTGGGCGGCGGCCTGATCTGGCTGGGCCAGAGCCGCAGCTTCAGCTCGATCCAGCAGGCCCTGGCGCCCGAAAAGGACACGGTGCTCGTCGATGCCCTGCTGGCCCAGGGCAAGCTCAACCGGGGCCCCAACATCGTCGCCATCGGCGGCGGCACCGGCCTCTCCACCCTGCTCTCGGGCCTGAAGCGCTATAGCAGCAACCTCACGGCCATCGTCACGGTGGCCGATGACGGCGGCAGTAGTGGCGTGCTGCGGCGGGAGCTGGGGGTGCAACCCCCCGGCGACATCCGCAACTGCTTAGCCGCCCTCTCCACGGAAGAACCGCTGCTCACCCGCCTGTTCCAATACCGCTTCAAGGCCGGCAGCGGCCTGGAGGGCCACAGCTTCGGCAACTTGTTCCTCTCGGCCCTCTCGGCGATCACGGGCAGCCTGGAATCGGCGATCACGGCCAGCAGCCGGGTGCTGGCGGTGCAGGGCCAGGTGGTGCCGGCCACCAACGCCGATGTGCGCCTCTGGGCCGAACTCGAAAACGGCGAGCGGATCGAAGGCGAATCCCGCATCGGCCAGGCCACAAGCCCGATCGTGCGGCTCGGCTGCATTCCGGAGCGGCCACCGGCCCTACCCCGGGCCCTGGAGGCCATCGCCCACGCCGATTTGATCCTGCTGGGTCCGGGCAGCCTCTACACCTCGCTGCTGCCCAACCTGCTGGTGCCCGAGCTGGTGGAGGCGATCCGGCGCAGCAAGGCGCCCCGGCTCTACATCTGCAACCTGATGACCCAGCCGGGCGAAACCGATGGCCTCGATGTGCAGGGCCACCTGCGGGCGATTGAGGCCCAGCTGGCCAGCCTGGGGGTGGGCGAGCGCCTGTTCACGGCCGTGCTGGCCCAGGAGGAGCTGGCCCAGGGGCCATTGGTGGAGAACTACCGGCTGCGCGGAGCTGAACCGGTGCTGTGCGGCAGCCGCCAACTCAAGGCCGATGGCTATGAGGTGATGCTGGCGCCGATGCAGGGGGCCCGGCCCAGCGCCACCCTGCGCCACGACCCCCGCAGCGTTGCCCTGGCCGTGATGCGCTTCTACCGCCGCCACAACCGAGACAAACGCCAGAATTCCTAGGGGGGCTTAAGGCTTCGTTCTTCGTTCTTCGTTTTTCGTCCTTAGTAGGCGTCCTGCATCTCGTAGAAATCGGGCTGCACGTAGTCCTTGCGCAGGGGGTAGCCCTTCCAGTCCTCGGGCATCAGCAGGCGCTTGGGATGGGGATGGCCGGCGTAGTGGATGCCATACATGTCGAAGGTTTCGCGCTCCTGCCAGTCGGCGCCGCGGAACAGCCCATAGAGGCTGGGGATGGTGAGGTCGCCATCGCGCTCCAGGAACACCTTGAGCCGCACCTGCTCGGGCCGGGCCGTGGCGGGCAGGGCGTGGCAGGTGCCGGCAGGATCGCTGGCCAGGGCGATCTGGTCGGCCAGGGCGGCCAGTTTCACCAGCTCGTAGAAGCTCACCAGGCGGCCGCCGGGCCCCTCGTCGTAGCCGCCCTGGCATTGCAGGTAATCAAAGCCGCTGGCCTTGAGGGCCGCCACGATCAAGGGCAGGAACAGGGGCTCCACCGCCAGGGTCTCAATGCCGAGGTGGTCGGGCTCGAGCCCTTCGTGCCCAAACCCCTGGGCGCTGAGCCAGCGGCTCACCGGCCCCGGTTCAACAACGGTGATCGCCTCTGCAGCGGTGCCAGCAGTGCCGGCGAGGGCGCCCGCTTCAGGGTTGGTGGGCTCAGGCATCGGCTTGACCTTGGCGGGGGGCAGCTTGGAGGGGAAGGGTTTGGGCTGGCAGGGGTACGGGCTCGGACGCTGGCTGGCTGAGGTCTAGGGGCTGGCCAGCCGCCGCAGCCAGGGCCGCCCGCTGGGTTTCGGCGCGCAGGTAGGCCCCCGTGACCACCGGCTGCACCGCCTTGAGCTGGTGGGGCACCGTGCAGTAGCGGTGGGTGGGGAGCAGGTTGCCCCGTTCGGCCAGGGATTCGTTGCCCACCTTTTTGCGCAGCTTGATCACCGCATCAAAGATCGCCTCGGGCCGGGGCGGGCAGCCGGGCATGTAGAGGTCCACCGGGATCAGCTTGTCGACGCCGCGCACCGCCGTGGTGGAGTCGGCGGAGAACATGCCGCCGGTGATCGTGCAGGCGCCCATGGCGATCACGTACTTGGGCTCGGGCATCTGCTCGTAGAGCCGCACCATGGCCGGGGCCATCTTCATGGTCACGGTGCCGGCCACGATCAGCAGGTCGGCCTGGCGCGGGCTGGAGCGGGGCACCAGGCCGAAGCGGTCGAAGTCGAAGCGGGAGCCGAGCAGGGCGGCGAACTCGATGAAGCAGCAGGCCGTGCCGTAGAGCAGGGGCCAGAGGCTGCTGAGCCGCGCCCAGTTGTGCAGGTCGTCGAGGCTGGTGAGAATGATGTTCTCGGACAGCTCGGCGGTCACCGTGGGGGCGCCGACGGGGTTGCAGGTGGAGGCCCGCAGGTCGCGTAGGGCGGCAATCGAGGCGGGTTCGGCCGTGCTCAAGGAGCTGGGGGAACCGGCTGGGCTGGTGGGGGTGAGGGTCATGGCTCTAGGGGTTCAGCTCCACTCGAGGGCGCCCTTGCGCCAGGCGTAGGCCAGGGCCACCACCAGGATGGTGATGAACACCAGGGCTTCGATGAAGGCCAGCAGGCCGAGGCGATGGAAGGCCACGGCCCAGGGGTAAAGGAACACGGTCTCCACGTCGAAAATGACGAAGACCAGGGCAAACATGTAGTAGCGGATGTTGAACTGGATCCAGGCGCCGCCGATCGGCTCCATGCCCGATTCGTAGGTGAGATCCCGTTCGCCGGTGCGGGATTTGGGGGCCACCAGCTTGTTGGTGACCAGCGCCAGCACGGGCACGGCCGCCGCGATCAGCAGGAAGCCCAAAAAGGCGTCGTAGCCGTCAAGAACGAACAAAGGCAGCCCAGCCCAACCTGGAGGCCAGTCTGACACCCGCAAGCCAAGCCTGGGCCCCCGCCGCGGGCGCCGATCCGCAGGCGGACACCGACCGGCCTGCAGGCCTGCGAAACCGCCTCCGCCCTGGCTTGCCTAGAGTTTGATCACGCGCGGAGGGGTCGGTGAGCGACGAGATCACGGATCAAGAGGCCAGTCCCCCCGGCCTGGAGCCGCAGGAGCCCAGCCCGGAGCCCAACACGGAGCTAGAGGCGGAGCAGGAGCCCGATCTGTCTGAGCACCGCTTCGAGTGCCGCAGCTGTGGTTTCGTTTACGACCCCGCCGAGGGGGTGAAAAAGCTGGCGATTGCGGCTGGAACCCCGTTTCTCGAGCTCGATCCCTTCAGCTTCCGCTGCCCGGTGTGCCGCAGCAAGGTGGCCGCCTTCAAGGACATCGGCCCCCGCAACAAGCCCAGTGGCTTCGAGGAGAACCTCGGCTACGGCCTGGGGGTTAACCAGCTGACGCCTGGCCAGAAGAACGTGCTGATCTTCGGCGGCTTCGCCCTGGCTTTCGCCTTTTTCCTGTCCCTCTATTCCCTGCGTTGATGCCTGCGCCGATGCCCGCGACCCGCCTCGCCTCCCTGGTCCTTTCCCTGGTGCTGACCTTGGGCCTGGCCCTGGGGACCAGCGGTTGCGTCTCCCTAGGCCTGCCGGTCGCCAGCGCCAGCCCCTGGCAGGCGGTGGCCCTGGAGAACCGGGCCAACCCCCTCGATCTGGCCTTCGATACGGACACCCACGGCTTTTTGGTGGGCAGCAACCGGCTGATCCTGGAAACCAGCGATGGCGGCGCCAGCTGGCAGGAACGGGCCCTGGACCTGCCGCCCGAGGAAAATTTCCGCCTGATCAGCATTGATTTTCGCGGTTCTGAGGGCTGGATCGCCGGCCAGCCGGGCCTGCTGCTGCACAGCACCGACGCCGGCCAGAGCTGGACCCGCCTGTTCCTCGACACCAAGCTGCCGGGTGAGCCCTACCTGATCACGGCCCTGGGCTCGGGCAGCGCCGAGCTGGCCACCAACGTGGGCGCCATCTACCAAACCGAGGATGGCGGCACCAGCTGGCAAGCCACCGTGAGCGATGCCGCTGGCGCCGTGCGCGACCTGCGCCGCAACGGCGACGGCCAGTACGTGAGCGTGTCGGGCCTGGGCAACTTCTTTGCCACCTGGCAGCCGGGCCAGGCGATTTGGCAGCCCCACCAACGGATCAGCAGCCAGCGGGTGCAGGCCATGGGCTTCCAGCCCGATGGCACCTACTGGATGGTGACCCGGGGCGCCCAGATGCGCTTCAACAGCGATGCCAGCAACCTGGACGACTGGAGCAAGCCGGTGATCCCGATCACCAACGGCTTCGGCTACCTGGACATGGCCTGGGATCCCAGCGGCGCAATCTGGACCGCCGGCGGCAGCGGCACCCTGCTGGTGAGCACGGACGCCGGCAAGAGCTGGCAGAAGGATCCGGTGGGCGAAACCCAGGGCACCAACTTCAACCGCATCGCCTTCCTGCCGGGCGGCAAGGGCTTTGTGCTGGGCGAGCGGGGCCACCTGCTGCGCTGGGTCGGCTAAGACCTGGCGGGCGGGCCAACTGCGTCCCTGTGTAACCAAGCCGCCGGCCCAGGCCCGGCGGCAGCCATCAGGCCCTTAAGATCAATCAGTTGAACGCTTGCTGCTATGGCTGCCGGCTCCACAGGGGAACGTCCGTTCTTCGAAATCATTACGAGCATCCGCTACTGGGTGATTCATGCGGTGACCCTGCCGTCGATCTTCCTGGCCGGGTTCCTGTTTGTCTCCACTGGGCTTGCTTACGACGCCTTTGGGACCCCTCGCCCTGACGCCTATTTCCAGGCCCAGGAGAGTAAGGCTCCAGTTGTGAGTCAGCGCTTCGAAGGCAAGAGCACGCTTGACCTGCGCTTGAAATAAGCCATGACCCAATCCCCCGCCTCCACCACGCCGCGCAACTACCCGATCTTCACGGTCCGGTGGTTGTCGCTCCATGCCCTAGGCATTCCCACGGTATTTTTCCTGGGTGCCCTGGCCGCCATGCAGTTCTCCCGCCGCTAAGGCCCAAGGTCATGCAACGCACCCCCAACCCCAACAACTTGCCGGTTGAACTGAACCGCACCAGCCTTTATTTAGGCCTGCTGTTTGTGTTCACCATCGGCATTTTGTTTTCCAGCTACTTCTTCAACTGATCGGGAGGATTCACGATGAGCGGCAAGAAATCGAGCCTGCCTGACGGCCGGATCCCCGATCGCCTTCCCGATGGCCGGCCCGCCGTGGCCTGGAAATCCCGCTGGACCGAAGGGGTGCTGCCCCTCTGGCTAGTGGCAACCGCCGGTGGCATGGCCGTGATCTTTGTGGTCGGCCTGTTCTTCTACGGCTCCTACGTGGGCGTCGGTTCGGCCTAAACCAGCCAGAGCGAGCTAAGCCCAGTGCCAACGAGCGACCACCCCAATCAGGCTGTTGATACCGATCAACAACCTGCCAAAAGCTCCCGCCGCCGGCAACGTCCGAAGCGGCGGGAGCTTTTTTGCCCTGCCCACCCGGAGAAGCAAATCGAGGGCAACGGCCGCAAATACTTTTTGCACCTGCTCACCGTTGAACAGCTCAAGCAGCGGGGCATGTCGGATAAACGGGCCAAGCTGGTGCTGAATGCCTACCCGGTGCTGGTGCTCACCAACGAATGGCTCGAAGAGCTGTTCTGCCCCAGCTGCGGCAGCAGCCGCTGGTGCCATGTCACCAAGGTGGACAAGAGCGAACACACGGTGCGCTGGGCACCGCGGGACCTGTGGGAGCAGGTGGCCCACGTGGATCCGAGCGTGGCCAACCCCACGGTGAGCGAATACACCCGCCGCGAAGCCCGCAGGCATCGCCGGGTCACTCAGGCCGGCAAGCGCTATTTCGATTGAGGCCTCAGGCCCGGGTGTAGTCCAAATACCAGCGGGCAAATCGCTCCAGGCCCAGCTCTAGGGGGGTGGAGGGGGCAAAGCCAACCCAGTCCTGCAGGCGGCTGGTGTCGGCGGCGGTGGCCACCACATCGCCGGGCTGCATCGGCAGAAACTCCTTAATGGCCTGGCGCCCAAGGGACTGCTCGAGCAGCTCGATGAAGCGCAACAGGGCTACGGGCTGGGCATTGCCCAGGTTGAAGAGCCGGTGGGGGGCCGCGGCGGTGGCGGGGTCGGGCTCGAGGGGATCGAAGTGGGGGTTAGCCGTGGCGGGCCGATCGAGGCAGAGCAGCACCCCCTCCACCACATCATCGATGTAGGTGAAATCGCGCAGCATCTGGCCCTGGTTGAAAACCCGGATCGGCCGTCCCGCCAGGATGGCGTCTGCGAACAGCATCGGCGCCATGTCCGGCCGGCCCCAGGGCCCATAGACGGTGAAAAAACGCAGCCCGGTGGCGGGCAGGCCGTAGAGATGGCTGTAGGTGTGGGCCATCAGCTCATTGGCCTTCTTGGTGGCCGCATAGAGGCTCACCGGATGGTTCACCGCATGGTGCTCGGCAAACGGCAGCTGACGGTTGCCGCCATACACCGAGCTGCTGGAGGCATAGACCAGGTGACCAACTCCTTGGTGGCGGCAGCCCTCCAGGATCGCGCCGAAGCCCACCAAGTTGGTGTGCAGGTAGGCCGCCGGGTTCTCGATCGAGTAGCGCACCCCCGCCTGGGCGGCGAAATGCACCACCCGGTCGGGCCGCACCTGGGCAAACAAAGCGGCGATCGCTTCGGTGTTCTCTAGATCCAGCTGATGGAAGGAGAAGCCACCCGCCTGGGCCCCCGGTAGGGCCTGCAGCCTGGCTAGGCGGGCTTGCTTGAGGGCGGGGTCGTAGTAGGGGTTGAGATTATCGAGCCCCACCACCCGCTCGCCGCGGTTGAGCAGC